>NZ_BMQE01000045.1:0-60289 GCF_014647955.1 Planomonospora antibiotica | reverse complement strand
CGGCAGCTCGTCGATGGAGTATCTGCGCAGGAAGCCGCCGACCGGGGTGACCCTTGGATCGTTCCTAATCTTGAACAGCACGCCGTCCCCTTCGTTGAAGTCGGCGAGCTCCCGCTTGACCCGTTCGGCGTCCGGGACCATGGTCCGGAATTTCAGCACCGTGAACTCCTCGCCACCCTTGCCGACCCTGGTCTGGCGGAACAGGACGGGCCCGGGACCCGACGCCCTGACCAGGACCGCCACGACCAGCAGTAAGGGCAGCAGCGCCAGCAGCACGAGAGCCGCGACGGTCTTGTCGAAGACGCCCTTGACCAGCTGGCGGGCTCCGTCGAGGTCGGGGTGGGCGACGTGCAGGAGGGGGAGGCCCGCCACAGGGCGGATGTTGATGCGCGGTCCGGCGACCTCCATGAGCGCCGAGGCGACGTAGAGATCGGTGTCGGTCTCCTCCAGCCGCCACGCCAGCCGCCGGAGCGCGACGCCGTCGAGCTCGGGACAGGCGAGCACGGCCACCGTGTCGGCGCGGGCGGCCCGGACGACCTCGGGAACGTTGGAGAAGTCTCCGAGCACCGGGAAGCCGTCGAACCGCGGGCCTCCCCCCCTCTCCGTCCCCGGCGGCACGCAGGCAGCGACGATCCGCATCCCGTGGTACGGCTTGCGGTCGAGCTGCGCGTGGAGCTCCAGCACGGAGGCCCAGTGCCCGACCACCACGACACGGCGCATACAGGCGCCCGCGCAACGGCGGCGGTGCAGTCCCTGCCGCATGCCGTACCGGAGGACGATGTTCGCCAGGCCCGCCAGCGGGATGCCGGCCATCACGTAACCGCGCGCGATCGGTGTCTGCGTCGCGTAGGCGACGATGGCCACGGCCGAGGCGACGACGAGCGCGGCGCGGAGCACGCGGTGGTACTCCTCGGGCCCTTCTCCGAGGTAGCGCTCGTCGTAGCCGCCCATGGCCGCGACGACCAGCGGCCATGTGGCGGCCAGGCAGGCCACGAGCATGACCTCCGCCATGTCGAGGTAACCCAGCACCTCTCTGACCACGACGACCCCGGCCAGTGCCATCGCGGTGCACGCCAGGTCACCGCAGACAGCCGTGCGGACGTAGGAGCGCACCCAGCCGGTCGGCTCCGCCGTGGCGCGCGAAGCATCGATCACATCACTGACAACAACGCTCATACACCCTCGCCGTGTGCTCTATCCACCCCACGCAGAACAGACGCCCCTCTATACGTCTTGGTTCACACCTGGCTCAGCGTTGCCATATACGAGACTCATGATAGAAACAGAAAGATTTAAGGTGAACTACACTTAGATGTCCACATTCGGCCATTAATGTGAGTAAGTTCAGCCTGGACAGGACCGGATCGGTGGTCTCCTATGGAGCGGATCCGCGCTCCGGATGTCGAAACGATCTGATCGGGCCGCCGCGTGAGCGGATCAGGTGCCGCGTGAACGGATCGCGCCTCGGTCGCGCTCCTCGAGCCGGCAGACGCATGCCTCAGTCGTACTCCAGGTCCGGGAGGGCCGATGGCGGCTCGGGACTGCGCCAGACGACGACCGCGGAGTCGTCCGCTGCGTCCACCGCCGCGCTGAGCCGGTCGACGTCGAAGTCCGGAAGGTAGCGGAGCCGTGTGAGGAAGGCGGCGTCCGTCGCCGACCGGGGCACGACGCAGCCCTGGCCGTCCCGGTCGAGCAGGATGTACAGGATCTCCGCGTCGCTCTCGCCGGCGATCCGCACCTCGACGACGTCCTCCCATGCGAGGGCGTCGACGCTGCCGTCCGCGTAGTGGCGGGTCACGCCTTCTTCGGTGACGTAGACGTAGGTATCCGGCACTGAGTTGCCGTGCATGGCCGCGATTGTGACGACTCCGGGGCTCCCCACGCAATAGAGCCGCGCGAGCCGGACGGTCGCCGCCGCTTGCGGATCACGCCCCGGGGGGCGCGCCCCAGCCGTGGTCGAGGTGTGCGGCGACCGCCCGCCGGGCGGCCTCCTGCGATCCCCCGCCGATCGCGTCGAGCAGGTCCCGGTGCTCGGCCACCAGCACGTCCCGGTCCGCGTAGGAGTCGCGCAGCCGGACCAGGCCCAGCCGGGTCTCGGCCGTCAGCGCGGCGTAGAGCCGTTCCAGCCGGGGGCTGCCCACGGCGACGATCAGGGCCTGGTGCAGCGCCATGTGCTCGGCCACCACGTCGGACCAGGGCGCGTCGCCCGGCAGCGCGGCCATCCGTTCCAGCGCCCCGTCCGCCCCGGCCACCCGCCGCCCGGCCAGTGAGACGGCCATCAGGTCCTCCAGCGGGCGCCGGACGAACATCAGGTCGTCCAGGTCCTCCCCCGTCACCTCGGCCACCTGGGCGCTGCGGTGCCTCTCCCTGCGGAGCAGGCCCTCGTGGACCAGGGCGGCCAGCGCCTCGCGGACGGTCGGCCGGGCCACCCCGTAGGCGGCCGAGAGCTCCTGCTCGGGCAGGGCCGTGCCCGGCGGGATCTCCCCGGAGAGCACCCGGCGGCGCAACTCCTCGGTGAGCGCGGTGACGGCGGAGACGGGGCGCAGGGGGACGGTCACACGGGAAGCCTATTGCCGGGACCCCGGCCCGGCGGTCCGCACGTCGTCGGCGAGCGCGCCACCGGGAGCGGAGGCGGCGGCCCCACCGCCGGGAGCGGAGGCGGCGGCCCCACCGCCGGGAGCGGAGGCGGCGGCCCCACCGCCGGGAGCGGGGACGGCGGCCCCACCGCCGGGACGCACCGGCGTGCGCCGTTCGGGGAGGGCCGCGGCGACCAGGCCTGCTCCGAGCAGCAGCAGACCGGCGGCCGATACCGGGGTGAGCCGCTCGCCGAGGACGGCGACGCCGAGCAGGGCGGCGACGGCGGGCTCGGCCAGGGCCAGGGTCGCCGCGGTCGCCACCGGGGTGGTGCGCAGGCCTCTGCCGTACAGGACGTAGGCCAGCGCGGTGGTGGCGCAGCCGAGGTAGAGGGCGGCGAGCAGGCCGCGCGGCTCGGCGAGCCAGCCGGCGCCCGTCCAGAGCAGGACCGGGAGCATGACCAGGCCCGCCCCGCCGAAGAGCGCGCCCATGACCGCGTCCGAGGAGGCGCCGGACCCGATCACCCGGGCCGCCGCCACCGCGTAGAACGCGTAGAGCAGCCCGCCGAGGAGCGCGAGCAGGACGCCGTCCGCGCGGACCTGCCCTCCCCCGCCGGTGAGTACGGCGCAGCCCGCGACCGCCGCCGCGGTCGCCCCGGCCCAGCGCCGGGTGGGGGGAACGCGGTCCAGCGCCCAGGAGAGCAGACCGGTGAAGACCGGCCCGCTGCCGATGGCGACCACGGTGCCGACGGCCACACCGGTCCGGCTGATCGCGGCGAAGTAGCAGAGCTGGTAGGCGGCCACCCCCAGCGCGGCGGCCAGGAGCAGGCCCCGGCGGGCCGGCACCCGTACGGCGGGCCCCTCCGGAGGTCTCCCGGCGACCGTCGCACCGACCTCGGTGGGCGTCCTGGTGGGCGTCCTGGTGACGGCCCCGGTGAGGGTCCTGGTCACCGCCGCGGTGAGGGTTCCGGTGCCGCCCGCGGTGACCGCCGTGGTGACGGTCGCGATGGCGACCAGCACCAGGCCGCCCACCACCAGGCGGGCAGCCGCCACGGAGATCGGGTCCACCCCGGAGACGAGCAGTCCGGCGGTCCCCGCGGTGCCCCAGAGCACGGCGGCGCCGAGAACGGCGAGCTTCATGGAAGCATTGTCAGACAACCAGACAATCAAAGTCCAATTGTTTGCGACCTGGCCGAAGACGGCCGGTCCCCCACCGTTTCCTCCGAGTACGAGCGGGTAGCTTCCCCCGCGTGGAACTCCGGCGCATCGGCGCCGGGGACCACGACACTCCCGCCGGCGACCTCGTCACCGGTCCTTCGTCATCGACACCCGCGGAGGTGGCCTCGTTGTCCAGGGGAACGTTCGAGGAAGGCGCCGAGGCCGCCTTCCGGCAGAGGATCGGCACCGCCACGCCGCACCGGCTGGACGGCTCGGAGATCACCACCTCGGCCGAGGCCATGACGGCCATCGCCGAGGCGCTGTCGTTCCCCGACACCTTCGGCAACAACCTCGACGCGCTGTACGACTGCCTGACCGACCTGTCCTGGTTGCCGCCCGGCGAGCACGCGCTCGTCTGGACGAAGACCGCGGTCCTGAGGGACGCCGACCGCCCCGCCTACGACGCGATCCGGACCGCGCTCTCGGAGGCCGTGACCGACGACACGCCGGAGAAGGCCTTCCTCTCCGTCTTCCTCCTGACCGACTGAGCCGTCGCCGCGCAGTGGGCGCAGAACGCGCCCTCCCGGCCCTCGCGGCAGGTGCAGGACCACCGCAGGACCCCGTCTTCCACCTGGAAGTCCACGCACGCGGCGGAGTCGTCCACCTCGGCGATCACGCGCAGCGGGCCGAACCTCACCAGCTGCACGGCTCCCGACTGCTCGAGCTCGTCGCCCCTGGCCAGCACGGCCTGCGCCGCGCGGGCCAGCTCTGCTCCGGCCAGCTCCGCCATCCCTGTCATGGACGCCTCCCCTGATCCTCAGGAAAGACGTGCCCGAAGTGCCCGGGGTTCCGCATTACCTGGAGGACACAGAACTTTTCTTCCCACGGGCGCCGCGGAAGGGGGACGCGCGTCCCTGGTCGCGCGTGCTCCGCGTTGCTACAGTTTCGCCACTGTTAACCGCGCATATCCACGATGCGAGGTATTGTGACCCGCCGCACATACTCGATCAAGACCAAGATCTTCACTCTGCTCCTGGTCCCCCTCGTCTCCCTCGTGACGATCTGGGGTTTTGCGGCGGCGATCACCCTGCGGAGCGGCCAGGAGCTTCTCGTCGTCCGCACGGTCCACGAGCACGTGACCATCCCGACCCGCGCGTTCGCCACCGCCCTGCAGCACGAGCGGCTGCTGTCCCTGACCTTCCTGGGCGACCCGGCGGCCTCCCGTTCCGCGCTGGACGCCCAGCGGTCCAGGACCAACACGGCGCGCGCGGAACTCGACCGGATGTCCGCGGAGGGCCGGGCGGACATCCCCGACCCCCTGTGGGAGCGGATCGTCCGGCTGCTGACCGCCGCGGACCGGCTCACCGAGGCCCGCAGCGGGGTGGACACCCGCTCCGCCGGGCGGCTGCAGACCCTCGACGCCTACAGCGAGGTCGTCCAGCTGGCCTTCGACGTCTACGAGAAGCTCCGGATCTCCGCCGACATCGACCTGATCGACCAGGTCCGGGCCGCCACCGTGGTCGGGCGGAGCCGCGAGATGCTGAGCCGGCAGGCCGCGATCGTCTCCGGGGTCGTCTCCGCCCGTGCCATCGGCGCACAGGAGCGCGCGCGGTTCGCCGAGCTGACCACCAGCCGCAGGCTGCTCTACTCCATCGGCGTCAAGCAGCTCGACGAGGAGTTCCAGGCGTCCTACGCGCGCCTGGCGACCTCGCCGGCCCACTCCGCCTTCGAACGCGTCGAGAACACCTTCGCCACCGCGGCCCGGCCCGAAGCCTCCTGGGCGACGGCCGCCGTCGCCCTCTCCGACACCCTCGACCGGCTCGCCGGCGACATCAGCCAGCGCATCGCCGACCGCGCCGAGCCGCTGGCCGCCGGAACCCTGATCCAGATCGGCGTCGCCGGCGGGCTCGGCCTGGTCGCGGTCGCGGCCTCGATCTTCGTCTCGGTGCGCTTCGGCCGCCGGATCGCCTCCGAGCTCGTCGGCCTCCAGCAGGCGGCCCTCGACCTGGCGAACCGGCGCCTGCCCGACGTGGTCGCGCGGCTGCGCAGGGGCGAGGACGTCTGCCCCGTCTCGGAGTCCCCCGCGCTTAACCACGGCACCACCACCGAGATCGTGAGCGTCGGCGAGGCGTTCTCCTCGGTGCAGCGGACGGCCGTCGAGGCCGCCGTCGGCCAGGCCGAGATGCGCAAGGGCGTGGGCAAGGTCTTCGTCAACCTGGCCAGGCGCAGCCAGTCCCTCCTGCACCGGCAGCTCGCCATGCTGGAGACGATGGAGCGGCGGGCCACCGACCCGGAGACCCTGGAGAACCTGTTCGCCCTGGACCACCTGACCACCCGCATGCGGCGGCACTCCGAAGGGCTGATCATCCTGTCCGGCTCGGTGCCCGGCCGCGGCTGGCGGACCCCGGTCGCGATCTACGACGTGGTCCGCGCCGCCGTCGAGGAGGTCGAGGACTACCGCCGCGTCACCGTCGAGGTGCCGCACGGCCCGGCGCTCGCCGGCACGGTCGTCACCGACGTCGTCCACCTGGTCGCCGAGCTGGTGGAGAACGCCGCGATCTTCTCGCCCCCGAACACCCCGGTGCTCGTGCAGGGCGAGCCCGCCGCCCGGGGATACGCGATCGAGGTGGAGGACCGCGGCCTCGGGATGAGCCCGGAGGAGATGGCCCAGCTCAACGAGCGCCTGGCGCACCCGCCGGAGTTCGACCTGGCCGACAGCGACCGGCTCGGCCTGTTCGTCGTCGGCAGGCTCGCCGCCCGCCACGGCATCCGCGTCTCCCTGCGCCCGTCACCGTTCGGCGGCACAACTGCGATCGTGCTCATCCCGGACGGGCTGGTCGCCGAGACACCGGAGCCGCCCGCCGACCTGCCGGTCCAGGTCGAGCGGGCCGAGCGGGCCGAGCGGGCCGAGCGGGCCGAACCGGTCCGGGCCGAGCAGGCCGCCGCCACGGGGAGCGGCCTGCCGAAGCGTGTCCGGCGTACCGTGCCCGGGCAGGCCCCTCCGCGGCAGGCCGCACCCGGCGGGACGCCGCAGCGGTCACGGCACCCGGACGGCGAAGAGCCGCCCCCCGTGCCGAGCCGCGTCCTGACGTCGTTCCGCGAGGGATGGCGCCGTGCCGAGCAGGAAGGCGACGGGAAATGACGGAGCGCTGGCTCGACCAGGACGCCGGACCGATCATCCGCCCCTACACGGTCACCAGGGGACGGACCCGGCCGACCGGCGCCCGGTTCGACCTGATCGCCACGGTCTCGGCGACCGGGTCCACGGCCCCCGGTCTCTCACCGGAGCACCGCAGGGTCCTGGCGGCCTGCCGGCGGCCGATCTCGGTGGCCGAGCTGGCGTCCGGCACCGGCCTGGCCGTCGGTGTCGTCGGCGTCCTCCTGGGAGACCTGCGCGACGCCGGGCTGGTGACCGTACGGACGTCATCGGGCGGGGCGGAGCCCCGGGTGGACCTCCTCCGCGACGTCCTGGCCGGGCTGAGGACCCTCTGACCCGCTCCCGTCGGGAGGCGGCCGGGGAGCACCTCGCCGGGGAGCAACGCGCCGGGACGCGGCGCCCGCCGGCACGCCGTGTGCCCGTGGAGGGAGCGGCAGGAGGCCCGGGACCGCGGGAGCGGTTCACGCAGGCCCGGGACCGCGGGGGCCGGTCCCCCGGCTCTCAGTCCGTGGCCAGACGGGCGTGCCGCTCCACGTCGTGACGTTCGTCCCCGTACCTGAGCTTGGCCCGCTCGATCCCCTCGGCCGTGAACCCCGCCCGCACCGCCACCGCGCACGAGGCGGGATTGTCCAGCCGGTGTCCCAGTTCGAGGCGGAACAACCCGCGCTCCCTGAACGCCCACTCGGCCAGGGCGGCCGCCGCCGCCGTCGCGACGCCCCTGCCCCGGGCGTGCGGCGAGGTCCAGTAGGAGACCCACCCCGTGTCGTGGACGTCGATGTTGCTCACCGCCACGTTCCCGACGACCTCGCCGTCCACCGTGACGGCGAAGGCCTGCGCGTCGTCCCGGAAACCCCAGAAGCCCATCCACTCCAGCGCGGCCTCGGGCGTGTCGATCGGCCCGGCCGCCTGCCGGGCCATGTCCGGCACGGCGAAGGCCGCGAGCACGGCGGGCACGTCACCGGGGTGCCAGCCCCTCAACCTCACCTCGACCACGCGAACACCTTACCGATCGCCGCCGGAGCGGGACGATGCCGGATCCGATCTTCCCACACCCCTCCATCCGGCGAGAGAGAATCTTGTGAGAGCGCTCCCAGAGAGAGCATCATGGACCCCATGACGATCGTCCGGCCGTACCGCGCCACCGACCGCGCCGCGCTCTACGACATCTGCGTGCGCACCGCCCACGAGGGCGGCGACTCACGGCACGTCTACCCCGACCTGGAGCTGATGCCGAGCATCTTCGCAGCTCCCTACGCCGAACTGGAGCCCGACCTGACCTTCGTCCTCGACGACGGGGAGCGCGCCGTCGGCTACGTCCTGGGCACCGCCGACACCCCCGCCTTCGTCGAGTCCTACCGGGCGTCCTGGCTGCCCCGGATGAGAGAGCGCTTCCCCGCCCTGGACGGGCCGCCGTCCACGCCGAGCGAGGTGATGATCGATCTCATGTACCGCCCGGAGCGCATGATCGTTCCCGAGCTGGCCGGATACCCCGCGCACCTCCACATCGACCTGCTCCCGGACCACCAGCGCAAGGGCCACGGGCGCGCGCTCATGAACGCCTTCCTCGACGCGCTGCACCGCAAGGGCGTCGCGCACGTCCACCTCGGCATGGTCACCGCCAACACCGCGGCCCGCGCCTTCTACGACCGGCTGGGCTTCCACGAGATCCCCGTCGCCGACGCGGGACCGCTCACCTACCTCGGCCGGAGAACGGACCGGACAGCGCCGCCCACTGCAGAAGCATGATCGTCTTGGCGTCGGCGATCTCTCCGGTGGAGATCATGTCCAGCGCCTTGGCGAAGGGCAGCTCCACCACCTCGATGTCCTCGCCCTCGTCGGCCACCCCGCCGCCGCCGGAGGTCCTGTGCGCGGCGCCGTACGGCGCGGCGAAGAAGTGCACGCGCTCGGTGACGGAGCCGGGGCTCATGTAGACGTCGAAGACGTGCCGGACCTCGCCGATCTCGCAGCCCGTCTCCTCGGCGGCCTCGCGCCGGATCGCGGTCTCCGGGTCGTCGTCGTCGAGCAGGCCCGCGGCGGTCTCCAGCAGCATGCCGTCGGGGTGCCCGTTGACGTAGACCGGGTAGCGGAACTGCCGGGTCAGCAGGACCGTCCCGCGCCCGGCGTCGTAGAGCAGCACGGTGGCGCCGTTGCCCCGGTCGTAGGTCTCGCGCTCCTGGGTGTCCCAGACGCCGTCCGCCCGCAGGTAGTCGAACGTGGTCCTGCGCAGGACGTACCAGCTCGACGAGAGGAGCTCCACCTCCCGCACCCGGACCCGGGGGTTGCCGGTCAGGTCCAGCCCCTCCCGGTCCAGCCCGGTGCGGCCCCGCCGGTCGGGGACGTCGATCCCCGGCACCTCACCCGACACGCGTCCTCCCCCGATCCCGCTCCGCCCCCGGCCGGCTGCGGCCGGTGATTCCGACTCCGCACTGTACATCAGTACAATGCACCCGAAGCCGGGCAACGGTCAGGCCTGTGGACCGCCTGGGCAGAGGGCAGGTCAGCGGGCCGGCGGGGCGGCGGACGGGTCAGCGGACCGCCAGCCTCGCCAGGCCCGGGTAGTCGGTGACGATGCCGTCGCCGTCGCAGACGAGGTCGGCGCTGAAGCCCTCGCTCTCGAAGCGCACGGAGTCCCGCCCGAGGTGCGTGTAGCTCTGCGGGTGGTGGACCACGTGCAGGTGGGGCACCTGGACCAGGGCCATCACGAAGCCCATCCGTCCCTGGCTCCTCAGCAGGCCGTGGCGGAGCACCGGCATCGTGTTGGTCAGCGGGGACAGGGCGAGGTCGCAGTCGAGCGCGTCGTTGAGGCCCATCATGTCCCCGCCGGGCTCCGGCCCTTCGAGCCCGCCCTCGCACTTGGTCTCGCACGACCAGCTGCCGTCGGTGCCGCGCCGCAGGTCGAGCGCGCGCGCCCAGCCCGCCCCGTGCGCCCGCACGGTCAGCAGCTCGGTCACGTACTCGGCCGAGGTGCGCAGGGAGTATTCCAGGCGGTAGGGCACCGGATCCGTCCCGATCGCCACCCCGACCGCCGTCAGCCCCGACGAGAGGTCCACCTCGGCGTACTCGGCCCCCTCGTCCTTCATCCACACGAGCCCGCGCATCGCGCCCTCCTTCCCGCAGAACCCTCAGAACCCTCCAGCTCCTCCGTGCCCCGGAGAACCGAGGTGAACCACGCGCCGGCGGGAGGCCGCGCGGACCGGCCCGTCACACGGCGGAACCGGCCAGCGGCCGCTCCTCGGCCACCGGAGCGACCGGGACGGCCTGGGTGGTGGGGGCCGCGGGCCTCGCCCGCCAGTCGAGGGGCGCACGGCGCTGCCGCCGGCGCAGGGTGAGCACGGCGGCGGCGGTCAGGACCGCGACCAGGCAGATCAGGTTGACGGAGTAGAGGCCCTCGCCGGGAGCGATCAACCGCTCGTTCAGCATGTCGTACCCGGCGTGGAAGCCGACGGCGAGCCAGAGCTCCCCGGTGGCCATCCGGCAGGCGACGAGCACGAACCCGAACGCCGTCGCCTGCACCACGTAGAGCAGCTTCTCCTGGAGGGAGCCGGCCCCGCTCTGGGAGATGATGTGCAGGGCGCCGAAGAGGGCGGAGGTGACCGCGACCGTCACCCACGGCGGCAGCGACTCGCTGAGGTGCCTGAACAGATAGCCCCGGAACCACAGCTCCTCCGGTACGGCCTGCACCAGCAGGGCCGCCGGCACGGTGACCGTGAGCCAGGCCGGGACGCTCGCCAGGGAGGCGTCCGGGTCCCAGTCGGCGGCGCCGAGCGCGACGCACAGGGCGTTCGCCGCGCAGACCGCGGCGGCTCCCGCGGCCGTCCCGAGCAGTGCCCTGCCGACCGCCCGGCGGGAGACGGCCAGCCCGAGCTCGGTCCAGGAGCGGCCCTCGACGACGCGCTGCACGCACCAGGTCAGGCCGATCGCGCAGGCGGTCACCCCGGCCCCGGCCACCAGGTAGAAGGCGTCCGCCGACATCCCGGGGATCAACGAGACGAACAGGACGGTGAAAATGGACGCGAAGAGGCCCGCCACGGTCAGAGCGGACCGCCAGACGGGTTCGAGACGATCGGAGCGCATGCGCCAAAGCTAGGAACGGCGACCCTCCGGACGCATGAGGCGTGGGCATTCCGCACCGTGGCTTGGACCATGTCTGGCCTCGCCCATACCGTCCCGTGGTCCGCCTTGGCGATCCCCTGACGCGCGGCCCGCGCCCGTGGCGTACGGCCTGCGGCTCCGTGACCGGCCGGGAATCCTTCGACGCCCGGACCGCGCAGGCCCTCACCTGCCCATCCGCACGTAGTCCACGGTCATGGTGCTGTCCAGGTCCGCCGCCGGACGGCCCGCCTGCGAACCGACCGCGATGTTCAGGATGACCTCGGCCGGCGAGCCGGACGGCACGCGGTACGGCAGGACCCGCACGAGCCTGCCGTCGATGCGGAACCACACCCGGCCGGACGGGCCCGTGGTCCACCTCACCTCGTACACGTGCCAACGGGTGGCGTCGACGCCGTACGCCCCTCCGGCGCCGGAACCGCTACCGGAGGTGTGGACGTGGTACTCCGGGTCCCAGGCGGCCCCGTTGAGGCCGTTCTCCATCAGGTCGATCTCGCCGTAGTGCGGTGTCTTCGCCGCCGGCGTGCCGAGCAGCCAGATCGCCGGCCACGCTCCGGCCTGCCGTCGCGACAGCTTCGCCCGCACCCGGAGGGTCCCGCCCGCCCGGCCGACCTTGGAGACGAGCCGCGCCGAGGTGTACCTCCGCGACACCCCGTCCGCGCCGACGTACTTCTCGCGCCGGGCGTTGATCACCAGGTGGCCGGCGCCGTCGAGCCGCGCGTTGCGGCCGCCGGCGGTGTAGCACTGCTTCTCGGCCCCGTGCCCCCACATGCATCCGGTGAGCTGCTTCCACTTCGACGCCGAGGGCGCCCTCCCGGCGGGGCCGGTGAACTCGTCCCGGAAGGAGCGGCCCCCCGCGGCCGGGACGCCCGCGTCCCCCGGCGCCTCCGCCCCGGCCGCCTGACCCGCCGCGTCACCGGGCGTCCCCGCCCCCGGCAGCCCGCCCGCCACCTCCCCGGGCGTCCCCGGCAGGGGCACCGTTCCGGCCCCGGGCGTCCCCATCCCCGGCAGCCCGCCCGCCACCTGACCGGGCGTCCCTATCCCCGGCAGCCCGCCCGCCACCTGACCGGGCGTCCCCGGCAGGGGCACCGTTCCGGCCCCGGGCGTCCCCGGCCAAGGCGGATCGTCCACTCCGGTCCCGGCCTCCACCGGCGCCCCCGCCCCCAGGAGCAGAGCGGCCGCCGCGGTCACCGCGGCCCGCCCGCCGGCTCCCCTCAGCCCGCGGACCGTCATCGGACGCGCTCCCGGCGGGGAACCCGGGGCCGCCTGCAGCCCGGCAGGGCCTCGGTCCACCCTCGTGGCGGGCGGTGTGGACGGTGCGGGCGAAGCCGCGTCTTCTTCTCCGGTCCAGGTTCCTCACCCACGACGTCCCCATCTGCAGCACTGTCACCGACAGCAGCAGTTATGTCGCCGATAGTCACCACACAAACACTAAGAGTGTCCAAGTCGGGACATCCGGGGAGAATGGATAGATCACCCGGAAGGCGAAGGGGTGGACCGGCCGGTCCGTCCCACGGCCCGCGATCCCGACCGGCCGGTCCGTCCCACGGCCCGCAATCCCGACCGGCCCGGCCCGGCCTACAACTCGTAGTCCCAGTCGACCCGGCCCTCACGGAGGTCGGCGACGAGGCCCCGGACGTAGTCCAGCTCGGCCCGCACCACCGCCCGCTGGTATTCGGACTCCACGAGGAAGACCCGGGGCAGGAAGGCCGCCCCCTCGGCCAGGTCGGCGTCCAACGCCGACAGCCGCCCCTCCAGGGAGGTCAGCCGCTCCTCCAGCGCCCACCGGACCTCGTCGGGCCGGAGCACCGGCAGGAAGGCGAGCGCCGCCGGGAACTCGGGGAACTCGCGGGCGGGAGCGGAGAGCATCGTCCGCATCCAGTGCCGCAGCGTCTCCCGGCCCGCGCCGGTGAGCTCGTAGACGGTCCGCTCCGGACGGTTCTCCTCGCGCAGGGTCTCCCGGACCGCGATCAACCCGTCGCGGAGCAGCCGGTCGATGGTCTGGTAGACGCTGTTGCGCTGCGCGACGTTGACCACGTCATCCTTGCGCCGCTCCCTGATCAGCTGCTGCATCCGGTACGCGTGCATGGGCTCCTCGGCGACCAGGGAGAGCAGCGCCATCGCGAGAGGGGACCGTCGTGAGGACATGGCGCCATCGTAGGGCTGGCCAAATTTTAGTCATGTTATGTATATTCATTTTATGACTAAAAGAGCAGTGATCATCGGTGGCGGGATCGCCGGTCCGGTGACGGCGATGGCCCTGCGGCGGGCCGGCATCGACAGCGACGTCTACGAGGCGTACGACCGCGGCGCCGACGGCGTCGGCGCCTTCCTCACCCTCGCGGTCAACGGGCTGGAGGCCCTGCGCCTGCTCGACCTGCACGACCTCGTCTGCGAGCTGGGCATGGACACGCCGCGGATGGAGATGAGCAACGGGCGCGGCAGGCTCCTGGCCTCCCTCCGGCAGCCCGGCCGGACGCTGAAGCGCGCCGACCTCTACCGGGCCCTGCGCGACGAGGCCGTACGGCGCGGCGTGCGCGTCCACTACGGCAAGCGCCTCACCGACGCCGAGACCACCGCGGACGGGGTGCGGGCGGTCTTCGCCGACGGGAGCACGGCCGAGGGCGACCTGCTCGTCGGCGCCGACGGGTTGCGCTCGCGCACCCGCACGATCATCGACCCCGGGGCTCCCCGCGCCCGGCACGTCGGCCTGCTGAACACCGGCGGTTTCGCGCGCGGCGTCACGGTGCCGGGCGAGCCGGGGACGAGCCACTTCGTCTTCGGCCGGAGGTGCTTCTTCGGCTACCTCGTCCACCCCGACGGCGAGGTGTGGTGGTTCGCCAACCCGCCGAGCCCCCGGGAGCCGACCCCGGAGGAGCTGGCCGCGATCACTCCGGCGCAGTGGCGCGCCCGGCTGGCGGAGCTGTTCCGGGACGACACCGGGCCGATGCTCGACATCATCGGCGCGACCGAGCACATCCTGCCCGGCTGGAACACCTACGACTTCCCGACCGTGCCGAAGTGGCGGGGCGGGCGCATGGTGATCGTCGGCGACGCCGCGCACGCCACCTCGCCCTCCTCCGGCCAGGGCGCGTCCATGGCGATCGAGGACGCGGTGGTGCTGGCCAAGTGCCTGCGCGACGTCCCCGGCACCCGCGACGCGTTCGCGGCCTTCGAGCGGCTGCGGCGCACGCGGGTGGAGCGGGTCGTGGCGCAGGGCAGGCGCAACGGGAGCGGCAAGGCCCCCGGCGCCTTCGGGGCCCTCCTCCGCGACCTCGTCCTACCTGTGATCATCCGTCAGGTGGACAGGAGGAACGGCCTGGCCTGGATGCACGACCACCGGATCTCCTGGGACGACCGGGTGACCGCGGCCTCCGGCTGAACCGGCCGGAGCGACGGCCCCGTGAGCGGAGGGCCCCGTCACCCGCGCGGGCGTCGTCTCACCAGTGGGCGGGGCGGGTGAGCGACGGCGGGATCTTCGTGGTGCCGTCGCCCCTCGCCGCGTCGAGCTGGGCCTGGACGAGGAAGACGCTCCCGGTGAGGTCGGCGCCCCGCAGGTCGGCGTCGCGCAGGTCGGCCCCGATGAGGTCGGCCGTCCGCAGGTCGGCGCCCCGCAGGTCCGCACCGATCAGGTAGGCCCCTCTCAGGTTGGCGCCCCGCAGGTCGGTGCCCTTCAGCCTGGCCCCGATGAGGTCAGCGCCCCGCCGGTCCTTCCTCCGCCCCCCGGCCCCGGCCCCGGCCCGCACGAGCTCGCTCGCGCGCAGCAGCAGGGCGTTGACCCGCCGCCACTGCGCCTCCGTGTCCAGCCCCAGGAGGGAGTCCGGGTCCCCCTGGGTCAGGCTCTCGATCTCGTCGAACGCGGCGCGGAGCTCGGCGTGGAGCGGGCGGGCCGCTTCCAGCGTCAGCGCCTCCGCCAGGTACCGGAGCAGCTCGTGGAGGTGCCGCATGACCGGGAAGACCTCGAACATCTGCTTCGCGGTCCCCGGATTCCGCCGCCAGTCCCGCCCCCCGAAGGTGACCTGGGAGACCTTCTGCCCCGCGCCGAAGCAGTCGTAGACGGTGCAGCCCGTGAAGCCCTCCGGCCTCAGCCGGTCGTGGATGCCGCAGCGGAAGTCCTGCCGCAGATTCGGGCAGGCCCGCCCGGCGGGCTTGTCGATCGCGAAGTCCGCCGAGGCCGCGAAGGCGGGCACCACGCAGCACAGCCCGAAGCAGCTCCCGCAGTCGGCCCGCAGTCCGGAGCCGACCCCGCCCGCGGCGGGTTCCGGATGTTCCCGCGTCTCGGATGTCTGCGACATCCCGGACATCTCAGAGGACAACGTGCGTGGTCTCCCGTCGTGTCGTGCGCCACCCCCACCGGAAGGCGGCGCCCCGGCCGGCCCCGCCCAGCCGAACGGCTGCGCGCCCCGGTGAAAGGTACCGCCTCCGCGTCCATGCCCGCGCAGCGCCGGGCTCCGCGCACTCCGCGGGTTCCGCCCGCCCGGGGCCGGGGTTCCGCGCACTCCGCGGGTTCCGCCCGCCCGGGGCCGGGGTTCCGCGGGCTCCGCGGGTTCCGCCCAGGGCAGAGGGCTCGTCCCGTCCTCGGGCCCGGCCCGTCATCGGGGACGGCGGCGCCCGATTCATCGGCGGGTCAAGAGGAGTCCCGGAAGCGGCCATATATGGAACGCGACACGGAAGCGCCGTTTTCTGAATCAAGAATCCGGACATAAGGGACATGTCGCAATGTCAACGTACCGAGGAGGGACGAATGATATTCAAGCGACTCGCCGGCGCGTTCACCGCGGCCGCCATCGCCAGTGGTGGCTTCGTGGCACTCACCACCGCCGCCGCGACCCCGGCCCAAGCCGAAACGGTATGCGCCTACAAGGTGCGCAACGTTCCCAGCGGCAATTACCTCAACGTCCGCCGGAAGCCGAAGAAGACTTCCAAGTTGGTCGATCAGATCGACCCGCGCTACGCGGTCGTGGGCCAGTGCAAGCTCGCCACCGCGAACTGGCGTGCAGTCCAGGGACACAGGACGATAACCACGGGCTACGTCCACAAGCGCTATCTGAAGAAGGTCCTGAAGATCACCCGCTAGGTCTCCCTTTTCGGCAGGTGGTCACGTGTCGTGGGGCCGGCCGGTCCCACGACACGGCCGTCCCCCCGGGCACCGGCGGCCGGCCCCCAGCGGAAGAGGGCCGTCGGAACATCCGCTCCAGCGTCCACCGGCGCATTCCCCGTCCGGCCGGACTTTCTTTCATTCTTCCGGCGCTCAGAACACGGAGTTCGGCGCCCAGAATACGGAAAAAGGCATCGGATCGGTTCCCGACCGCCCGCGCGGGCCCATCACGGGGATTCGCAGCGACCGCGCGACCGGCGTCGATATCGCGATCGCCGCTTCCGCCGCAGCAGGTCCGCGTCGACCCCCCAACGCGTCAAGCGTCGACCGCCCACCGCGTCAAATCGTTCCCAACGGGACCACGGAGGAACCCCATGCCGGGGCCATGCCCGGGTCCTCCGGCCGGAGCCGGCCGCATCCGCCTCTCGCGCCGTCACGCGTGCCGCCGTCCCCGCCCTCCCCCGAGGACCGGCAGCGGGCGGCCCCCGGTGGGTGCACGCCGTACCGGTGGAACGCACATCTCGTCCCGCGGGCCGGTCCGGAGCGGCACGGGCTCTCGTACGATGACGAGGTGCTCGCCGCTCTTCGTTCCCTGTGGAACGAGCCACGCCCCCCCGACCCTCCGCCGTGGACATGGCGCGACCCGGCGCTCGTGGGGGTGCTCGTCCCGGCCGCCGTGCTCGAGGGGTTCCTGCGTCCGGACCTCCCGTGGCGGGTCGTCTCGGTGGCCGTCGCCGTCGGGCTGGTGCCCACGCTGCTGTGGCGCCGGACCCGGCCGCTGCTCGTGATCGTGATCTGCTTCGCCGTCACGGGCCTGGTCCCGCTGCTGACGGGCGGGCCCCCTTCGGAGATGTACACGATGGCGTACCAGCTGATCCTGCCGTACGCGTTGTTCCGGTGGGGATCAGGGCGCGAGGCCGCGATCGGACTAGCGATCATGGTTGTCTCGGCCTCCCTGTCGGTGGTCACCGGGCGCACCGCCGGAGCCGACGCGATCGGCGCGTTCACCTTCCTGTCCGCGACCGTCGCCCTGGGCGGCGCGTTCCGGTACCGGTCCCGGGCGAGATCGCGTGAGCTCGACCAGGTCAAGCTGCTCGAACGCGAACAGCTGGCCCGCGACCTGCACGACACCGTCGCCCACCACGTCTCGGCGATGGCGGTGCGCGCCCAGGCGGGCCTCGCCACCGCGGAGTCACGGCCGGAGGCCGCGACCGAGGCGCTCCGCGTGATCGAGGCCGAGGCGGCGCGCGCGCTCGACGAGATGCACGCCCTGGTCCGCGTCCTGCGCCGGGACCGGCTGGACGAGCCGGTGGACCTGGCGCCCGGCCGGCGCATCGCCGACATCGGGCGGCTCGCGGGCCGGAGCCGCTCCGGTCCGGCCGTCGACGTGGAGATCTCGGGCGACCTCGGCGGCCTCCCCCCGTCGGTCGAGGCCGCGGTCTACCGCCTCGCCCAGGAGTCCGTCACCAACGCCGTGCGGCACGCGCGCCACGCCACCCGCGTCGAGGTCCGCGTCACCGCCGACGACACCTCGGTGCGCCTGCGCGTGAGCGACGACGGCGACGGCGGTCTCGTCCGCCCGGCCGCCTCACCCGGATACGGGATCATCGGCATGATCGAGCGCGCCCACCTGCTCCGCGGCACCTGCACGGCCGGCCCCGGCCCCGACCGGGGCTGGACCGTGAGCGCCGTACTGCCCCGGACCGGGGCGGCGACGTGAGCATCCGGGTGGTCGTCGCCGACGACCAGGAGATCGTCCGCACCGGGCTCACGATGATCCTCGACGCCCAGCCGGACATCGAGGTCGTCGGCGAGGCCGCAGACGGGCGGCGGGCCGTCGAACTGGCCCGGCGGCTCCGTCCTGACGTGTGCCTGTTCGACATCCGCATGCCCGGCCTCGACGGCATCGCGGCCACCCGCGCCCTCGCCGGACCCGACGTCGCCGACCCCCTCGCCGTCGTGGTCATCACCACGTTCGACCTCGACGAGTACGTCTACGCCGCGCTGAGGGCCGGCGCCCGGGGTTTCCTGCTCAAGAACGCCGGCGCGGCCCTGCTCTCCCAGGCCGTCCACGCCGCCGCCGGCGGTGAGGCGCTCATCGCGCCGAGCGTCACCGCGCGCCTGCTCGGCACCTTCGCCCGCACCGGGCCCGGATCGGCCCCGGCGCAGCCCATCGAGGCGCTCACCGGCCGGGAGGAGCAGATCCTCGCCGCCGTGGCGCGCGGGCGGACCAACGGCGAGATCGCCGACGAGCTCTACATCTCCCTCAGCACCGTCAAGTCCCACATCGCCAGCCTGATGGCCAAGCTCGGCGCCCGAAACCGCGTCGAGATCGCCATCTGGGCCTACGAGACCGGCCGCGTCAGGCACTGAGCCGGACGGGCCGGGTCACCTGCCGCTGGACGGCCCCCTCGGCCGTGTCAGGCGCTGAGCCGGGCGCCGAGCCGGTCGCGCCGGACCGTCGGCCGCCTGCGGACGGCCCACTCGGCCACGGCGACGTTGATCACCCAACCGGCGGTCATGAGCAGTGCGGTGGCGACCTCGCCGGGCGCCCCGAAGACCGCGACCCAGGGCAGGTGGGTCAGCACCTGCGTGCCCGCGCCCAGGCCGATCGCGTAGCCCCGGATCATCCAGGCGCGGTGCCGTACGACGTCCCGCCGCCGGATCGCGGTGAAGCCGAGGACGATGGCCACGGCCATGGCGGTGCCGAACACGAGCCGGACGCCGGAGAGCAGATCACTGCCACCGGCGGGATAGGGGTAGGACACCGTCATCCACAGCCCCGTGAGCGCCGCGACGAGTCCTGAGGGGACCAGGACCCGCCCGGCGGCACGGTGCCAGCCGGGCCGCCGGCGGCGGAACCGCGGAGCGAACTGGAAGGCTCCGAGAACGCTGTAGACGCTGACGCTGACGATGTGCAGCACCACGGGCAGCGGCACCGCGAAGAACCGCGCGTTCTCCGGCGTGATCTCCGCGCCGCCGGCCAGCTCGGTCAGGCGGGCGGCCCCCGCGACCATGGGCACGGCGCTCAGCAGGATCAGCGCCGCGGGTACGAACCGGCCTGTCGGCCTCTCATCGGTCATGACCCGATCGTGGCCGCCGGCACGATGGCGGCTCATCGCCGGAACGGTCTGATCCGACCTGGCCGATAGTCCGCCGATCAGGCGTACTTTCGGCTGATGAGCCCTCTGTGCGGGACTTCTACGCTGGCCCTCCACGGCTCGGGACGTGCCCGTCACCATGCGGCACCCGGACCCGCCGTGGAGGAGGGAAATTCGATGAAGGCGTTCGTCCTGCGCTCGTACGGCTCAACCGACGCACTGGATCTCACCGAGATCGACCGGCCCGTGCCCGCCGACGACGAGGTGCTGGTCCGGGTGCGCGCCACCTCCGTCCAGCCCTACGACTGGCACCTCATGAGAGGGGAGCCGTACATCGCGCGCCTGATGGCCGGCGGCCCCGGACTGCGCAAGCCGAAGATCCGCGTCCTGGGCGCCGACATCGCCGGGCAGGTCGAGGCGGTCGGCCGGGACGTGACGGAGTTCCGCCCCGGCGACGAGGTGTACGGCATGCCCAAGCAGGGCGGCTTCGGCGAGTACGCCTGCGTCCGCGCCGGAGAGCTGGTGCCGAAGCCGAAGAACCTGTCGTTCGAGCAGGCGGCGGCGGTGCCGATGGCGGCCGGCACCGCCCTGCTGGGCCTGCGCGACGACGGGCGGATCCAGCCGGGGCAGAGCGTCCTCGTCAACGGGGCCTCGGGAGGCGTGGGCACGTTCGCCGTACAGCTCGCCAAGGCGTTCGGCGCGCGGGTCACCGGCGTCTGCGGCACCCGGAACGTGGAACTGGTCCGATCGCTCGGCGCGGACGAGGTCGTCGACTACACCGCGGAGGACTTCACCCGGCGCGGGCAGCGCTACGACCTGCTGCTGGACTGCGCGGGGAGCCATCCGGCCTCGGCGTACCGGCGGGTGCTCGCCCCCAGGGGGGCCCTCGTCATCGTCGGCGGGCCGGGCGGCCGGTGGCTGCAGCCCGTCGGCCGCATCATCTCGGCGCTCGCGGTCTCACCCTTCGTGTCGCAGCGGACGGTCCTGACGGACGTGGTCCGGTGCACGGAGAACAGGCGGAACCTGACGACGCTGGCCGAGCTCATCGAGGACGGGCGCCTCACCCCGGTCATCGACCGGAGTTACCCGTTCGAGGAGATCCCGGCGGCCATCGCGTACCAGGAGCAGGGGCACGCCACGGGAAAGGTCGTCGTCACGGTCTGAGGCCCGGCCTCGTGGGGGTCCTCACATGGAATGATCTTGTCTTGCATCTGCCGCGCCGCTACGACTCTGCAACATCATGTGTCGCGTGGACGGAAGAGGACCACGTCGCCATGGAGTTGGGAACCGACTGACGATGAGCCCGGAAGAGGATTTCAAGCAGGTCGGCGCCGAGCTGGCCGACCTGGGCGTGCGGATCTCCACGATGATGGGGAGGCCCGCGCTCAAAGATCAGGCGGGGAAGGTGTTCGCGAGCCTGCAGCGTGACGGCGCGATGGTGTTCAGACTCGTCAGGGACACCCCCGAACACACAGCCGCGCTCCGACTGGCCGGGGCGTCCCTGTTCGACCCCTCGGGACAGGGCAGGACGGTGAAGGACTGGGTGGTCGTGCCCCACTCCTCGGCCGGGAAATGGACGGATCTGGCCGAGGCCGCCCTCAGCCGCCCACGCTGACCGGCAGGCCGCGTCGACGGTGTGGCGGCGGGTGCCCGGGCGGGGCAGGACGCGGAGGGGCAGCGTGGCGACAGCCCGCGGTCCATCGCGGTGTTCGAGGGCGTTCGCCCCGAGCACGGTCCAGACACCGGTGGGGCGCGACGTCGGGCCTGCGGTCGGGCAACGGCAGATCCCTCAGCCGCAGATCGACGTCGTCGTTCGCGGTGCGGAGCTGCGCTTCGCCACCGCCCATGTGACGGGTGATCTCAGCAGATCTAGAGTTTCCGGACGTCTCTCACGCGAGGAGCCTCACCGTGTTCCCTTTGACGATCCGCACCGCCACTCCTGACGACGCCGCCCTGCTCGCAGAGTTGAACCGTTTCGTTCGGGACATCCACGTAGAGCACCGACCGGACCTCTTTCGAGACCGTCCACCGAGCGAAGAGCTCGCTGTCGGCTTCAGGAGCCAGCTTGAACGCGAAGACGTCACGATCTTCATCGCGGAGCGCCCTGAGGGCGGAGCGGCCGGATCGCCGTTCCAATCGAGAACGGCGACTTCCTGGTTCATGGACGGGTCACCCGGCTTGACGCCGGTGCCGCCGATGCCGCGGTAGCCGCCGGGGTCGAGGTCAAAGGGATTTCCTCCGGCCGGTCCGGGGAGCGCTCAGCCATCGCCGGAGGTGGAGGAACATACTGACCACCAGTGCGCGCAGCACCCGCCGGCGGTGGAGGTCCCGCCTCTGCCGCGCTCCCCGGTAGGGAATCGGCCTCATGATCACGAGATCACCGTCCGGGACCCGTGCCCGCCCGGCCCCCCGGAACGTGCCCGGCCGAGCTCAGTGGGCAGATCCGGTCCGGCGGACTCGTCGCAGGCGAGTACCGCGACCCGGTCGCACCGCGTGGCGTCCCGTGTGGTCACCACCATGGTCGTGCCGCGTGCCGCGATCGCGGAAACGACCGGACCGATCTCGACCGACGGCTCGTCGACGAAGAGCACCTCGGGCGAGCGCAGCAGATTGCTCGCGATCCGCAGGTGGGTACGTGCCCTCGGTGAGCAGGTGCCAGCCCGTTCGTTTCCCGAGAGACCGACGAGGTCGAGCACCTCCTCGATGCGGGCGCGTCGGTTCCGGGGCGGCACACCGTACAGTTCGGCGAAGAAGCGTAGATTGTCGGCGGCGGAGAGCGCGGCCCACAGGTGGCCGCGACCGAACACCGACCCGATGTGGCGGCGAACGTACCGGCGCTGCTCGACCACGTCGTAGCCGCACACGTTGGCCGTGCCACCGGCCGGGGCAAGCCACGCGGCGAGCATCCTGACAGTGGCGGCCGCCCCCGCGCCGAACACGCCGAAGACCTCGCCGCGCCCTACCGTGAAGCTCACCCGCGGGCCTTTGGAATGGCGCAGATCGCGCGCCGCGATCACATGATCACTCATGAGGCGGACGGTACGCGGCCGTTGACCGGGCGGCGATGGATTCGGTGATCGCCGAATGTTCGGAGAGCTCAGCCGGATGCGTGCGCGTCCGACGGCGAGCTCAGCAGGTCGAGCAGGGCGAGTCCGGTGGGCTCCAGGCCGTACAGCACCCGGCGGCCCGCTCTGCGGCGGTGCACGACGCCGGCGGCCGCCAGACCGGACAGGTGCTCGGACACGGTGCTGGGCGCCAGCCCGAGCATCGCCGCGAGCCCCGCCGTCGTCGAGGGTCGCGGGTGCAGGGCGCGCAGCACGGTGGCCCGGCCGTTGCCGAGGAGCACTGAGAGCCGGTCCCGTTCCGTCCGCGGGGGAAGGTCTCGCCCTTCTCCGCCGGCGAGCACCACCGAGCCGCGGGACTGGTAGGAGACGGCCACCACGTTCTCATCGCTGGTGGTGCAGATCAGGGCGCCTGGCGAGAAGATCAGCGGGATCAGCAGCAGTCGCTGGCCGGCGGAGACGAACGCGTGCTCGTGCGGCTTGATCAGTGTGAGCGCGGGACGCTCCCATCTGATCCGTTCATGCAGGACGCCGAGGATCTCCTCAGGGCCGTCGACGGCCAGCAGTCGCGCCCGGAAGATCATCTCTTCCTCCAGCGCACCCCGCATGGCGGGCCAATGCGATGCCAGCGCCGCGTCCCAGTAGGCCTGGAGCCCGTCCGCCAGTTCACCGAGAGCTCGCGCCGGATCCTTACGGAACCCGTCCAGGTCGGGTGTGCCGGCCTGGGCGTTCAATTCGGCGTCGATGACCTCGGGGCTCGTCGCACACAGCCGGTCGAGCTCCTCCTCGATCGTCGGGAACGCCGTTCGCGGAACCGGTGAGAAGAAGTCGGGGAGCTGCGAGCCGAGCCGGAAGACGAGATCGACCGGCGTGGTCTGCGGCACTGTGGCCAGCACCGACCTGGCATGCGTCGCCCACCCGTCGTACGGCCAGGGCACCCGGGTCCGGCGGAGCAGGAAGAGGCTGGACAGCGTCTCCCAGAGCGGGCTTGTCGCGATTCTCGTCCTCGCCAAGGTGAGTTCGTCAAGCTCGATCCGGATCACGCCATGAATGTAGCAAGGGGGCAGTCCACGAGGAGAAACGAACCACATGTCCAGGCGGGCCGGACTCTGTGAAGGCGGATAAGAGTCCCGGTCTGGCGGCCGGCGGCATGCAGGATCATCGCTTCCCAGGGATGACGTTCCGCCCTCGCTCAGACGGCTCACGATGCATCTCGGCCCCACGCAGACCGCCGGGGAAGGTCAGCCCCATGTGCTCTGCCCACGGACCGACACCTCGTCGAAGACCGCCTTGCTCACTCCCCGGCGGACGCGATGCCGACCGGGCACGCGACGCCGGTGCCGCCGAGACCGCTGTGGCCGGAGAGACCCGTGCTTGTGGATTACAGCTTCGGCATCAATGAGGGTTGCGCGCGGCGGGCGTCGTCAGCTGAGCCAGAGAACTCGCAGAATGACCACGCGTAGCTGATCTTCGAGGATGAGGTAAACGGCCAGGCCCTCGCGGTGGTCACCGAAAGGGTGAGCGCGCATGTTCGCGTCCGGGCGTTTCCTGTTGTAGGAGTCACCGCTCCACGGGTGGATTTCGAGGAGATCGACGAGGGAGGCGAAGGAGAGCACTCCTTCCTTGGGAAGGGCCGCGATCTCCAGGGACGCGTTCTCCTCGACCTCCACGGTGTACATCTACAGACCCAGGCGCTCTCTGACCTCGGCCCAGGGCCGGGTGGGCACGTCTTCGCCGCGGGTGAGCTCATCTGCGCGCTCGAGCATCGCCCGATGTCCCGAGGCATCGGTCGATGACCAGGCGACCCGCCACCACCGCTCAAGGAACGACGTCACCACCGTCAGGTCGAGTGTCTCGGTCGCCTCGGCCATGACGGCCCGGAACTCCCGGTCGAAGTCACCGACCTCTTCGGGCAGCAGGGCGGCCCGGATCGCTCGCGGGGTCTTGTCCGGCGCCGGCAGGAAAGGCGGGGCGTTCGTGGGGCCGTGTGGTTCTGCGGTCATCGTGTCGGTCACCTCCACCCGCCAGGCTAGAGGACGCCGCCGACACTTGGCAGGCAACCCGGTAGGCCGGTCGAGCATCGGATCCAGAACGGTGACTCCCCGCTCCACGAACGGGTCACTTAGCTTGACGTCGGTGCCACCGATGCCGCAGCGACCGGAGAGCCCTGAAACAAGATCCGGAGCGCCCCGGGCACTTCTCAGGCGGCTGGAGCCTTCGGTGTCAGACGGACCTCGACATCCGCGTCCAGGGCGCGTGCCAGACGTTCCAGAACCGGCAAGGTGGGGATGGTCCCGCCCGCCTCGAAACGGGCCACCGCGGACTGGGTCATGCCGGCCTCCCGGGCCAGGTCGCTCTGGCTCCACCCCCGCCCCTCGCGCATCGTCCGGACCGTCCTGCCCAGCTCGTAGGCGATACGTGCGGCCTCATACGCCTCGGCCGCACCCGGCTCGTCCATCCGGCGATCCCTGAGCTTATGGGGCGCGGCTCTCTCACATTCTGTTTTCGCACAAACGCGTTGGGCGAATGAGCATGGTCTCCGACTCCCACCACGGTGGCGTAAGCCGTACTGGAACGACCTTCAGAGGAAGCGCAGCGGCACCCGGGCAGCCGCTATTCCTCCGTCACCGTCAGACCCGTCGGGCAGGACCATTCGGACGGGTCACCCAGCTTGACGTTGGTGCCGCCGATGCCGCAGTAGCCGCCGGGGTTCTTGAACAGATATTGCTGGTGATATTCCTCCGCGAAGTAGTACTCACCGGACGGGGCGATCTCCGTGGTGATCGGGCCGTGGCCGGCCTCGGCGAGGACCTTCTGGTAGGCGTCGCGGGAGGCGAGGGCGGACTTCTCCTGCTCCGGGGAGTGGAAGTAGACCGCCGAGCGGTACTGCGTGCCGACGTCGTTGCCCTGGCGCATGCCCTGGGTGGGGTCGTGGTTCTCCCAGAAGACCCGCAGCAGCTCCTCGTACGACACCGCGGCCGGGTCGAAGACGACCCGGACCACCTCGGCGTGGCCGGTGAGCCCGCTGCAGACCTCCTCGTAGGTCGGGTTGGGGGTGTGGCCGCCCGCGTAGCCCACCGAGGTGGACACGACACCGGGGGTCTGCCAGAACTTGCGCTCGGCCCCCCAGAAGCAGCCCAGGCCGAAGTCGGCGGTCTCGACGTCGCCGGGGTACGGCGGAGCCAGCGGGGCGTCGAGGACCATGTGCCGCGCGGGCACCGGCATGCGCGCGTCCCGCCCGGGGAGCGCGTTCTCCGGGGACACCATGGAAGTCTTCTCCCTGCCGAAGAGCCAGCCCATCGGAACCTCCTCCTGTCGCCTTACTCCGCTCTCCTCAACCGCACCGGGCCATCGGGTGTTCCCGTAAGCGAAGCTTAACGATCACATCAGAACCACTAACTTGTGTTAAACAAGGTAAGCAGTCAAAATAGGCGACATGCCTGAATCGCGCCGCGGAGTCCTGTACGGCATCGCCGCCTACAGCATGTGGGGCCTGTTCCCGCTCTACTGGCCGCTGCTCAAGCCCTCCAGCGCCCTGGAGATCCTGGCCCACCGCATGGCCTGGTCGCTCGTGGCGGTCGTCGCCATCCTCGCGGTGCGACGGCACTGGTCGTGGATCCGGGAGATCGCCCGCACGCCCCGCAAGATCGGCCTCCTGGCCCTCGCCGCGCTGATCATCACGGTCAACTGGGGCGTCTACATCTACGCGGTCAACACCGGGCACGTCGTCGAGAGCGCCCTGGGCTACTTCATCAACCCGCTGGTCAGCGTGCTCTTCGGTGTCTTCCTGCTCAAGGAGCGGCTGCGCCCGCTGCAGTGGGCGGCGGTCGGGCTCGGCGCCGCGGCCGTCGTCGTGCTCACCCTGGACTACGGACGGCTGCCGTGGATCGCGATGGTCCTGGCCGCCAGCTTCGGCACCTACGGCCTGGTCAAGAAGACCGCCCAGGTCGGCGCGGCGGAGAGCATGGCGATCGAGACGCTCGTCCTGCTGCTGCCCGCCCTGGGCTACCTGGGTTACCTCGCGCAGCAGGGCACCGGCACCTTCGGGAGCGCGGGCGCGGGGCACGCGCTGCTGCTCGCCGGGGCGGGCGTGATCACCGCCGTCCCACTCATCTGCTTCTCCGCGGCCGCGATCCGCGTCCCGCTCACCACGATCGGCCTGCTGCAGTACATCGCACCGGTCCTGCAGTTCCTCTGCGGCGTGTTCGTCGCCCACGAGGTGATGCCGCCGAGCCGCTGGGCCGGGTTCGCCATCGTCTGGCTGGCCCTGTCGGTCTTCACCTACGACAGCCTCCGCACCGCCCGCGCCGCCCAGGCGGCCCGCCGCGCCGAGCGGCTGGAGCCCGCCGCCGCCTGATACCGCCACCCCGGCCTCACGCCGCCGCCTGATACCGCCACCCCGACCCTGTCGCCGCCGCCTGATACCGCCACCCCGACCCTGTCGCCGCCGGATCCCGCCGCCCCGGCCTCACGCGCCCGCCCGCCGTACGGCCCGCCCTAACGCCCCGGTACGGCCCCGAGGCCCCGGACGGCGGCCACCAGCGGCCGCAGTTCCGGGTCGGTGCCGGCGCGGTCCAGGGCGGTCTCCAGGGAGCGCTCGTAGGTGGGCGAGGCCTCGCCCAGCCGGGCCCGTCCCTCACCGGTGATCACCGAGTAGACGCCGCGGCGGTCGGCCGCGCACAGGTCGCGGCGGGTCAGCCCCGCCTCCTCCAGCCGGGCGATGAGGCGGGTCACCGAGCTCTGGTTCAGCCCGACGGCCTCGGCCAGCTCCTGCATCCGCAGCTCGCCGTCCGGCGCGGCGGCGAGCCGCTTGAGCGCGCGGTACTCCGACAGGCCCAGGCCGTGGCCGCGTTGGAGCGCCTTGGCCAGTTCGGTCTCCACACGCGCGTACAGCAGGGCGAAACGGTCCCACGTCATTGTGAGCCCTCCTTACCTCTGAGCACCTGGCAGTGAGCCTACCTGCTCATGCAACAGATGCACACGCAAGGAAATGCCGCCGAACAGAGCCGGACGGGGCCGGGCGGATCAGCCGGAGCGCTCGACGACGTAGTCGCAGAGGGCGAGGTAGGCGGCGCGGGCCGGGATGTCGGGCAGGCCCGCCAGGTCCGCACGGGCGCGGTCGGTCCAGGCGACCAGCTCGGCGCGGGCCCGGTCCATGGCCGGGTTGGCCCGCAGCAGCGCCAGGGTCTCCTCGACGTCGTCCTCGGCCACCGGTCCGGACAGCAGCTCCCGCAGCCGGGCGTCGGCGGGGTCGTCGCCGGACAGGACGTAGAGCACCGGGAGCGTCCGGATGCCCTCGCGCAGGTCGGTGCCGGGCGTCTTGCCGGACTCGGTGGACTCGGAGGCGACGTCCAGCAGGTCGTCGCTGAGCTGCCAGGCGACGCCGATGGCCTCGCAGGCGCTCGCCAGGCGCTCGACCACGTCGGGCGAGGCGCCGCTCAGCAGGGCGCCGAAGCGGCCGGAGGTGGCGATCAGCGAGCCGGTCTTGTCGGCCAGCACCTCGATGTAGTGCCGGACCGGGTCGTCCCCGTCGCGGGGGCCGGTGGTCTCGCGGATCTGGCCGCGGACGAGCCGGGAGAAGGTCTGGGCCTGGATGCGGATGATGTCCGGACCGAGGTCGGCGAGGATCTCCGAGGCCTGGGCGAACAGGTAGTCGCCGGTCAGGATGGCCACGGTGTTGTTCCACCGGGCGTTGGCCGACTCCGAGCCCCGGCGGACCGGGGCCTCGTCCATGACGTCGTCGTGGTAGAGCGTGGCCAGGTGGGTCAGCTCGATGACGACGGCCCCGGGGACGACCCCGGGGGCGTCCGGCGTGCCGAACTGGGCGGCGAGCAGCACGAGCATGGCCCGGAAGCGCTTGCCGCCGGCCTCGATGAGGTGCCTGGACGCCTCCGTGACGAAGGCGTCCTCGCTCTCCACCGAGGACCGCAGCAGCTTCTCCACCTCGGCCAGGCCCGCGGCCAGGTCCTGCGCCAGCCGCTCGTCGACGAGCGGGAGATCGACAACCGGTGGCGCAGCCATGGGTTCCTACACTTCCTAGCGAATGAACAGGGCCGAAGCCGCCTCGCCGGCCAGGTCCAGGACCGGCTGCGGGAAGACTCCGAGGACTACGGTAGCCGCTGCCGCGAGGGCGACCACAGCCGAGGTGCCGATGGTGGGCGTCGCGATGGTCGGCCCGTCGGCCGCCGGCTCGCTGAAGAACATCAGCACGATCACGCGGACGTAGAAGAACGCCGCGATGGCCGAGGTCACCACGCCCACGACGACCAGGGGCAGCGCGTCGCCCGCGACCGCGGCGGAGAACACCGCGTACTTCCCGAAGAACCCGCTGGTCAGCGGGATGCCGGCGAAGGCCAGCAGGAAGAACGCGAAGATGCCCGCCAGGATCGGGGCCCGCTTGCCGAGGCCGGCCCACCGGGACAGGTGCCCGGCCTCGCCGCCCGCGTCGCGGACCATCGTCACCACGGCGAAGGCGCCGACCGTGGTGAAGCCGTACGCCGCCAGGTAGAACAGGATCGCCGAGAGCGCGCCCTGGTTCTGCTCGAAGGCGCCCGTCGCGATCACGCCGGTCAGGATGAAGCCCGAGTGCGCGATCGACGAGTAGGCCAGCATGCGCTTGATGTCGGTCTGGGTGATGGCCAGGACCGCACCGACGATCATGGTCAGGATCGCGACACCCCACATCACCGGGCGCCAGTCCCAGTCCAGGTTGCCCAGGGCGACCCAGAAGACCCGCAGCAGCGCGCCGAAGGCCGACACCAGGACGGTGGAGGCCATCAGGGCGGTGACCGCGGTGGGCGCGCCCTGGTAGACGTCGGGCTTCCACGCCTGGAACGGCGCGGCGCCGAGCTTGAAGAGCAGGCCGACGCCGAGCATCGCGGTGCCGGCCAGCAGCAGCGCGTTCTGTCCGCTCACCGTGCCCAGCGCGGCGCTGATGGCCTTCAGGTCGAGCGAGCCGGCGTAGCCGTACACCAGGGCCATGCCGTACAGGAAGAAGGCCGAGGAGAACGAGCCGAGCAGGAAGTACTTGACCGAGGCCTCCTGCGAGAGCAGGCGGCGCCGGCGGGCCAGGCCGCACAGCAGGTACAGCGGCAGGGAGAGCACTTCCAGGGCCACGAACATGATCAGCAGGTCGTTGGAGGCCGGGAAGAGCATCATGCCGCCGACGGAGAACAGCAGCAGCGGGTAGACCTCGGTCTGGGCGTATCCGCTGCGGACCGCCTCCTCCTCGTCGGCGCTGCCCGGTACGGCCGCAGCCTGCGCGACGAACTGGTCCTCGTCGTTGATAAGGAGCGTGCTGACGATCGCCAGGACCAGGATGAGGCCCCAGATGAACAGGGCGGGCCCGTCCACCGCGACCGCGCCCATGGCGGACGGGGTGGTCGGCACGCCCTCCCTGACCACCTGGAGGACCGTCATCAGGAAGGCCCCCGCCAGCGCCAGCAGCGTCAGCGGCACGTGGACCGACTTGCGCAGGTAGCGCGGGAAGAACGCCTCGACCAGCACACCGACGATCGCCGCGCCGAAGACGATCAGCATCGGCGCGAGCAGGGCGTATTCGATCGTCGGCGCCGGAATGGTGGTGCCGTTCACTGGCCGGCCCCCTTCTTCTCAGCGGCGGTGGAGGCCGGCTGCTTGTCCAGCACCTGGGCGCTGTCCAGCGTCTTGTCCACCGCGGGGTTGATCACGTCGAGCACCGGCTTGGGGAAGAAGCCGAGCGCGATGATCGCCGCGATCAGCGGGGCCACCACCCACTTCTCCCGGCCGTTGAGGTCGGTGAAGCCCTTGACCGAGTCGGCCGTGGGCCCGTTCATCATGCGCTGGTACATCCACAGGATGTAGATGGCCGCCAGGATCACGCCGAGCGCGCCGATGATCGCCGGGACCGCGTAGCGCTCGTAGGTGCCGATGAGGACCATGAACTCGCTGACGAACGAGGACAGGCCCGGCAGGGCGAGACCGGACAGGCCGGCGATCAGGAAGGCGCCCGCGAGCAGCGGGGCGACCTTCTGCACGCCGCCGTAGTCGGCGATCTGGGCCGAGCCGCGGCGGTGGATCAGGAACCCGGCGATCAGGAACAGCGCGCCGGTGGAGAAGCCGTGGTTGACCATGTAGAGCGTGGCGCCGGCCTGCGCGTTCTGCGTCATCGCGAAGACGCCCAGCGCGATGAAGCCGAAGTGCGAGATCGAGGTGTAGGCGATCAGGCGCTTCATGTCGGTCTGGCCGATGGCCACGATGGCGCCGTAGATGATGCCGACCACCGAGAGCACGATCACCAGCGGGGTGAAGAACTTCGACGCGTCGGGGAACAGCTCCAGGCAGAAGCGGAGCATGCCGTAGGTGCCGACCTTGTCCAGCACGCCCACCAGCAGCACGGCCGCGCCGGCCGGAGCCTGCGCGGCGGCGTCGGGCAGCCAGGTGTGGAACGGCCAGAGCGGCGCCTTGACCGCGAACGCGATGAAGAAGCCGGCGAACAGCCACTTCTGCGTGGCCGGGTCCTGGATGACGCCGATCAGCTCGGGGAACATGAAGGTGTTCTTCTCGGCGACCACGTAGAGCGCGATCACCGCGACCAGCATGAGCAGGCCGCCGAAGAGCGAGTAGAGCAGGAACTTCACCGCGGCGTAGGACCGCTGCACCCCGCCGTACGACCCGATCATGAAGTACATCGGGATCAGCATGGCCTCGAAGAACACGTAGAACAGGAAGATGTCGGTCGCCGCGAAGACGCCGATCATCATCGCCTCCAGCACCAGCAGCAGCGCGAAGTAGGTCTTCGCGGAGCGCCTGGGCGCCGGGGCGTCGTCCCTGCCGTCGGGCGCGGGCCCGTCGGTGTCGTGCCAGGAGGCCAGGATCACGATCGGCACGAGGACCGCCGACAGGGCGATCAGCACCAGGGCGATGCCGTCCACGCCGAGGCCGTAGTTCACGCCGAAGGCCGGGATCCAGCTGTGGGTCTCGGTGAACTGGAAGCGCTGCCCGTTCGGGCTGAACTGGACCGCCATCGCGACGGTCAGGCCGAGCACCACCAGCGAGACCAGCAGCGCGAGCTGCTTGGCGGGCTTGTGGCTGCCCTTGGGGAGGCACGCCACCCCGACCGCGCCCAGTACGGGCACGGCCATCAGTATCGAGAGCCAGGGCATCACATGTTCCCTACGTAGAGCAGCGCTCCGACGACCACTGCGGCACCGAAGAAGATGGACAACGCGTACGAGCGGACGTAGCCGGTCTGCACGCGGCGCAGCCGTCCCGAGGTCCCGCCGATGCCCGCGGCCAGGCCGTTGACCAGGCCGTCGATGCCCCGGTTGTCGAAGAACACCGACAGGCGGGTCAGCCACTGGCCGGGCCGCATGAACAGCGACTCGTTGAGGGCGTCGCCGTACAGGTCGCGGCGGGCGAAGGCGGTGAGGAAGGAGCCGCGCGGGGCGACGGCGGGCACCTCGGCTGCGCCGTACCGCATCCACGCGAAGGCGACGCCGGCGGCGACCAGCGCGAGCGTGGTCAGCGCCGCGAGGCCGACCCCGAAGACGTGCGGCTCGGGCAGCTCCGCCGGCGCGCCGACGGCCGGGGCGAGGAAGGAGGCGAACCGGTTGCCCAGGACCAGGAAGGCGCCCAGGCCGATCGAGCCGATCGACAGGATGATCAGCGGCCAGGTCATCACCGCGGGCGACTCGTGCGGGTGCGCGTCGTCGGCCCAGCGCTTCTTGCCGAAGAAGGTCATGAAGACCATCCGCGACATGTAGAAGCCGGTCAGGCCGGCGCCCAGCACGGCGAGCCAGCCCAGCACCGGGTTGTGGTGCATCGCCGTCTCGATGATGCCCTCCTTGGTGTAGTAACCGGAGAGCAGCGGGAAGCCGATGATGGCCAGGTAGCCGATGACGAACGTGACCGAGGTGATCTTCATGACGGAGAACAGCCCGCCGTAGCGGCGCATGTCGACCTCGTCGTTCATGGCGTGCATGACGGAGCCGGCGCCGAGGAACATGTTGGCCTTGAAGAAGCCGTGCGTGATCAGGTGGCCGATCGCGAAGGCGTAGCCGGCCGGGCCGAGGCCCGCGCCGAGCATCATGTAGCCGATCTGCGACATCGTCGAACCGGCCAGGCCCTTCTTGATGTCGTCCTTGGCGCAACCGATGATGGCACCGGCGAGCAGCGTGGCGACGCCGACGATGGTGACGACCAGCTGCGCGGTCGGGGCGGCCTCGAAGAAGGCGCCGGAGCGCACGACGAGGTAGACGCCGGCGGTGACCATGGTCGCGGCGTGGATGAGGGCCGAGACCGGGGTCGGGCCCTCCATCGCGTCCAGCAGCCAGGCCTGCAGCGGCAGCTGGGCCGACTTTCCGCAGGCGCCGACGAGCAGCAGCAGGCCGATCGCGGTCAGCGTGCCCTCGGAGGCCTGGGTCGCCACGTCGGCGCCGAGGTCGCGGAAGGCCAGCGAGCCGAAGGTCGTCCAGATCGTGAAGATGCCGATCAGCAGGCCGAAGTCGCCGACCCGGTTGATGACGAAGGCCTTCTTGGCCGCGGTGGCCGCGCTGGGCTTGAACTGCCAGAAGCCGATCAGCAGGTAGGAGGCCAGGCCCACGCCCTCCCAGCCGATGAACAGGCCGAGGTAGTTGTCCGACAGCACCAGCAGGAGCATGGCGGCGACGAACAGGTTCAGGTAGGCGAAGAAGCGGCGGCGGTCGTGGTCGTGCGACATGTAGCCGATCGAGTAGATGTGGATCAGCGATCCCACACCGGTGATCAGCAGTGCGAAGCTGATCGACAGCGGGTCGATCAGCACGCCCAGGTCCGCCATGCCGGGGATGAACTCGAACAGCTCGATGCCGCGGCGGCGCTCTGCGGGCGACAGGCCGGTCAGCTCCACGAAGGAGGCGACGGCCACCGCGAAGGCGCCCAGCGACATCGCGACGCCGAGGAGGTGGCCCCACCGGTCGGTACGGCGCCCGCCCAGCAGGAGGATCGCGGCGCCGAGCAGCGGCAGCGCGATCATCAGCCAGGAGTAGCCGATCGCCCCACCGGTGTGCTGGACGATCTCAACAGGAGATTCCACCGGCCACCTCTTAGTACTTCAGCAGGTTGGCGTCGTCCACGGACGCCGACCTGCGGGTTCGGAAGATCATCACAATGATGGCGAGGCCGATCACGACCTCCGCCGCGGCCACCACCATCACGAAGAACGCGATGAGCTGGCCGTCCAGGTTTCCGTGCTGCCGGGCGAAGGTGACGAACGCCAGGTTGCAGGCGTTGAGCATGAGCTCCACGCACATGAACACCACGATCGCGTTGCGCCGCAGCAGCACGCCGACGGCCCCGATCGCGAACAGCAGCGCGGAGAGCACCAGGTAGTGGGTGGTCACTGGCCGTCCTCCTTGATGACCGCGTCCTTGGCCTGGATCGGCTGCTCCGGCTCGACGCCGTGCTCCCGCTCCTCGGCCTCGCCCTTGGCCAGGGCCTCCCTGATCATGGCGGCCTTCTCCGGGTCGGTCGGCGCGAAGTCGTCTTCCAGCTCGTGCCGGGCGAGGACCCGGTTGATCGACTTGGCCGAGACCGAGCCGTCCGGCAGCAGGGCCGGCATGTCGATGGCGTTGTGCAGGGCGTAGGTGCCCGGGCCGGGCAGCGGCGAGGGCTGCGGGCCGGAGAAGCGGGCGCGGGCCAGGTCGCGCTGGGTGGCCTTGGGCCGGACCCGCTCGCGGTGGGCCAGCACCATCGCGCCGAGCGCCGCGGTGATCAGCAGCGCCGAGGTGACCTCGAAGGCGAAGACGTGCCTGGTGAAGATCATCTCTGCCAGGGCGGGGATGTTGCCGCCCTTGGCCTGCGTCACCTGGCCGACGCCCACCGCCGGGGTGAACACCACGTTGCCGACCGCGAGGCCCAGCAGCGCGGCGAAGCCCAGGCCCGCGACGATCGCCCAGAAGCGCTGGCCCCTGATCGTCTCCACCAGGGAGTCGGAGGAGTCCACGCCGACGAGCATCAGCACGAACAGGAAGAGCATCATGACGGCGCCGGTGTAGACGATGATCTGCACCGCGGCGAGGAAGGGCGCGTCCTGGACGGCGTAGAGCACGGCCAGCGAGAGCATCACCACGCCCAGCATGAGCGCCGAGTAGACCGCCTTGCGGCTGAAGACGAGCCCGAGCGCGGCGGCCACGGAAACGACCGCCAGCACCCAGAACGTGATGGCCTCACCCATTGGTACGTCCCAGCCGGTAGTAGTCCTCTTCGGTCTCGCCGAGGCGCATGGCGTGGGGCGGGGCCTCCATGCCGGGGCCGAGCGGCGCCAGGAGCATCTCCTTGGTGTAGATGAGCCCCTCGCGCGTCGAGTCGGCGAGCTCGTACTCGTTGGTCATCGTCAGGGCGCGCGTCGGGCACGCCTCGATGCACAGACCGCAGAGGATGCACCGCAGGTAGTTGATCTGGTAGGTGCGCCCGTAGCGCTCCCCCGGGGAGAAGCGCTCGGACTCGGTGTTGTCGGCGCCCTCCACGAAGATCGCGTCGGCCGGGCACGCCCAGGCGCACAGCTCGCAGCCGACGCACTTCTCCAGGCCGTCGGGCCAGCGGTTGAGCTGGTGCCGGCCGTGGAAGCGCGGAGCCGTGGGCCGCTTCTCCTCGGGGTAGTTGACCGTCTCGACCTTCTTGAACATCGTGTGGAAGGTCACGCCGAACCCCTTGATGGGGTTCAGCCAATCAGTTGCTCCCACTGGGAACCTCCGCAGTCTTGTCAGCGCGTGTCTCCAGCGCGGCCGCTGCCCCGTGGTAGTGCGGCAGGTCGAGCGGCGGTACGGGGAACCCGCCGGCGTGCGGGTCCTCCTGGAGCTGCCGGAACTCCGCCTCGACCTGGGCCGCCCTGGCCTCCTTGCGCTTCTGCAGGACGTTGTCGAAGCGCAGCCAGATGGCGAAGCCGCCGACGACCACGACCGAGGCGATGATCATGACGACGGTCCGGTCGGTGCCCTGCAGCTGCATGGCGCGGACGGTGGCGACCAGCATGATCCAGCCGAGGTTGATCGGGATGAGGATCTTCCAGCCCAGCGCCATCAGCTGGTCGTAGCGGACCCGCGGCAGCGAGGCGCGGCACCAGATGAAGAAGGCGAACACCAGCACCATCTTCAGGAAGAACCAGAGCAGCGGCCACCAGCCGGTGTTGGCCTCCGGCCAGAAGGTGCTGATCGGGAACGGGGCCCGCCAGCCGCCCATGAACAGGGTGATCGACACGGCCGAGACCACGAAGACGTTGACGTACTCGGCGAGCATGATGACGGCGAACTTCAGCGAGTTGGAGTACTCGGTCTGGAAGCCGCCGACCAGCTCGCCCTCGCCCTCGGGCAGGTCGAAGGGGACCCGGTTGGTCTCGCCCAGCATGGTGACGATGTAGATCAGGAAGGACGGGATGAGCAGGACCATGTACCACGAGGGCATCGGGATCGACAGCCCGCCCAGCGTGACCGTGTTGCCCACCGCCTGCGCGGCGACGATCTCCGAGGTGGAGAGCGTGCCCGCGTAGAGGAACACGCCGACGAACGACAGGCCCATCGCGATCTCGTAGGAGACCACCTGGGCGCTGGCCCGCAGGCCGCCCAGCATCGCGTACGGCGAGCGGGAGCCCCACCCGGCGAGCACGATGCCGTAGACGCCGATGGAGGCCATGGCCAGCACCAGCAGCACCGCGACCGGCAGGTCGGTCAGCTGCAGCGGGGTGACCGTGCCGAAGATCGAGACCTTCGGGCCCATCGGGATGACCGAGAAGGCGATGAAGGCCGGGGTGGCCAGCACGACCGGGGCGATGAAGTAGATCACCTTGTCCACGGTCCGCGGCATCAGGTCTTCCTTCAGACCCATCTTCAGGCCGTCGGCCACCGACTGGAGCAGGCCGAACTTGCCCGCCCGGTTGGGGCCGTACCGGTTCTGCATGCGGGAGATGAGCTTGCGCTCGAACCACACGCCGAACAGCACGCCCAGCATCAGGACGACGAAGATGACGGCGCCCTTGAGGATCATGATCCCGACCGGGTCCTTGCCGAAGTCGGCGAGGCCCGGCATGTTCGGGTCGGCAGCCGGGGCCGCGAGAAGAAGAGATGTGTTCACAGGTCGCTCACCGCTCCTCGTTCGCTACGCGGGCCGCTCGCACCTCGCGGACCGCTTCGCTCACTGCGTCGGGCCGTATCCCGCTCATGAGGCACTTCCGATCTTGACGATGTCGCCGGCCGCGGCGCGCAGGTCGCGGGTCACCGAGCGGCCGCCCGAGTTGGCCGGCAGCCACACCACCCGGTCGGGCAGGCCGGCGATCCGCACCGGCAGGCTCAGCGAGCCCTTCCCGGTGGTGACGGTGATCTTGTCGCCGTCGGCGACACCCGCCTCCGCCGCGGTGGCCGCCGACAGCAGCGCCTCGGCCACCGGAGCGGTACCCGCCAGGAACGGCTCCCCCACCTGGAGGCGGCCGTCGTCGAGCAGCTGGTGCCAGGTGGCCAGGACGGCCTCGCCGGCCTGCGGGACGGCGGCGGCCGTGCCGGCGGAAACGGCCGGGGCCGCGGCCCGCGCGCCCCGCCACGCGCCGAGCGAGGCGAGCTCGCGCCGGGCGGCGGCCGGGTCCGGCAGGCCCAGGTGCACGTCCATGTGGTCGGCGATCGCGGAGATGATCCGCAGGTCGCTCATCACCCCGGGGACCGGCAGGGCCTCGGCGAACGTACGGCCGCGGCCCTCCCAGTTGACGAACGTGCCCGACTTCTCGACCACCGTGGCGACCGGCAGCACCACGTCGGCGCGGTCGGTGACCGCGCTGGCGCGCTGCTCCAGGCTCACGATGAACGGGGTGTTCTCCAGGGCCGCCAGGGCGGCCTCCGGGTCGGGCAGGTCGTAGGGGTCGACACCGGCCACGACGAGGGCGTCGAGCTCCTCGCCGAGCGCCGCCGCCAGCATGGCGGAGGTGTCGCGGCCCGGGGCCTCGGGCAGCGAGGCGACGTCCCAGGCCCTGGCCACCTCGGCGCGGGCCTCGGCGTCGTCGGCCGGACGGCCGATCGGGAGCAGGCCCGGCAGCGCCCCGGCCTCCAGCGCGCCGCGCTCGCCGGCGCGGCGCGGGACCCAGGCCAGCCGGGCGCCGCTCGCCTCGGCGAGCTTCAGCAGGGCCGTCAGCGCGCCGGGGATGGTCGCCAGGCGCTCACCGGCCAGGATGACCGCGCCGGGCTTCCTGACCGCCTCCGCGGCCTCGGCGAGCGCCGGGGCGGAGGAGGCCAGGTCCGCGAGGACCTTCGCCTCGGTGCCGGGGACGGCCTCCACGAGCGTGCCGCTCATCTTGGCCAGGCCGGGGGTGGCGAACGGCGCGACGGAGAAGACCTTCAGGCCCTTCTTCCGCCAGGCCTTGCGCAGCCGCAGGAAGACGATCGGCGACTCCTCGTCGGGCTCGAAGCCCACCAGGAACACCGCCGGGGCGTTCTCCAGGTCGCGGTAGCGGAGCTCGATGCCCTTGCCCGCGACGGCGTGCGCCAGGAAGCGCGCCTCCTCCTCGGAGTGCGGCCGGGCCCGGAAGTCGACGTCGTTGGTGCCGAGGGCGATCCGGGCGAACTTCGCGTAGCCGTACGCCTCCTCGACGGTGACGCGGCCGCCGACCAGCACGCCCGCGCGCCCGCGGGCGGCGGCCAGGCCCTTGGCCGCGGCGGCGAACGCCTCGGGCCAGGAGGCCGGGACCAGGTGGCCCTCCTCGTCACGGACGAGGGGGGTCTTCAGCCGGTCGGGCTGGTTGGCGTAGGCGAAGGCGAAGCGGCCCTTGTCGCAGTTCCACTCCTCGTTGACCTCCGGGTCGTTGCCGGCCAGGCGCCGGGTGACCTTGCCGCGGCGGTGGTCGGTCCGCAGCGAGCAGCCGCTGGCGCAGTGCTCGCACGCGGTGGGGGTGGAGACCAGGTCGAAGGGGCGGGCCTGGAAGCGGTAGGCGGCGCTGGTCAGCGCGCCCACCGGGCAGATCTGGATGGTGTTGCCGGAGAAGGAGGACTGGAACGGCCTGCCGTCGGCCGTGCCGACCTGCTCCTTGGCCCCGCGCTCGAAGAACTCGATGAGCGGGTCGCCGGCGATCTCGTCGGAGAAGCGCAGGCAGCGCGCGCACTGCACGCAGCGCTCGCGGTCCAGCAGCACCTGCGTGGAGAGCGGGACGGGCTTCTCGAACACGCGCTTGTGCTCGTGGAAGCGGGACTCGCCCTGCCCGTTGGACATGGCCTGGTTCTGCAGCGGGCACTCGCCGCCCTTGTCGCAGACCGGGCAGTCCAGCGGGTGGTTCATGAGCAGCAGCTCCATGACACCGCGCTGCGCCTTCTCCGCGACCGGGGAGGTGAGCTGGGTCTGCACGACCATGTTCGGCGCGACCTCGATGGCGCAGGAGGGCTGCGGCTTGGGGAAGCCGCGGCCGTTGCCCGCGTCCGTGATCTCCACCAGGCACTGGCGGCAGTTGGCCGCCGGGTCCAGCAGCGGGTGGTCGCAGAAGCGCGGGATCTGGATGCCGATCAGCTCGGCCGCCCGGATGATCATCGTCCCCTTCGGGACGCTCACCTGGAACCCGTCGATCGTCAGGGTCACCAGCTCCGCCGGCTGCTGCGCCGGGGTGGTGGGTTCGACGCTCATGGTGCCTCCTCCGTCGGCCCCATGACCGAAACGGTGCCGCGGCTGTGCTTGTTCACTTGGCCCCCCACACCGTGGACGGGGCGTGGTCGAACGGGCAGCCGCCGATCTCGAAGTGCTTGAGGTACTCGTCGCGGAAGTGCTTCACCGACGAGTGGATGGGGCTGGTCGCGCCGTCGCCCAGGGCGCAGAAGGAGCGGCCCAGGATGTTGTCGGCGATGTCGGTGATCGTGGTCAGGTCCTCCTCGGTGCCCTGACCCTTCTCCAGCCGCTTGAGCACCTGCTTGAGCCAGTAGGTGCCCTCCCGGCAGGGGGTGCACTTGCCGCAGGACTCGTGCGCGTAGAACTCGGTCCACCGCATGACGGCGCGGACCACGCAGGTCGTCTCGTCGAAGATCTGCAGGGCCCGGGTGCCGAGCATGGAGCCCTTGGCGCCGACCGACTCGAAGTCGAGCGGCACGTCCAGGTGCTCGTCGGTGAAGATCGGGGTGCTCGACCCGCCGGGCGTCCAGAACTTCAGCCGGTGCCCCGCGCGGATGCCGCCCGCCATGTCGAGGAGCTCGCGCAGCGTGATGCCGAGCGGCGCCTCGTACTGGCCGGGCCGGGTGACGTGGCCGGACAGCGAGAAGATGCCGAAGCCGGCCGACTTCTCGGTGCCCATGCCGGCGAACCACTCGGCGCCGTTGGCGATGATCGAGGGAACACTCGCGATGGACTCGACGTTGTTGATCACAGTGGGGCAGGCGTACAGGCCCGCCACCGCCGGGAACGGAGGCTTGAGACGGGGTTGGCCGCGATATCCCTCGAGCGAGTCGAGCAGCGCCGTCTCCTCGCCGCAGATGTAGGCGCCCGCGCCGGAGTGCACGACCAGCTCCAGGTCGTAGCCGGAGCCGAGGATGTCCTTGCCGAGGAAGCCCGCCTCGTAGGCCTCGCGCACGGCCGCGTGCAGGCGGCGGATGACGTGCAGGACCTCGCCGCGCACGTAGATGAAGGCCTGGTTCGCGCGGATGGCGTACGACGAGATGATCACGCCTTCCACCAGCGCGTGCGGGTTGGCCATCATCGTCGGGATGTCCTTGCACGTGCCCGGCTCGGACTCGTCGGCGTTGACCACCAGGTAGTGCGGCTTGCCGTCGCCCTGCGGGATGAAGCCCCACTTCATGCCGGTGGGGAAGCCCGCGCCGCCGCGGCCGCGCAGACCGGAGTCCTTGACCGCCTGGATGACGGCGTCGGGCTCCATGCCCAGCGCCTTCCTGGCCGCCTTGTAGTCCCCGCCGTAGCCGGGCAGGGTGAAGGAGTCGGGCCGGTCCCAGTTCGCGGTGAGGACCGGGGTGAGAGTCGTCATGCCTCGGGGGCCTTCCATCCGTTGGCCTTGGCGACCTTCAGGCCCTCCAGGGAGGGGCCCGCCGCCGAGGGGCCGTCGCCGGCCAGGTCGTCGGGGAGTCCCGACAGGACCCGCGACGCCTCCTTGAAGGTGCAGAGCTTCTTCGGGCCGCGGGTCGGGGAGACGTCCTTGCCGTCCCGCAGGTCGTCGACGAGCTGCTTGGCCGAGTCGGGCGTCTGGTTGTCGAAGAACTCCCAGTTGACCATCATGACCGGGGCGAAGTCGCAGGCGGCGTTGCACTCCAGCCGCTCCAGCGAGATCTTCCCGTCCGGGGTCGCCTCGTCGTGCCCGACACCGACGTGCTCGGAGAGTTCGTCCCAGATCTGGTCGCCGCCCATGACGGCGCAGAGCGTGTTGACGCACACGCCGACGTGGTAGTCGCCCATCGGCTTGCGCTTGTACATCGTGTAGAACGTGGACACGCCCACGACCTCGGCCTTGCTCAGGCCGAGCATCTCGGCGCAGAACTCGTGGCCGTCGTCGGAGACGTAGCCGTCCACCGACTGCACCAGGTGCAGCAGCGGCAGCAGGGCCGACCGCGTCCTGGGGTAGCGGCCGATGATCTCCTTGGCGTCCTGTTCCAGACGCTCGCGGACTTCCGGCGAATACGTCACCGGTCCACACCCCCCATAACCGGGTCGATCGAGGCCACCGCCGAGATGACGTCGGCGACCATGCCGCCCTCGCACGTCGCCGGTACGGCCTGCAGGTTCGTGAACGACGGGTCGCGGAAGTGCACCCGGTAGGGCCGGGTCCCACCGTCGCTGACCACGTGGGCGCCGAGCTCCCCGCGGGGGCCCTCCACGCTCGCGTAGGCCTGGCCCGCCGGAACCCGGAAGCCCTCGGTCACCAGCTTGAAGTGGTGGATCAGGGCCTCCATCGAGCCGCCCATGATGTGCGCGATGTGGTCGGGCGAGTTGCCGTAGCCGTCGGGGCCCAGCGCGAGCTGCGAGGGCCAGCCGATCTTCTTGTCGTCCACCATCACGCGCTGCCCCTTGAGCGGGCCGCCCAGCCGGTCGAGGACCTGCTCGATGATCTTGAGCGACTCCTCCATCTCGGCCATCCGGACGAGGTAGCGGCCGTAGACGTCGGCGGTCTTCTCGGTGGCGACGTCGAACTCGTAGGTCTCGTAGCCGCAGTAGGGCTGCGACTTGCGCAGGTCCCACGGCAGGCCGGCGGCCCGCAGCATCGGGCCGGTCACGCCCAGCGCCATGCAGCCGGTGAGATCCAGGTAGGCGACGTCCCTGGTCCGGGCCAGGTAGACCGGGTTGGCGTCCAGCAGCTTCCGCATCTCCTTGATGCGCTTCGGCATGACCTTGAGCAACTCGCCGATCTTGTCCACCGCCCCGGCCGGCAGGTCGACGGAGACGCCGCCCGGCCGGACGTAGGCCATGTTCATCCGCAGGCCGGTGATGTACTCCAGCAGGTCGAGCACCATCTCGCGCTCGCGGAAGCCGAAGAGCATCGGCGTGGTCGCGCCCAGCTCCATGCCGAAGGTCGCGATGGCCACCATGTGCGAGGAGATGCGGGTGAGCTCCATCGTCAGCACCCGCAGCGCCTGGGCCCGCTCCGGGACCTGGTCGGTGATGCCCAGCAGCTTCTCGACGGCCATGCAGTACGCCGTCTCGTTGAAGATCGGCGCCAGGTAGTCCATCCGGGTGACGAGCGTGACCCCCTGGGTCCACGTCCGGTACTCGCAGGTCTTCTCGATGCCGGTGTGCAGGTAGCCGATGACCGTGCGGGCCTCGGTGACCGTCTCGCCGTCGAGGTTGAGGATGAGGCGGAGCACGCCGTGCGTGGACGGGTGCTGGGGGCCCATGTTGATGACGAGCTGCTCGTCCTGCTGGCCGCTGAGCGTGCTGACCAGCTCGGTCCAGTCGTTGCCCGAGACCGTGTAGACCTTGCCCTCGGTCGCCTCCTCGTAAGGGGCACTCACGAGTCCTCCTCCGTCGCACTCGTTCGCGAACTGCTGCGCTCCATGGCTCGCTCGCCACGCTCGCTCACTTGTAGGACCTCCTCTGGTCCGGCGGCGGGATCTGCGCACCGCGGTAGTCGACCGGGATGCCGCCGAGCGGGTAGTCCTTCCGCTGGGGGTGGCCGTCCCAGTCGTCGGGCATCATGATGCGGGTCAGCGCCGGGTGCCCGTCGAAGACGATCCCGAAGAAGTCCCAGGTCTCCCGCTCGTGCCAGTCGTGCGTCGGGTAGATCGACACGCTGGACGGGATGTGCGGGTCGGCGTCGGGGCAGGACACCTCGACGCGCAGGCGCCGGTTGTGCGTGATCGAGCACAGGTGGATGACCGCGTGCAGCTCCTCACCCTCCAGGTGGGGGTAGTGCACGCCGGAGACGCCCAGCGAGAGCTCGAAGCGGAGCGCGGGGTCGTCGCGCAGGTGCCGCAGGACGTCCAGCAGCCGCTCGCGCCTGACGTGGAAGGTCAGCTCGCCCCGGTCCACGACCACGCGCTCGACCGCGTCGGCCAGGTCGCCGCCGAGCGCGCGCTCCAGCTCGTCGGCGACCGCGTCGAAGTAGCCGCCGTAGGGGCGGGGGGTCGACAGCTGCGGCGCCCGGCGCACGACGAGGCCGCCGAAGCCGGAGGTGTCACCGGCGTCCCGGGCCCCGAACATGCCCAGGTGGGCGACCGGCTCCTCCGGCACTCCGGGGAGGTTCTCAGTGCTCATGGTCGCTCACCGCTCCTCGTTCGCGGCGCGGGCCGCTCGTACCTCGCGGACCACGCCGCGGACTCCGGGGCACTCGCTCCGAGTCATTTTCCCGTCCCCTGGTCGATCAGCGGCAGCGTCCGGAGCGCCCGCAGCTCGAGCTCGTCGATCTGCTTGGCGCGGTGGGCGCCGAACTTCATGTTCTGGATCTTGTCGTGCAGCTTCACGATCGAGTCGATGAGCATCTCCGGGCGCGGCGGGCAGCCGGGCAGGTAGATGTCGACGGGGACGACGTGGTCCACGCCCTGCACGATGGCGTAGTTGTTGAACATGCCCCCGCTGGAGGCGCAGACACCCATGGCGATGACCCACTTGGGCTCGGCCATCTGGTCGTAGATCTGGCGCAGGACCGGGGCCATCTTCTGGGACAGCCGGCCCGCGACGATCATCAGGTCGGCCTGGCGGGGAGACGCCGAGGCGCGCTCCATGCCGAAGCGCGCCAGGTCGTGCTTGGGACCGCCGGTCGCCATCAGCTCGATCGCGCAGCAGGCCAGGCCGAAGGTCGCCGGCCAGACGGAGTTCTTGCGCGCCCAGCCGGCCGCTTGCTCGACCGTGCTCAGCAGGAAGCCGCTGGGGAGTTTCTCTTCAAGTCCCATAGTCCTAATCCCAGTCCAGACCCTTGCGGCGCCACACGTACGCGTAGGCGACGAGCACGGTGACGATGAACAGCAGCATCTCGACCAGTCCGAACAGCCCGAGCTGGTCGAACGCGACCGCCCACGGGTAGAGGAAGATGATCTCGATGTCGAAGACGATGAAGAGCATCGCCGTGATCATGTACTTCAGCGGGAAGCGGCCGCCGCCGACCGGCTGGGGGGTGGGCTCGATGCCGCACTCGTAGGCGTCGAGCTTCGCGCGGTTCCAGCGTTTGGGACCGGTGAAGGGCGCGATCGTCACCGAAAAGATCGCGAAGCCCGCTCCCAGAACGGCGAGCACCAGGATGGGTGCGTACAGCTCCATCGCTACGCCTCCTCTCCCATCTCCACGCGCGCCGGCGCGTAGCTCACGTTGTCATGACGCATAAGTCTAGGCGGGGGCATGATTACCATTCGTCCCGGCTTCCGGATGTTTTGTGAGGTCATGCCGGTGGTGCGACCTTCGACAGGGCATTGATGATCCGGTCGGACGCGTCGCCTCGCCGGTCGGTGAGATTAGCAAGGAGTTTGAGCGCGAAGCGCATCAGGCGGGGGTGCGGGAGCGCGTGCCGGGTCGCGAAGTTCATCACGCCGCGCCGGCTGATCAGCTCGACGAAGCCCCTGCCGAGCGTGAAGTAGCCGCCGTAGGCGTCCTTCAGCACCTGCGGGTAGGCCCGCAGGACCCGTTCGCGCTGGGCGGCGGTGCCGCGGCCCAGTGCCTGGACGACGGTCTCGGCCGCGATCCGGCCGGTCTCCATCGCGTAGGCGATGCCCTCACCGTTGAACGGGTTGATCATCCCGCCCGCGTCGCCCACCAGCACCAGGCCCCGCGTGTAGTGCGGCTGGCGGTTGAACGCCATCGGCAGCGCGGCGCCCCTGATCGGGGTGGTCATGTTCTCTTCGGTGTAGCCCCACTCGGGGGGCATGTTCCTTGTCCAACGCCTCAGGAGGTCGCGGTAATCCATGCCCTTGAAGGACTCGCTGGTGTTCAGCAGCCCCAGGCCCACGTTGGAGGTGCCGTCGCCGACCCCGAAGATCCAGCCGTAGCCGGGCAGCAGCTGGTCGCCGTCCCACAGCTCCAGCCACGTCTCCAGGTAGTCGTCGTCGTGGCGGGGGCTGGTGAAGTACGTCCGCACCGCGACGCCCATCGGGCGGTCCTCGCGCTTGTGCAGCCCCATCGCCAGGGAGACGCGGGTCGAGTTGCCGTCGGCCGCGACCACGAGCCGGGAGCGGTAGGCGACCTCCTCGCCGTCCTTCTTCGCGGTCACGCCCACGATGTGGCCGCTGCGGTCGTCGAGGATCGGACCGGTGACGTTGACGCCCTGGAGCAGGCGCGCCCCGCCGCGCACCGCGTTGGCGGCCAGGATCTCGTCGAAGTCCTGCCGCGTGCGGACCAGGCCGAAGTCGGGGTAGCTGGACAGCTCGGGCCAGTCGAGCTCGAAGCGCATGCCTCCGCCGACGACGCGCAGCCCCTTGTTCCTGACCCAGCCGGGGGCGTCGATGTCGATCCCCATGGCGATGAGCTGCTTCACGGCGCGGGGCGTCAGCCCGTCGCCGCAGACCTTCTCACGGGGGAATGCGGTCTTCTCCAGCAGCAGGACGTCCAGTCCGGCCTGGGCGAGATGGAATGCGGTTGTCGAACCGGCGGGCCCGGCGCCGACGACGATGACGTCGGCGTCAGCCTCAGCGGCACTCCGCTGCGGGGCGGCTGGCACGGTCACGGGACCTGTCCTGTCCTACACGCTTAGACGGCCTCGGGGTGAGGGGCCTTTCGTTCCTTTGTGAAGGTCTTCACAAACTTGTCGGGCGGCAGTCTAACGCTTTCCCGGGGAGAAGTGTCAGGCGGGTACGGCGGGCGATTCACCATTTTCCGGACTCGGCTTGTAAGCCCGGTGCAGCGCGACGATGCCGAGCGAGAGGTTGCGCCAGGCGACCCGCTCCCAGCCGGCCCGCCGGATGGTCCGCGCGAACTCCGCCTGGTCCGGCCAGGCCCTGATCGACTCGGCGAGGTACTCGTAGGAGTCGGGGTTGGAGCTGACCGCCCTGGCCGCGATCGGCAGCATCCGGATGAGGTACTGCGTGTAGACCAGGTCGAAGGACCTGGCCGTCGGCCGGGAGAACTCGCAGACCACCAGGCGGGCACCGGGCCTGGCCACCCGGAGCATCTCGCGCAGCGCCTGCTCGGTGTCCGCGACGTTGCGGATGGCGAAGGAGATCGTCACCGCGTCGAAGCTGTCGTCGGCGAACGGCAGCCTGAGCGCGTCGCCGGCCACGAACGTCACCCCGCGCACCCCGCCGCCGGAGAGGCCGGACCCGCCGCGCCGCGTGACGCCGGTGCGGAGCATGCCGAGGGAGAAGTCGGAGGCGATGGCCCGCGCCCCGAGGGAGGTGAAGGCGTCGGTCGAGGTGCCGGTGCCGGCGCCCAGGTCGAGCACGAGCTCACCGGGGCCCGCGTCGACCGCGGCCGCGGTGGCCCTGCGCCACAGACGGTCCTGCCCGAGGGAGAGGACGTCGTTCATCAGGTCGTAGCGCCGGGCCGTGCGATCGAACATCGAGGCGACCTCGTGCGGTTGCTTGTCCAGCGAAGCGCGCGTCATGACAGCAAGCCTAGGGCCGCGCGCACAATCCACGGAAAGTAGCGACATCATCACCAAGAGTCTGTTAGAACTTGGCGAATGCTTGCCAGAACCGCCAGAACCGCCAGAACCACCAGAACCGCCTCCGCCCTGACGGCCGCCCTCGCCCTGACCACCGCCGGGATCAACGGGGGCATCACCGGGGCGACCGCCTCCGCCGGCACCGTGGAGCACCGCGGGATCGTCTCCGCGGATCCCGTGGACACCACCCCGCACGTGCTCGACGGGATCGTCAACGCCATCGCCCTGGTGGGCGGCACGGTGGTGGTCGGCGGCTCGTTCAGCGAGGTGCGCGACGCCGGGAGCTCGCGGATCCTGGAACGCGCCAACATCTTCGCCTACGACCTGGCCAGCGGGCGGATCCTGCCGGACTTCGCCCCCGACCTCGACGGCCCGGTCAACGCCCTGGCCGCCGGGACCTCCGGCACCGTCTACGCCGGAGGCGCGTTCTCCGAGACCGGCGGCACCGCGACGTCCAGGCTGGTCCGGCTCCGGCTCGCGGACGGCGCCCCGGTGACGTCCTTCCGCGCCGGAGCCTCCGGCGGCACGGTCACCAGCCTCGTAAGGCACGGCTCCCGGCTCTACGTCGGCGGGGACTTCACCCGCATCGGCGGCGCCCGCCGTACGGCCCTGGCCCGGGTGCACGCCGCCACCGGCGCCGTCGACCCCGCCTTCGCCGTCACGCCGGGCGCGCCCCGGGGACCCCGGGTCAAGGTGTACGCCATGGCCCTGGCGAAGGACCGGCTCGCGGTCGACGGCAGCTTCGGCACCCTCGACGGGCTCTCCCGGCCCCAGCTCGGCCTCATCGACGTCGGGGCCTCCCCGGCGAAGGTCGCCCCCTGGCGGACGGACGCCTACGCCGCCGCGTGCAAGCCGACCTTCCCCAGCTACGTCAGGGGACTGGACTTCGCCCCCGACGGCAGCTACTTCGTGGTCGTCACGAGCGGCGGTTGGGGCGGGCCCAGGAAGCTGTGCGACAGCGCCGCCCGCTTCGAGACCCGCGCGCGCGGCGAGACGGACCCGACCTGGGTGAACCACACCGGCGGCGACACGCTCTACTCGGTGGCGGTGACCGGGGCCGCGGTCTACGTGGGCGGCCACCAGCGCTGGCTGGACAACCCGCACGGCCGGGACTCGGCGGGCCCGGGGGCCGTCGCCCGGCCGGGGATCGGGGCGATCCACCCGGTCACGGGCAAGGCGCTGCGCTGGAATCCCACCCGGACCCGCGGAATCGGCGTCAAGGCGTTTCTCGCCCACCGGGGAGGGCTACTCGTCGGTAGTGACACAACCCGACTCGGCCGCGAGTACCATGCCCGGATCGGCATGTTCCCGCTGCCGTGACATTCCCCGTTTTCAGCGATTCTTGGTGATTCGTGCGCTGAGCGCGTCGCGCTGCTTGGACAGCAGGACGTAGCTGGCCACGCCGCTGACGAGGAATGACGCGACCAGCAGCAGGAAAGGATCGCGGAGCCCGAGAAGGTAGAGCACGCCGGCCGTCACGGCCAGCACTCCGATCCGGGACGCGGTGTAGACGAAAGCGGGATGCACGGCATCGAGGCTACGTCACTCCTGACATGCCGGTGCGAGCGGGCGCGCGGACGGCGCGGCAAAGGCCTTCCGGGCCATGTCGCAGGCGCGAAGCGAACGCTCTTCGCATCTGACGCGACCACTGCTAGTGTTCCCAACAGATCAGTTACGTAAAGAAACACCCACGAGAGTCTCAAAGAGGCTCTATCATATAACAATCGGGCAGTCAGTCGATAACAACCCGTGATCTTTGTCCGAAAGCACGGATAAATCAGGCTTCGCTCGGCACACTGGTTACCTGTCCGCCCGCTGGCAGGAAGCGGGATGCGAGGGGGAGAGATTGTGGAGAGTAGCAGCGAGCGTCTGCTGACGCCCGGAGAGGTTGCCGCCCTCTTCCGGGTCGACCCAAAGACGGTTACGCGCTGGGCCGCGGCAGGCCGCATCAGCAGCATCCGTACCCCCGGAGGGCACCGGCGGTTCCGCGAGTCGGAAGTGCACGCCCTTCTGCGCGGTGAGGACGTCCTGACGGCCGAACGGCCGGCGGGTGAGTCCCCCCGCGTCTGACGCCGTATGACGTCGCACCATCGGTGATCCTGCGCGCCTTACCCGGAAGCCGCAGGGTCACCGTGGAGTCACTCCGCGGTCACCGGATCGTTCCCCCGCCGGACCTCACCCGTCCTGCTCGGCCTTGAAGGCCAGGAACTCCTTCTCCAGATCGTCGTTCTCCGCGAGCCACCGTCTCCGCCGCTCCGCCACCTCCTCCTCCGTGAGCGACTCGGGCAGCCAGCGGTCGTACTCCGGATCCCCCGGTGAGAGCTCCACGTACGCGTTGCCGATCAGACGCCCGTCATCGCTGGACAGGCTCTGCGGCACGCGCAGGGTCCCGTCAGCGAGCCGGATGACGTACATCCCAGACCACCTAGATTCCGTAGCGCCGGTTGAAGAACAACATGACATTGAGCGCCATCCGCGTGTCCCCGCCCAGCATGTCCACCAGGGCGGGACGCTGCCGGGAGGCGATGGCGGCGAAGGCGTCGGCGAAGAACTCCCTGCGGCCCAGGGTCCCCGGCTGCAGGTGGAACCCCGAGGCCAGGACCGGAACGCACTGCTCGTAGAGGGCGGCGAACTCGGGGCAGTCCGACACCCAGTCTCCATGGGGCGCGTCCACGTCGTCCAGGGCGTGCCCGATCTCGTGCATCATCACGTCGGGGGTGGGCGAGGGCCGGTCCCCCACCACCACTTTGCGGTCGCCGTACGCGCCGGCGCAGATGTCCCACGTGGCCCTGCCCGACGGCAGCGGCGCGCCCCGCAGGTAACCCATGTCGTCCAGGTCGGGCACGCCGCCCGCGCCGACGTAGATGCCCTCCAGCCCTTCGGCCAGCTTGGCCTTGAGGCCGTCGGGCAGCCGCGCGAGGCTCTCCACCGCGCCCACGACCTCCGGGGGCGGCGGTCCTTCGCGGATGTCCCACTGCCGGTGCAGCACGCGCTCCAGGGCCCCGCAGTGCCGCAGGCCGTCGCCCATGCCGGGGGCGTCGGGGGTGTTGGGCCGGGCCCGGGGACGCTCGTCCGCCAGCTCGAAGTCCCGCCAGGTGTACTGCGGGCGGTCGGCGGGGGCCGGCTTCGCGATCCGCGCCTCCGGCTCGCGGGGGACCTCCCTGGGCGCCTCGCGGACGGTGGCCTCACCGCCCCGGCGGGACGTCTCACGCTGCCACCACCGCCGCCGATGACGGCCCCTGTCCGTGTTCACCCTGCCCGCCCGCTTGAATGCGCCACCACGCGCTCCCGTCGGAGAACGGCAACAGGTCCCACCGTACGGCGTGGATCTTCCCGCGTCACCCCGAACCGGCACCCCGTCCCGCCCGGTTCCCGATCCGTCCCCGTTCCGTTTCCGGCCTGGCCCCACCTGCCTGCGGGATGGCTTACAGTTCGGGCATGTCCGTGCTTCTCGGTCTGGCGCTGCTCGCCTTCTGGCTCTACTGCCTGTTCGACGTCATCACCACGCCGGACGAGGAGGTCAGGAACCTCCCCAAGATCCTGTGGGTGCTCATCGTGGTGCTGCTGGCCCTGGTCGGCGGCCTGTTCTGGCTGCTGCTCGGCCGCCCTCTCGGCCCCCGCCCCCCGCGGATCCTCCTGCCCCCCGAGGGCACGCCCCGCGAGCCGCGCCCGCAGGCCCCCCGCGGCCCGGACGACGACCCCGACTTCCTGCGCGACCTCGACCGGCGCCTGCGCGACGACGACTGACCGTACGGCCGGCGCCCGCACGACGCGGAGCCGGCCGCCGTCCGCGTCCGTACGGCGGCTACGGCACTTCGGCGTAGGAGTGCAGGCCGCCGATGAAGATGTTCACCCCGATGAGGTTGAAGAGCAGGCAGGCGAAGGCGACCAGCTGCACGATCATCGCCGCCCGGCCCTTCCAGCCGGCGGTCGCCCGGGCGTGCAGATAACCGGCGTAGACGATCCAGGTGATGAACGCCCAGATCTCCTTGGGGTCCCAGCCCCAGTAGCGGCCCCAGGCCTTGTCCGCCCAGAGCGCGCCGGCGATGACGGCGAAGGTCCAGATCGGGAAGCCGATCACGATGGCCCGGTGCGCGACCCGCTCCAGCTCCTGCCGGGACGGCAGGTGGTCGGCGGCGTCGTGCCGGATCAGGAAGATGACGCCGCAGGCCCCGGCCACGATGAACAGGCCGCTGGCGATGATCGCGGCCGAGACGTGGATGGCGATCCAGTAGGAGTTCAGCGCGACCATCGCGGGAGCGGCGTCCACGTGCAGGGAGTGCACGGCGAAGCCCAGCCCGAGGGCCGAGGCCGCGGTGACGAAGGCGCCCAGGAAGCGGACCGGGTAGCGCAGCTGCATCAGCAGGAACGCGCCCATGGCCGCCAGGCACATGGCGACCACGAACTCGTACATGTTGCCCCAGGGCCACCGGCCCGCGGCCAGCCCCCGGGTGAGCAGGGCCCCGGCGTTCAGGACGAGACCGAGCCAGCTCAGCGCGACCGCGGCCGGACCGGCCCGCAGCACCCAGCCGGACGGGGCCCCGTCCGCCCCGCTCACCGCCCCGGAGCCCGCGGCGGCGTCCCCCGCCCCCGTCCCGGCCGCCGTCTCGACCGCGGCGCCGTCCCGCACGTCCCCCGGCGCGGCCCCGGAGGCGGCCGTGGCCGCCTCCCCGGTGCCCGCGGGACCGCCGACCGCGGCGAGCGCGGGTTCCGCCTCGCTCGCAGCCTCCGCCCCGGTCCCGTCCGGGGAGACCTCCACCGTCCGGGCGAAGGCGAGATCCAGCGCGTAACCGATCATCGCGACGGCGTAGCACAGCACCGCCACCAGGACGAGCTGATCGCTCAGCGCGGCGAGACCGGGATCGACCTCAGCGGGCATCCTTCACTCCAGGGGTAGAACCTTGATTCAGGACGGCGACGATCCCGGCGAACTCCTCGCCGAAGTCACCGCCTTCGGTGCGGGTGAGGCCGCCCGCCTCGGCGGGCCCGCCCCCGGCCCCGGTCCGCACCCACACGCGCCGGCGGCGGACGGTCAGGGAGAACACCAGCGCCGCGGTGGCCAGGGCCGCCGAGAGCAGGGCGGGCATCCGGCCGGGATCGTGGGTGATCTGGAGGGCGACCCACTCCCTGACGCCGGTGAACTCGATCGTGCCGGCCCCGCCCGGCAGTTCGAGCTTCTCGCCCTTCGCCAGCGGGTCGGCCTTCATGACCAGCGGCTTCATCTTCTTCAGGATCTCCGGCGGGATCTCGTAGACCGACTGGGGACGGCCGTTCCCCATGCCGAGGTCGCCGGCGAAGGCACCGTACACCTGCGCGGTCGGGTTCGCAGCGCCGGGGAAGACCGACACCCACTCGCCGCCCTCGGCCGGGACCGTGGTGGGCAGGAAGGCCACCATGAGGCCGAGCTGCTCGGGCAGGGCGTCGGGCACCTTGATGACGCACTCGGAGGTGAACGTCGCCGGCTGCACGACCAGGCACGGCACCGCCCCCTCGAAGGCGACCTGCCCCTCGCCGTCGGTGATCCTGAAGGTGGGCGCGTAGCCGTGGTCGATCAGGTAGGTCAGGGTGCCGTTCACGTCGAGCGGCTCGTTGACCTTCAGCTCGTAGTCCCGCTCCGGCGCCCCCGGCGCGTCGCTCACCGCGAGCTTCGCCGAGTAGTCCAGCGCCTGGCCCCGCTTGGGACCCTGCGCGATGTAGGTGGCCTGGAAGTCCTCCAGCGTGAACGAGAACGGCTCCAGCGACTCTGCGTTCACCTGCTGTCCGGGCATGTAGCGGTCGTAGGCCGCGACCGTGTTGGCGAACCCGTCGCCCTCCACGACCAGCACGTTGCCGCGGTAGCCGTACAGCGCGCCGGCGCCGACCGCGAGCAGCAGACCGAGCAGCGCGACGTGGAACAGCAGGTTGCCGGTCTCCTTCAGGTAGCCCTTCTCCGCCGAGACCCAGTCGGGCCCGGTGGTCACCCGGAACCGGAGCCTGCGCAGCCGCCGCGCCGCCTCCTGCACGGTCAGGTCGCCATCGAGTACGGCGTGCTGGGGCAGCCGGGCCAGGTTGCGCGGCGCCGCGGGCGGCCTGCGGCGCAGCTCGCGCAGGTGGGCCGCGGTGCGCGGGAGCACGCAGCCGATCAGCGAGACGAACAGCAGCAGGTAGATCGCCGCGAACCACGGGGCCCTGAACACGTCGAAGAGCCAGAGCCGGTCCAGCCACTCGGCCAGCGCGGGGCTGTCGTCGTAGTACTGCGCGACCTTGGCGTCCGAGACGCCGCGCTGCGGCCAGACCGACCCCGGGATCGAGGCCAGCGCGAACAGGAACAGCAGGATCAGCGCGGTCCGCATCGAGGTGAGGGTGCGCCAGAACCAGCGCGCCCAGCCTGCCGCGCCCAGCCCCGCGGGGCGGGGTGCGGACTTCTCCTCGGGCCTGCCGTCGGTAAGGGTCATCAGATCACCGGCTGGAATCCGCCGATCCACACCTGCATCGCCGCCACGAGCTCCCCCCAGAGCCCGGTGACGAGCAGCAGGCCGACGGTGACCAGCATGGCCCCGCCCACCCGTGTGATCAGCTGCGAGTGGCGGCGGACCGCCTTGAACGTGTGCAGCGCCCTCCGGTAGGCCAGCCCCGCCGCCACGAACGGCAGGCCCAGGCCGAGCGCGTAGCCGAAGGCGAGGAGCGCCCCGCGCCCCGCGCTGCCCTCGGTCACCCCGAGGGTGAGCACGACCCCGAGCGTGGGGCCGATGCAGGGGGTCCAGCCGAGGCCGAACACCACCCCGAGCAGCGGCGCGCCGGCGAGCCCGGCGGCCGGGAGCCGGTGGACGCGGACCTCGCGCTGCAGGCCCGGGACGAATCCCATGAAGGCGAGCCCGAGCACGATCGTCAGGGCTCCGAGCACCCGGGTGATGCCGTCGGCGTTGCCGAACAGCGCCGCGCCCAGGCCGCCGAGGAGCGCGCCCTGCGCCACGAAGACGGCCGCGAAACCGAGCACGAACAGCACGATGCCCAGCGTCATCCGGCCCCGCCGGGGGTCGGCGCTCATCCCGGTCACGTAGGACAGGTAGCCGGGGACCAGCGGTAGCACGCACGGCGACAGGAAGGACACCAGCCCCGCGGCGACCGCGATCGGCAGGGCCAGCGCCAGGGAGCCGCTCGCCACCGTGCTCGCCAGGTCGGCGCTCACCGGAGGCGTCCCGGATTACTTCTCATCGGTGATCCTGGTGACGGCGGCGAGGAGGTCGCTGTACTTGACCGCGCCCAGGGCCCGGGCGGCGATCCGGCCCTGCCGGTCGATGATCAGCGTCGACGGGATGGCCGCCGGGGGGACCGTGCCCTGGAAGGCGAGTGCGACCTTGCCGGGCTGGTCGAAGATGCTCGGGTAGCCGGGCTTCTCGGTGCGCTCGAAGGCGAGCGCCCTGGCCTTGTCGTCCTTGAAGTCGACACCGAGGAACTCCACGCCGTCGGCCTTGGTCTTGGCCGCGATGTCCGCCAGCACCGGGGCCTCGGCGCGGCAGGGCGCACACCAGGAGGCCCAGAAGTTGAGCACCACGACCTTGCCCCGGTGCGCGGCGAGCGAGGCGGTGCCGCCCTGGAGGGTCGCCCCCTCGACCGCGGGGGCCGCCTTGCGGCCGGCCGCCTCGAAGACGGTGACCTTGCCGTCTCCGGCGATGAACCGGGTGTCCCCCGCCTGCGGCTGGGATGCCTGGCTTCCGGCGCATCCGGCCGCCGCGACGGCGAGCAGCAGGGCGGCGGCGAGCGGTCTGGCGCGCATCGAAGGACGGTCTCCCTGTACTACTACAAGCGGTAGAGCAATCACTCTACCGGCGGGGTCACGCGCCCGGCACAGTGGGGCGCCGGACGAGCGCGGCCGCCGGCTCGGCGTATCCCACGCTGGCGAGCCGGTCGCCCTCGAAGCAGAAACTGGTGACGCTGGCGAGCCCGCACTGCCTGCGGCGCGGGTCGTGCGGGAGCGGCCTGCGCTCGGCCGCGAGCCGGATGACCCAGATGGGGAGCTGGTGGCTGACCAGCACCGCCTCGTGGCCCCGCGCCGCCCTGCGGGCGGCCAGGACCGCCTCCCGCATCCGGCCGACCACCTCGCTGTAGCGCTCCCCCCAGGAGGGGCGGAGCGGGTTCCACAGGTGGCGGTAGTAGCGGGGGTTGCGGAAGACGCCGTCGCCGTTGCCGACGGAGACGCCCTCGAAGGCGTTCGCCGCCTCGATCAGCCGGTCGTCGAGCTCGACCTCCAGGCCGAAGGTCTCGGCGAGCGGGGCGGCGGTCTCCTGGGCCCGCTCCATCGGAGAGGAGAACAGGGCGACGACGTCGCGCCCGGCCAGCGACTTGGCCGCCGTCTCGGCCATCAGCCTGCCGTTCTCCGACAGGTGGTAGCCCGGCAGCCGGCCGTACAGGACGTTGGCAGGGTTGTGCACCTCGCCGTGGCGCAGGAGGTGGATGACGGTGGTCTCAGCCATGGTGTCGTCAGCCTACCCACTGGTAAGGGCGGATGGCACGGACGGGTCCGTCCGCGCCGTCCGGCACCGGGCGCGCGGCCCGCCCGGCCGTCCCACGGCGGAGGCGCGGCCCGCACCACCGCTCCGAGACCCTCGGAGGCGCGGCTCACATCACCACGCCGAGGCTCTCGGAGGCGCGGCTCACATCACCACGCCGAGGCTCTCGGAGGCGCGGCTCACACCACCGCGCCCAGGCCCGCGGAGGCGGCCCGGAGCGCGTCGACGGCGGCGCGGATGGCCGGGCGGCGGGCCGCGTCGCTCCGCCAGACCGCGTAGATCCTGCGGATGGGACGCGGCCGGATCGGGACGGCCCGGACCCCCGGGGGCAGGAGGTCGCGGCCGAGCCGGGGGACGATCGCACAGCCCTGCCCGACGGCGGTGAGCGCCAGCTGGGTCGGGTACTCGTCGGCCATGCAGGTGATCTCCGGCTCCAGCTCGGCCGCGCGGAGCGTGTAGACCAGCCAGTCGTGGCAGACCGTCCCGGGTGAGCCGCTGATCCACCGCTCCCCGGACAGCTCGGACAGCTCGATCTCGGCGCGCCCGGCCAGCGGGTGGCCGACGGGCAGGACCACGTCGGCGATGTCGTCGAAGAGCGTGGCCCGCGACAGCCCGTCGGGCACGGCCAGCGGCCGGTTCATCCAGTCCTGGATCACCGCCAGGTCGAGCTCGCCCCGGGACACCTCGCGGACCATCCGCTCGGGCTCGCGCTCGTACAGCCGGAGCGTGAGGTCGGGGTGGCGCTCGCGCAGGCGGACCAGCGCCTGCGGGAGCAGCCCCCGGGCCGCCGTGGGGAAGGCGCCGATGCCCAGCCGCCCCACGACCTCGCCGCGCAACGCCTCGAAGTCGGCCTCGGCGGTCTCCACCAGGGCGAGGATGCGCTCGGCGTGGTCGGCCAGGAGCCCGGCCGCGTCGGTGAGCCGCACCCCGCGCCCACTCCGCTCCAGCAGGGTCGCGCCGGTCTCCCGCTCCAGCTTGGCGAGCTGCTGCGAGACCGCCGACGGGGTCACCATGAGCGCCTCGGCCGCCGCGCCCACCGAGCCGTACACGGAGACGGCGTGCAGCGCCTTCAACCGGTTGAGATCCAACATGTAAGCAACCCTAAACCATCGTCTTCTGCGAGTCTCGCCTGAACTGAACACTCCGGCTCTACCGCCACCCCCTCCCGCCCGGAGCCGGGGGCGCGGACCGAGCCGTCGCCACCTTCCCTGCCACGGCCCCTCCGTCTGCGCAGGGGAGATCTTCTCCCATCAAGACTTTGTCCGGGCGGTTCTCAGGATCCCGCGACCGGGGTCGAGGAGGTGGATACGCCCGCCGGCCGATCCGGCGTGGCCGTGCACCGCACCGACGGACCCGGAGGACCGCCATGCCAGCCACCACCCAGGTCCTGGGCACGATCGCCGCACTCGCGCTGGCCGCCGGCCTCACCGCGTCCCCCGCCGCAGCGGACGCCCGGCCGGCCGCCGTACCGCCCCTCGCCGTGGGCACCGCCCCCGCCGTGGGCACCGCGCCCGACGCCGCCCCCGCCCCCGAGGAGTGGCAGCCGAACGAGCCCGTCGGCCTCACCGGCCCGGTCTCCGAGGTGCTCGCCGACGCGCCCGAGCGCGGGCCGGTCCGCGTCGTCACCCTGACCGCCGACTCCGCCGGACGGCCGGAGGTCAGCGTCACCGTCGCCGAGGACCGGGAAGAGGCCGCCGACGCCGTGCAGGACGCCCGCGCCGTCCCCGACACGCTCGCCGTCGCCGTCGACTCCAAGGTCTCCGCCGTGGGCGGCCCCTCTCCACTCCTCTCCACCGGTACGGCCTCGGCCGCGGCCACCCAGGTCGACGACGCGTACCGCAGCGCGCAGTGGCCGCTGAACACGCTCTCCGGGGAGAGCGTGTGGAAGTCGGCGACCGGCGCGGGGCAGATCGTCGCCGTCGTCGACAGCGGTGTCGACGCCGCCCACCCGGACCTGGCCGGGACGGTCCTGTCCGGCACCGACCTGGTCGCGGACCGCGGCGCCGGACACTCCGACCCGAACGGGCACGGCACCCACGTCGCCGGCATCGTCGCCGCGAAGGCGGGCAACGGCGTCGGGATCGCCGGTCTCGCGCACGGGGCGAAGATCCTCCCGGTCCGCGTGCTCGACGCGAGCGGAAGCGGCTGGAGCTCCGACGTCGCCGCCGGCATCGCCTACGCCGCCGACCACGGCGCGACCGTCATCAACCTGTCCCTGGGCAGCCCGGGCAGCGACCCGATGGTGCGGTCCGCGATCGACTACGCCCTGGCCAAGGACGTCGTCGTGGTCGCGGCCGCGGGCAACTCCGCCCAGGACTGCTCGAAGGTCTCCAACCCTTATCCGGGTGAGAACTGCGGCAACCCGGTGAACTACCCGGCCGCGTTCCCCGGTGTCGTCGGGGTCGCCGCCACCGACAGCGCCGACGCCCGCGCGGTGTTCTCCGAGTACGGCTCCTACGTCGACGTGGCCGCCCCCGGCGTGCGCGTCCGCTCCACCTACCCCTCGTCGCGGTACCTCGACATGAGCGGCACCTCGATGGCCTCGCCGTACGCCGCCGCCACCGTGGCGCTGATCCGCGCGAGGTTCCCGGCGATGTCGGCCGCCCAGGCGACCGCCCGGCTCACCGGCACCGCGCGCGACCTCGGCACGGCAGGCAGGGACCCCTACTACGGCGCCGGCCTGGTCCAGCCCCTCGCCGCGCTCTCCGGCCCCTCCGGCGAGGCGGCCCCCGTGCCCGCACCGGCTCCCGCACCGGCGGCCGCTCCGGCTCCGGTGCCGGTGAGCACCGTCACCGGAGTGAAGGTCTCCGCCACCACCGTGACCGCCGGGCAGTCGATCGTGGCGACCGCGACCGTGCGGACCTCCTCCGGCGCCGGGATCACCGGCACCGTGCAGCTGTGCAGCCGGCGGGTCACCGTCAGGGCCTACTCGTGCTCGAACGTGGCCGTCCGCAACGGCACCGCCGCCAGGTCGCTGCGCGTGGACGCCGGGACCTACGTGTACGCGCGGTTCACCGGCACCGCGACCGCGAAGGCCAGTGCCAGCCGGGCCGTCCGGATCTACGCGCGACCGAAGGCGGCGGTCGCGGGCGGGAAGGGGAAACTGAGCTTCAGGGTCTACCAGCCGCGCAGGCAGCGGGTCTCGGTGCAGCGGTACCACCGCGGCGCGTGGCGGACGGTGAAGACCTCGGCCGCCTCCTCCACGGCCTCCCGCACCGTCAGCGGGCTCCCCCGCGGCACGTACCGGGTCGTGGTGGCCGCCTCCGCCGACCTGCTCACGGTGACCTCCGGGAAGACCGCCGTGCGCTGACCCTCCGACGTGCGCCCCTTCCCCCACAATGGGCGGAGGAGGAGCATGGGGAAGGCGACGGAAGCGGGCCGAATGAACACATACGGTGACGGAGACGATGTTACGGTGACCGACGTGGCCAGCGCGCTCGACTACTGGCCGGCTCCGCCTCCGTGGGGATGGACCGCCGACGACCTCGATCGTCTGCCGCCGGAGGGACCGAACGGCGAGCCCGACTTCTTCAAGCACGTCGAACTGATCGATGGAGCCCTCGTCTTCATGTCCCCCCAGAAGCGCTTCCACCAGCGCATGATCCGCAACCTCACCGAAGCCCTCGGCGACCAGGCTCCTGCGCAGATGACGGCGGTGGACCAGATGGACGTCAAGCTCGGTCACCGGATGCGGCCCTGCCCGGACGTGCTCGTCGTCGACGCGGCCGCCGCCGACGACGACGACCGGACGTACTACACGCCCGACGAGGTGCACCTCGTGGTCGAGGTCGTCTCGCCCGAGTCGGAGGAGCGCGACCGCAAGACCAAGCCGGCCCGCTACGCCGAGGCCGGGATCGCGCACCTGTGGCGGGTCGAGAACAACGACGGCAAGCCCGTCGTCTACACCTACGAACTCGACCCGGCCACCCGCGCCTACGCCCTCACCGGCATCCACCACGGCCGGCTGACCGTCCCGGTCCCTTTCCCCGTCGACGTCGACCTGGACGGGCTGCCCCGCTAGGGGCCGCGCGGGTGTTCCCCGTCAGGACGCCTGGGCCGCGGCCTTCGCGGCGACGGGCAGGGCCTCGGCGATGCGGGTGAGGGCCTCGTCGTCGTGGGCGGCCGACAGGAACCACGCCTCGTACGCCGACGGCGGCAGGTAGACGCCCCGGTCGAGCATCGCGTGGAAGAAGGCCCGGTAGGCGGCGGTGTTCTGCCGCTGCGCCCCGGCGAAGTCGGCGACCCGCTCGTCGGTGAAGAAGATCGAGAACAGGCTGCCCGCCCGCTGGAGGCGGTGCGGCACCCCGGCGGCGGCCAGCGCGTCGGCGGCGGCGCGGCCGACGACCAGCGCGGCGGCGTCGACCCGGTCGTAGACGTCGTCGTCGCAGGCCCGCAGCGTGGCCAGGCCCGCGGCGCAGGCCAGCGGGTTACCGGACAGCGTGCCGGCCTGGTAGACCGGACCCTCCGGGGCGAGATGGGCCATCACGTCGGCGCGGCCGCCGAACGCCGCCGCGGGCAGGCCGCCGCCCATGACCTTGCCGAAGGTCATCAGGTCGGCGTCCACCGGGTCGAGGCCGTACCACCCGGCCCCCGACACCCGGAAGCCGGTGAGCACCTCGTCGACGATGAGCAGCGCGCCGTGCGCGGTGCACAGCTCGCGGAGCCGGGTGTTGAACCCGTCCAGCGGCGGGACGACCCCCATGTTCGCCGGACAGGCCTCGGTGATCACACAGGCGATCTCGTCGCCGAACGCGGCGAACGCCTCGGCCACCGCCTCGGCGGAGTTGTACGGCAGGACCACGGTGTCGGCGGCCGAGGCCCCGGTCACGCCGGGGGTGTCGGGCAGCCCGAAGGTGACCAGGCCGGAACCGGCCGAGGCGAGCAGGGCGTCCACGTGGCCGTGGTAGCAGCCGGCGAACTTCACGATCTTGGAGCGGCCGGTGAAACCGCGCGCCAGCCGTACGGCCGACATCGTGGCCTCGGTGCCCGAGCTGACCAGCCGGACCTTCTCCACGGGCGCGATCCGGGCGACGATCTCCTCGGCGAGCTCGACCTCGCCGGGCGTCGCCGTGCCGAACGAGGTGCCGGCCGCGAGAGCCTCCTGCAGGGCCTCGACCACGGCCGGGTGACGGTGCCCGAGGATCATCGGGCCCCAGGAGCAGACCAGGTCGACGTAGCGGTTGCCGTCGACGTCGGTGATGTACGGCCCCTGACCGGAGGCCATGAAGCGCGGCGTGCCGCCGACGGCGCCGAAGGCGCGGACCGGGGAGTTGACACCTCCCGGGACGATCTCGCGGGCGCGGGCGAACAGGTCCTCGGAGTTCTCAGTACGGCTCACCGTCCCAGCCTAAGGGCCCGTGGAGCCGGGTCCCGAGCCGAACCGGGTCCCGAGCCGAACCGGGTCCCGAGCCGAACCGGACCGGAGGCGGCGCCCCGCCCGGTTTCCGCGCCGGGACGCGGCCGGGCGCTACCGGAATCGTTCGCAGTGCTCCGGCCTTCACGCCGGGGGTGGAGCGGACCGTCCTGCGGAGCAGGGCAGGGAAAGC
>NZ_BMQE01000044.1:0-60395 GCF_014647955.1 Planomonospora antibiotica | reverse complement strand
CCGAGGCCTCAGCACAAACACCGCACGTAGCCTGATGTTCCAACCGGTTTGACAGGTACCGACTCGACCGGACGGGGACGTGCCCGACCTGATAGACCGTGGCTTGAGCCCGCCCGTGCAGGACGAACCCATTTCACACGTTGGTGAGCGGCCAGCTCCGAACAAGACCGGGGCCTGCACGGGTCGCTGGGGTCACGGACGGCTCATCGGATGGCAGGCCTTGCCGAGCCTTCCTGGAGCTGTTCGCCGCCCAGGAAGGCGGAGTCAGCCGCCGGGAGGCCCGCGCGATCCTGGCCATCGCCCCGACCCCCGCCGTAGCCTCTGACCTGCGGTTGACCCCTTTCCCGCTTACTTGGTCTGCCCCCACTCGGGGCAGGTCGGCACCTGTACGTCTCGGACAGCGATTTTCACAGCCGCCATCGCGGCTGACCTTCATCACCGCGGAGAAATGATGGAGGGTCTCTCCGCTGCCGACCGTGCGTCGCACACGGTCATTCTCATAAATGTCATCTGTGAGAGTGCGGGGGGAAGACCGCCGCGAAGCACCACACCCTCGCGCGGCCCGAGCCCGTCCGCGTCCGCAGGCCCGAGGACCCGCTCACCCCCGAAGGGATCGACCTCCGCGAACGGCTTCAGACCCAGCCCGACCTGAACGCCGAGATGCGGTAGTCCCGCCCACGACCCACCTCGATCCCATGATCACCGGCTTAGCGTTAACCGCTGTACCGCTGTGCCCCAGGGCCGAGATCGGATGGGCGGGAAGAGGGGCCCACGCGCAGCGGAAGTGCGCCCGCCGCCTCAGAGGACGTTGGCCGCATCCGTCATCTATCGGCGATGCAGCGTCCGCTGACCGTTCTTTCCGTGAGGAGTTGCAACGACTGCCTCGGCCTCTGCTTCGCGATCGCCGGGACGGTATCCCCGCAAGCCGGCGGGCACGGGCGGCAGCGAGCTTGTCGGCGTCGATCGCCGGGGGCCGGCCACCGCGGCGGTCCTGGGCGGCGGCCGCGGCCAGGCCGTCCAGGGTGCGCTCGCCGATCAGGTCGCGCTCCATCTCCGCGGAGGAAGTCGTCGTCGCTCACCCCGCCAGTGCTTCCTTCAGGGCGGCGGGGCCGTCACCGCAGGCTTTGATGCAGGTCCTACGGGCTCGGCGCTTAGCACTGTGCGATGTCTTCGGGAGTACTGGGCGGACATGGCGGCGGGAACCGTTTTGGCCGACGCCAACAACGGGAAGAAAGTGACAGGAAGGACAAATGGGATTAACGGTGCAAACCGTGAAAGAGAGAGGAACCCATCATGTCCCATCATCTTCGGCTCGCTACGGCCACCGCGTTCACCGGTCTCGGGCTGCTGCTGGCCGGGCCCCCGGCCTCGGCCCAGCCCGGTCCCGACCTCCCGGAGCTGCCAGGTTTCGGCGGCTGGACGACCTCCTGCGAGTGCTTCACCGGCCCCGGGACACCGGTGAATCCGACGCTGGTCACGCCCCAGGTGCCCGTCGCACCCCAGGCCCCGGCCGCGCCCCAGGCTCCCACGGCGCCCTCGATGCCGACCGGCGAGGACGACGGGGACGAGGCGGAGGAGGCGGAGGACGACACCGCCGAGGGCTCCGCCGACTAGCGTCCCGGGCGGCGGCCGGACGACGGTGGGGCCACCGGAGTCCGGCCGCCGGCCCTGATCTCACCGGCCGTCGCACCCACGACGTCCGCCACCGCCGCCATCGCCGAGCCCCCCTCCCCCGCTCTCAGGACCCCGAGCCGCCCGCGCCGGAGACGGCCGGCGCCGCGCGCCGCAGAGCCGCCGAGCGGACCACGGTCACGGTCAGCGCCAGCGTCACCGCCGAGACCACGGCCAGCAGCACCAGCCCCAGCGCGTAGGAGCCGAACCGGCCGTACAGGAAGCCCATCACCAGCGGCGGGACGAATCCGCCCAGCCCGCCGGCGGCGCCGACCAGACCGGTGACCGACCCCACCTTGTCGGCCGGGGCGACCTGTGCGACCAGTGCGAAGGTGGCGCCGCTGCCCGCGCCCAGAGCCGCCGCCATGATCAGGAACGCCGCGGTGCCCACCGGCACCAGCGGCGGGGTGAAGGCCACGACGGCCGCCGCGGCGCAGGTCACCGCGAAAACCCCGGCCAGGACGGGCAGCGGCCCGACCCGGTCCGAGGCCCAGCCCCCCGCCGGGCGCATCAGGACCGCCATCAGCACGAACCCGGCCATCCGGCCGGCGGCGTCGGCCTGCTCCAGGCCGTAGGCGGTCTGCAGATAGGCCGGCAGGTACACCGAGAAGGCGACGTAGCCGCCGAAGGCCACCGCGTACAGCGCGCAGGCCTGCCAGGTGATCGGCAGGCGCGCGGCGGCCGACAGGCGCGCGGCGAGCGGCTGGGACGGCGCGGTCCGCCCCGGCGCGTCGCGCAGGAAGGTCCAGGAGACGGCCGCGTAGAGCGCCAGCGCCGCCGCGGTGAGCAGGAACGGGGTGGCCGAACCGCCGGTCCTCACCAGGGTGACGGTGGTCAGGGCGCTGATCGCGGTGCCGCCCATGCCCGCCCCGAAGACGCCCAGGGCCAGGCCCCGCCGGTGCGGCGGGAACCAGGCGCCGACGAAGGGCACGCCCACCGCGAACACCGTCCCGCCGACGCCCAGGAAGAAGCCGCCGGCCAGCAGCGCCGGCAGCGAGCCCTGCCCGGCCACGCCGATGAACAGGACCGGGACGATGGTGGCGGCCGACACCAGGGGGAACATCACCCGGCCGCCGAACCGGTCGGTCAGGGCGCCGACGGGGATGCGGCCCAGCGAGCCCACCACCACCGGGACCGCGACCAGCAGCGCCTGCTGGGCGGCCGACAGGCCCAGCAGGTCCTTGAACCGGGGCCCCAGCGGGCTCAGCAGCGCCCAGGCCCAGAAGTTCACCGCGAACCCCAGGGTCGCCAGGGCGAGCATCGCCGCAGCCCGCCCTCCGGAGGCGGCCGGGTCCTGCCCGCCGGTCTTCGCCGTGGTCATCGCATCGCTCCTCATCACATGGGTCGCCGTGCCGACGGCTTCCATGACATCGGACCGCCCCCTGCCGCCGGTACCGACGAAGGTCCTCTCCGCCCGGGACCTCGGGCCCCGGTGCGGATGCGGCGCCACCGGGTGTCCCGCACAGGTGGCGCCGCGGGTGTCCCGGCCGGTCGCGGGCGGACCGCCGGGCGGTGGCCGCGCACCCGCCCGGCGGGCGTCCGGCGGCCGATCGGTAGAGTGGCACACGGTGCGCCGGGAAGTCTGGTCGGCAACGTCCGACCCGTACCCGAAATCCGGAGCACTCCATGACGCACCCCGTCCCGCCGCGCCGACCCGTCCTGCTGGGCCGAGGCTCCTGGGGCGAGGCCCGCCGCATCGCCGACATCCTGCGCAAGGAGACCGTCGGCGGGGCGCTGCTGCTGGCCGCCGCGGTGGCGGCGATGATCTGGGCCAACTCCCCGTGGGCCGGCGCCTACGAGACGCTGCGCGACCTGCGCGTCGGGCCCGAGGCGCTGCACCTGAACCTCTCCCTGGCCGGCTGGGCCGGCGACGGCCTGCTGGCGATCTTCTTCTTCGTGGCCGGGCTGGAACTCAAACGCGAGTTCGTCGCCGGCGACCTGCGCGACGTACGGCGGGCCGCGGTCCCGATCGCGGCCGCGCTCGGCGGGGTGATCGTCCCGGCGCTGCTGTACCTGCTCATCACCCGGGGCGCGGAAGGCGCGGGCAAGGGGTGGGCGATCCCCACCGCCACCGACATCGCCTTCGCCCTGGCGGTGCTCGCGGTCATCGGCCGGTTCCTGCCGACCGCGCTGCGCACCTTCCTGCTCACCCTGGCGGTGGTCGACGACCTGGTGGCCATCGTCATCATCGCGCTGTTCTACACCGACCACCTGGCGCCGGTCCCGCTGGCCGCGGCGCTGGCCCTGCTGGCGGTCTTCACCGCGCTGGTGCAGCGCGGGGTGCGCTCGTGGTGGCTGCTGCTGCCGCTGGCCGCGGCCGTGTGGGCGCTGGTGCACGCCTCAGGCGTGCACGCCACCGTCGCCGGGGTGCTGCTGGGCTTCGCCGTGCCGGTGCTGCGCAGCCGCCGGTCCGGCGGCCCGCAGGACGGGCCGGGCCTGGCCGAGCACTTCGAGCACCGCTTCCGCCCGGTCTCGGCCGGGGTGGCCGTGCCGGTGTTCGCGTTCTTCTCGGCCGGGGTGGCCCTGGGCGGGCTGGACGGCCTGACGGGTGCCTTCGGCGACCCGGTCGTGCTGGGGGTGGTGGTGGGCCTGGTGGCGGGCAAGCCGATCGGGATCATGGCCGCGACCTGGCTGGTGGCCCGCTTCACCCGGGCCGACCTGGACGAGGACCTGGCCTGGGTGGACATGGCGGGGCTGTCGGTGCTGGCGGGGATCGGGTTCACCGTCTCACTGCTCATCGGCGAGCTGGCCTTCGGCGCCGAGGGCGCCGAGCACGTCAAGGTGGCGGTGCTGGCCGGTTCGCTGGCCGCGGCGCTGATCGCGACGGTGATCCTGCGGCTGCGCAACCGCGTCTACCGGCGCATCCACGAGATCGAGACCGCCGACCTCGACCACGACGGCATCCCCGACGTCTACGAGACCGATCGGGCCGGCACCGCCGACGGCTGAGCCGCCCCTGCGCCCCCGCGCCCGGACCGTATCCGGTTCCGGTCCTGCTCGCCGCCGCTGCAGGAGCGGTCGGTGGTGCTCGAGCCCGCCGAGGGCGCCGTGCCGGGCCCGGAGCGCGAGGGGCTACCTGCGGACGCGGCACGCGCACCGATCAGGTTTCCGCGCCGCGCCCGTCTGGACGTGGGAGATCGACTCACGAGAGGCTGGCACGATGCGGAAACTGATCTTCGGCATGAACGTGACCCTGGACGGCTACATCGCCGCGAGCGGCGACGACCTCGGCTGGAGTGGGGGGGAGGGACCGGACTCGTCGCCGAGCGCCGAGCTGTTCCAGTGGTGGTCCGACCGGGTGGACGCGACGGGCCTGGCGCTGTACGGGCGCAAGCTGTGGGAGGCGATGAGCTCCCACTGGCCGACCGCCGACAAGCAGCCGGGTGCCACACCGGCGGTGATCGAGTTCGCCGGCCGCTGGCGGGACATGCCGAAGGCGGTGTTCTCCTCGACGATCGACAGGGTCGACTGGAACACCCGCCTGGTCACCGGCGACGCGGTCACCGAGATCACCAGGCTCAAGGCCGGCGACGGCGGCCCCATGGACATCGGCGGCGCCACACTCGCCGCGGCGGCCATGCGGGCCGGGCTGATCGACGAGTACGCGATCGTCACCCATCCGGTCCTGGTGGGCGGCGGCACGCCGTTCTTCACGGCCCTGGACAACTGGGTGGACCTGACCCTGGTGGAGACCCGGACGTTTCCCGGCGGCGTGGTGCTGACCAGGTACGAGACGAGGCGCTGAGCACGGGCCGAATGCTCGGCTCGTGAGGCCGGGTCGAAATCCTTCCTGGCGTGCTCACCGTGGCCCTCGGCGATGAGGAACCTTCCCGGCCCTTCCTTGCTTTCCGAGTGAGCTGTTGACCGGCTCGCTGAGATGAGGACGACGGCATCGTTGATCATGACGATGTTCTTCGGGAACAGGGCTGCCCGCCGGCAACGCCGGCGGGGCGGTGGTGCTCGCGTTGCCGCGGTGGTGTTCAGCTGGTCGGGGTGCTCATTCCGCGGTTCGTCGCGTAGCAGGACCGTCAGCCCGTTGAGGTCGTTGCGCTCATCGGCGGCCTTCGGCGCCGGCCGGCCGAGGACGTCTCGCAGGATGAACACCGCCCGCTGCCGCGGCGGCAGGTGCTGCACGGCGGCGATGAACGCCGGCTCGACCGTCTCCCGCGCCACCACCGATTCCTGCGGGTCCTCCGGGAGCATCCGGCCCGGGTAGGGCGCTCACACCGGGCCGTTCGTCGGACCGGAGGGGTCGGGCCGATCCAGAGGACGTGTTCATCGGGTCCCTACGGTCAACTTGCGGGAATCTTCATTCCCGGTAGTTGGTGAACAGCTCCTGCTGCACAACGAACAAGATTTATTTATTTGTGTTTTCTAGAAAACAGAAAATGCTAGGCTTGGCGCATGACACAGGAGACGACCACGCCCCGGCCGTGCAAGCACTGCGGGACGCCTGTGGAGCAGCGCCCGGGACGGGGACGCCCCCGCGCCTACTGCCCGCAGGGCGACTGCCAGGCCGCCGCGAAGCGGGAGCGCGAACTGCGCCGCGCCACCCCGGGCCTGGAAGGCGCGCTGGCCCGCGCGGAGGAGTTCTACGAGCGCATGGAGAAGGGGATGGCCGCGGCGATCGCCCCCCTGGCCCAGGTCCTGGCCGAGGAACTGAGCCCCGCGGGGGTGGAGGCCCGGGTGAGCGCGGTACAGGCCGAGGCGCACACCAGGGTCGCCATCGCCCGCACCGAGCGGGAGCAGGCCTTCGAGCAGGTACGCCTGGCCCGGGAGGCGGCCGAGCACGCCCGCCGCGAGCGCGACACCATGGCGGAGCGGACGGCCGAGGCGCTCGCCGAGCGCGACACCGCGCTCCGTGACGCCGAGACGGCCCGCGAGCAGGCACTGGCCGCGCTCCGTGAGGCCGCGGCCACCGAGCGCCTGGCCAGGAACGCCGAGGCCCAGGCGCGCCGCCGGGCCGAGCAGGCGGAGGCGGCCCGGGACGCGGCGGTACGGGAGATGGCCGAACGGGTGGAAGCCGCCGGAGCCGAACGGGACCGAGCCCTGACGCAGGCCGCACAGGACCGGGAGCGGACGGCCGAGGCGCTGGCCGAGCGCGACGAGGCGCGGGCCGAAGCCGAGCAGGCGCGCCGGGCCGCAATCGAGGCCGAGCGCTCCGCGGCCGCGGCGGCGGTGCAGGCCGAGGCCGCGGCGGCCGAACGGGACCGGGCGCTGGCCCGCGCCGAAGAGCAGTCCCGGGCACGGGCGCGCGCCGAGACCCGAAGAGCCGAGGCGCTGGCGCTGCAGGTGCAGGCGCAGGAACGCGCCGCCGCCGCGGAGGCCGCGGCGGCCGAACGGGTGGCCGAGGCCGAGCACCGGGCCGCCGGCCAGGTCGACGAGGCCGAGGATCGGGCCGGACGGCTACGGGAACAGGCGGAGTCGATGCGGGCCGAGCGCGACGACGCGCGCACCGGGCTGCTGCTGGAGCAGGCCAGGGTCGCCGACCTGAGGGAGCAGCTGCAGGCGGCGCGGTCCGAGGCGGCCGGCCTGCGGGAGAGGGCCGTCGCGGCGGAGCTGCGCGGCGGCGGCCCTGCCGGACCGCAGCTCACCCCCTGACGGCCCGGCGACACCCGGCCCGCCACCGGTGCGAACGGCCGGCCATCACCGCGCGGCCACCGCCGGCGCCGGCGGTGGCCGCCGTCGACGAACGGTGACATGCGGCGGACAACGCGCGCACATTCGGCGCCCATCCTTGGTCATGAACGAGCCGCGCACCGTCCCGCCCCGGACCCGACGGACCCGACGGACCCGACGGACCCGACGGACGCGGCGGTGCCCGGCAGCGAGCGGCAGCGAGCGAGGACGAGGGATGACGCAGGCGGACACGGTGGAGACGGGTCAGGGCGACGGCCACAGGGATACCGGGTCGGCCGCCCGGCGCGCGGGCATCCGCCGGGCGATCCGCCGCGGCTCCCTGCCGGAGCCCTGCAGACGCGGTCCGGCGCTCGCGGTGTCGGCACTGCTCCTGGGCCTGTCCATGCTGCTGCACGCGAAGATCCCGAACCGGATCGGGAACCTCGGCAGCCTGGTGGAGACCTTCCTGCCGTGGTCCGGTCTGGGGATACCCGTACTGCTGGCCGGTGCGCTGCGGCGCCGCTCCGCCTCGGCGGCGGCCGCACTGCTGCTGCCGGCCCTGGCATGGCTGAACCTCTTCGGCGGGATGCTCGGCGACAGGTCCCGCCCGGGCGGCGACCTCACCGTGGCCGGCCACAACGTCGGCGCCGGCAACCCCGACCCGGCCGGCACCGCCCGCGCCCTGCGCGCCTCCGGAGCGGACCTGCTGGCGCTGCAGGAGCTGACCCGGCAGGCCAGGGGGGTGTACGAGAAGGAACTGGCCGGCACCTACCCCCACCACACGGTGCAGGGCACGGTCGGGCTGTGGAGCAAGCTGCCGCTGTCCGATATCCGGCCGATCGACATCATGAACCACGGGCCGCTGGCGGACACCGTACCGGCCGACCAGAAGGCGGCCTCCAACCGGGCGCTGCGCGCCACGGTGTCCACGGACCACGGGCCGCTGACGGTGTATGCGGCCCACCTGGGCTCCGTACGGGTGAACCCCAGGGCGGGCTTCTGGACGGCCTCGCGGAACATAGGCGTGCAGGCGCTCGGCAAGGCCGTCGCCGCCGAGCAGAACAAGCGGGTGGTGCTGCTCGGCGACCTGAACGGCACCATGGACGACCGCGCGCTCGCCGGTCTCACCTCGCAGCTGCGCTCGGCTCAGGACGTGGCCGGAGACGGCTTCGGCTTCACCTGGCCCGCCTCCTTCCCGGTGGTGCGGTTCGACCAGATCCTGGTCCGCGGCATGGAGCCGGCCGGTTCGTGGGCGCTGCCGGCCACCGGCAGCGACCACCTGCCGGTGGCGGCCAGAATCAGCTGGTGAGCATCCCGCAAGGGCCGCGGATCCGTCCCCGGATCCGGAAGTACGCACCTCAGGGGTGTTTCCGGGGTCGAGGAAAGGACGGCACGCGCCCAAAGTGACAAGGGGCGCAACCGCGCCCGTCACGACATGGGAAGGATCACCGTGAGATCCAGAGTTCTAGCAGGGGCGGCGCTCTCCGCAGTGCTGCTGTCCGGCATCCTGCACACCCCCGCCGCAGCGGCCGCTCCGGCGGCGGCCGCCACCGCGGGGTGCGCCTGGCAGGCGAGCACACTGCCCCTGCCCTCAGGCACCACATCGGGCCGGGTCTCGGCGACGGACCACCAGGGCGGGTACTCCGGCACGGCGTGGGGTGCCGACGGCAAACGCCGGGTGCTGTCGTGGAAGGACGGGACGACCACCGACTACGGAACGGGAGGTCCCAATGACTCCGTGGTGGACCAGAACTCCACCGGGACCATCATCGGTTACAGTCCTCTCGGCTACGCGCCGCCCGCCGGCCACGCCTGGAGCACCCGCAACGGCAAGAAGGCGCCCCTGCCCAGGCCCGCGACCGTATACGTCTCCTCCCCGTACGCCATCAAGGACAACGGCGACATCCTCGGCTGGATGTGGGGCACCTTCGACGGCGTCTGGCGGACCCGCCACGTTCGCTGGCCCGCCGACCGGCCCGCCGAGTTCGAGGTGATGCCCGACCTTCCCAAGGACGCCGTCGTCGCGGACGTCGACGACGACGACACGATGCTGCTCAACTTCAACGCCAACCAGGGGACCTACGCAGTGGGGCTGTGGCGCGGCGGCGTGACGACCTACCTGGCCGAGATCCCGGGGGCGACGCGCACCACCGTGCGCGCCATCTCCAACGGGCGGGTGATCGGCGAGACCACCCGCCCGGACGCCACGGGCAAGACCTCGACCGACGGCGTGCTGTGGGACCGGGACGGAAGCGTCCACATCCTGCCCGGCACCGCCTCCGTCTCCGGCATCAACCGGGACGGACTGATCGCCGCTGCCCTCGACCCGGACAGGAACAACGACTACTTCACCGGCATCTGGCGGCTGCAGACGTTCGACTCCGTCCTCGACAACGCCGACAGCGGCGTGAGCGTCGTCGGCAACGACGGCACGATCGGCGGTCATCGGTTCAACCCGGCCACCGCCAGGTTCCAGCCGACGGTCTGGCGCTGCGGCCGGTGAATCCGAGCGGACGCGCGCGAACGGACGATGGTCGGCTCCGCAACGCGGGATGCGGGGTGATCTAAGGGTCCACGTCCGCAAGGCCGGCTGTGAGCATGGCGAGCCTCAGCCCGGAAGCCGCACGGGGACAACCGCAGGCCCGCACCCTCCTCCCGAGGGCCCACGCACTCGGTACGGCCACACCCTCCCCGGGCCGCGACCGGCCGAAGCGGTGAGGTGCGACCATCCGCCGCCGGACGAGCAGGAACACGATGCGACACAGACCACTGGCTGCGCCATGCTCGTCGCGGCCGTGCTCGCCCCGGCGATGGAGGCTTCGGCGGCCTCGCCGGAAGCGGGTGCGGCCGGAGCCGGTGGCTTCGCCGGCGTCGCCCGGGCGAGCGGCGTCACCAACCACGTCGTCGTCTGGAAGGACGGCGGTTACGCCGACTACGGCCGGATCGACAGCATCTACCATTCCGAGGTCAACGACGAGAACCGATCCGGCACGGTCGTCGGGACGGCGGCGTTCAACGGCGACGTTCAGCCGCAGCCTGTCCCACCGGCCGAAAGGCGGCAGGCGCTAGAGCATGTCCAGCAGGATGGGGGCGGCGTTGATCGCGCCGTGAACAGTGAGGATAGGCCACAACGGCCGGGCGAACGGTCCGGCGTAGAGGACGAGCCAGGCCGCCACCGGCACCACCGGCACCACCGGCCCGTAGCGGTGCCAGACCTCGGTCCGCTCACGCACCGGTTCTCGACGAGTGGCGCCGTGGCGTGACAGCCGGAATACCAGCGCCGGTACGGCCAGCAACAGGACGAGCTTCAAGACGGTGTACGCCGGCTCGGCGTCATGGCCGCTGTCTGTCACCAGTCGCAGCGCTACTGCGAACAGCACGCCTGACACCAGCAGGGCGCCTGCTTGCAGGTGAAGCTCCCGCGTTGCCGGTGCACCGCCCCCAAGGGCCGCTCGAGGTGGTGATGGCATCAACCGGGTGAGCACCAGGCCGGCGAGGGCGGGGATCCAGATGTGCCACATGGGCCTGGTGGCGACCTGGTCGGCCGTGTAGCGGATCTCGCCGACGGTGGTCAGCGCCGCCACAGCGCTGATCCGGAGATCACGGCCAGGCCGGCGATCAGCACACCCAAGCTCAGCTCCCTCGCGGAGCTGCACAGCACCGCCTGGGCGGGCGAACGCCACATCTGCCGCCTCGCGGTCGCCTCCTGCCACGACATGCCGTCACCCGAGATCGGGCAGGAGCTCGCCGACGCCGACCTGGAACGACAGGCCGCGCGGCTCCACGTGTTCATGGACGGCCTGACGCTGCAGACGGCGACCTACCCGCGCAACTTCACCCCGCAAGACATCCGGGCGGTCGTCCACGAAGAGCTGCGTCTGCTGACCGAAGTGCAGCGACCTTCCGGGCATAAGGATTAAGGATTCTCGTGGTCCGAAACCCCGTCCGGGAACCTGCTGAGAGGGGAAGCCGGTGGCGCTGCCCTCCGAAGACGGTCAGGCGCTCTGGCGGGTGCGCCACCGGGCGAGGATCTCCCGGTCGGCGGCCCGTTCGGCGGCCTCAGCGTGAAGCTGCTGCTCTTCGCTGCGCGCCAGCGGCAGCCAAAGCGAATATTCAGGGTCGTCACTGGTGATGTCGCGGGTGCCGTCACACGTGACCCCGTCGTCCAGCGTGATCACTGCGGGGATGCGGAGCACTCCACCCGGCAACATGATCACCTGCATGGCCGTGTCCTTTCCGCCATCGATCCCGCTCCAGCATAATCGCACGGTCGCCGCGAACACCACGAAGGCGCCTTTCAGCCGATCCCGTACCGGCCGACCATCCAGTGATAGACACCCTCGGCCTCAGGCTCGTCACCGATCAGCATGATCAGCCGACCCGCCCGCCGGGTCAGCACGCAGGCGAAGCACTCGGCGAACAACTCACCCACGTCCTGGCGGTAGGGCGGCGGCAGGTGATCGCGCCTACGGACGTGCAACCGGCTCCACCACGCCGCCCGGGAAGGCCGGTGCTCCATGTCGTCGACCGCATGCCCCAGTTCGTGCCCGCAGACCGACACCGACGGCGACGGGGCGCTGCCGATACCGATCCGCCGCTGCAGCGGATCGTAGACCCCGGCGGTGCGCTCCCACGATCCGGCCTGAACCGGCAACGGAACACCACGCAGCCCGTCGAAACCCGGCAGATCAGGCACCGATCCCGGGCCGATGACGATGCCGCCGCTCAGGTGAACCGCCAGCCGAGCCGCAAGCACCTTGGGCAGCGCCGACAGCGTCAGCACCGCGAGAAGGGCCTCCGCCGGAGGAAAGGTACCGGGATCCCAGCAGCGCCTCAGGCGGGACTCCAACGGGCCCACGTGCAGCCAGCCCGGACGTCCCCTGCTGCGATCAACCACCGTGGTCGCGCCCTCCTGCACGGGCAAGCCCGATCGGCTCGGGGGCGCCGATCGACAAAGGCCTGACGATCACCCTGGACTATATCCCCGGCCGACATCCCGCAGAATGATCATCTGATGAGGCCGCAACCATCCGCACCCTCCGCGGCAGGTCATCGCCGACGGACGGGGTATGTCCTCATTGCCGCCCCATGGCATCCGACGCCACCAGGAATCCCTACCGCCGACTGGCCGGCCTGCGAAACGCGCCAGGCCGGCCAGTCGGCGGCGGCGCTTCTCGGGGTGCTGTCGTGGTTTTTGGCTTTCTGTGGTTGTTTATGAAATCAAAAACCTCCTTTACAATGTAGATTTTTTATGTGGCACCTGACTCCCAAAGCCCTCGTGATCGAGGGAACAGGCCCAGGCGGTGAGCGTCGGCACCGTTCCCCTACGGAGACCCGAGATCCTTGGCAGGATGGCCTCCGTAGGGGAACGGCACGAGGCATCCGGCCGATGCACCCGGATCCGGCTCGGACGGCGGAGGAGATCCGATGACACCGCACGACGACGAAGAGGTCACCGACAGTCCGACGGGCTGGGTGGCCCACCACATCCGCACCTACGTCGAGTCAGGCGGCGAGAAGGGCCATCTCTACCAAGGCCTGCCGACGCTGCTGCTCACCACCCGCGGCCGCAGGACGGGGACGCTCCGCCGTACCGCACTGATCTATGGGAGGGACGGCGACCGCCACCTCCTCGTGGCGTCGAACGGCGGAGCACCCCGGCACCCCGCGTGGTACCTCAACCTGGTCGCCCACCCCGACGTCTTCCTGCAGGTCGGCCCGGAGAAGTTCGCCGCCCGTGCCCGCGTCGCGACCGCGGAGGAGAAACCACCGCTGTGGCGGCTGATGGCGTCGGTCTTCCCCCGCTACGACGACTACCGGACCCGGACCGACCGGGACATCCCCCTGGTGATCCTGGAACGCCTCCCCGACCGGCACCCCTGAGCGCACCCGGCGGCTCGGTGGTACGGCGGTGCGGAAAGCGAGACCGGCACCGCCGCGGGCAGGACGACATCGCGAACGTCGTCGTCCTGCCCGACACCCACGCGCCGCAGCGGTGGAAGCCCTGCCCTCCCCGCCGCACTGGTGACGCTCTACTCCCGATCCCGGCGGCGGGCGCTCCGGACCCGCCGCAGCAGGCGCACCCACACCGACCAGCGCGCGGGACGGCGGCCGAGCCGACCGGTCGCGGCACGCTCGGCGTTGTCGAAGAGATCCTGCATCAGCGCCTCGTGCAACCAGCGGATCAGCAGCGGCCACAGGAACCTCATGCGCCCTCGGGTGGTGCCGACGATCGTGTGCGTGAGGCGGGAACGATCCGGTCCCTCCGCGGTGACGACGAGCTCGTGGTGGCCGTCGAGGCCCAGCTCAGGGTCGAAAGAGAACCGCAGACGGCGGCCGGGCTCGTATTCGGCGACGCTGTAGCGGATGGGGCCGTGACCGCCGCGCGATCCGGGAGCCAGCCCTGCGTCGAGGACGAGCGGCGGCCAGGACGGAGTGGGCCAGAGGCGGTCACCGGCGGCTGACACCCCGTCCAACAACGCACCGAGCCTGTCCGCCGGCGCGTCGATCGACCGCTGCTGGACGTTCCTCATACCGCTCCCCCGTCCGCCGATCTCCAGTGGAACCGTACGGCACAGCCGGATCACGGAGGAACGCGGGTGCCGTGCTTCCCGGTGGCGACCCGCGGCTGCCCGTGCGACCCGCCATCACCTGCCCCGCCCCGCCGTTCCGCCTCGCCCCGCGGTCTCCCCCCGCCCCGGAGCCGGCCAGGCGCCCGGCGACGCCGTACCCCCGCCCGGACCCCGGCTGCGTCTCCCGAGGCCGAGGCGGGATGGTGCGTGGTTCGTTCATGACGAATTACGATTGGCGCCGGATGTGCGCGCGCCGTCAGCCGCATGTCACCGTTCATCGACGGCCGCGACCGTGACACGACCATGACACGACACGGACGGGACGGGGACACGGCCGGACGACAGTGGACGAGGTCGGCAGGCAGGCGAGTTACGGAGTGTGCTGTGAAATCCGGGGGCGCGTCGCGAGTGCTGCTGATCGAAGACGACCCGGCCGTGCGGGAGGGCCTCGAGCTGGCCCTGACCCGGCACGGGCACCGGGTGCGCGCGGTGGAGTACGGCGAGCAGGGACTGGACCGGCTGCGTACGGACCCCCCCGACGTCGTCGTGCTCGATCTCATGCTGCCCGGCATCGACGGGTTCGAGGTCTGCCGCCGCATCCGGGCCGCCGGTGAGGTGCCGATCATCATGCTGACCGCGCGCGGCGACGACATGGACGTGGTGGCCGGACTCGAGGCGGGCGCCGACGACTACGTGGTCAAGCCGGTGCAGCCCCGGGTGCTCGAGGCGCGCATCCGCGCGGTCCTCCGGCGGATCGGCCGGGACCAGGCGGAACTGGAGCGGCACGGGGACCTGACCATCGACCGGGCCGGGCTGGTGGTCGCCAGCCGCGGCGTGCCGGTCAGCCTCGCCCCCACCGAACTACGCCTGCTGCTCGAGCTCTCCGGCACGCCGGGCCGGGTGCACAGCCGCCAGCAGCTGCTGGAGTCGGTGTGGGAGCACGGCTACTTCGGCGACTCGCGCCTCGTGGACGCGTGCGTGCAGCGGCTGCGTGCGAAGATCGAGGACGACTCGGCCGCGCCCGTCTACATCCAGACGGTGCGCGGGTTCGGCTACCGGTTCGGGCCGGTGTGAGCCGCCGGTGGCACCTTGGCCGAGCCTGGGGCTGCGCGCCCGGCTGTCGTCCGCGTTCGCGCTGCTGTGCGTGGTCACCACGGCGGCGGTGGCCGGCGGGATCTACGTCCAGGCGCGCAACGCCATCCTGCAGCGGACCCAGGACGCCGCGGTGCAGGCGATGACGAGCCGCCTGGAGGCGCTCTACCCGCTGCGGAACCCGGCGCCGGACCGGGCCGAGCTGGGCGACATCGCCGACGCCGTGAGCGACGGGAACGTCTTCGCGGTCGCCTTCTACCGCGGTGAGCACTCGCCGGTCGGCCCGCCCCCGGAGCGCCCCGGCGCCCCGGCCCCCGGTCCGCCGCCGGAGCACCGGAGGCCGGGCGGGGATCCACCGGTCCTGGATCTCGGGGTGATCCCACCGGAGCTGCGGCGGACGGTGGCAGGCGGCGGCGTCGCGTGGCAGCGCGTGGTGCGGCGGGACGCCCCCTTCCTGATCATCGGCACGCCGTTGCTGATCACCGAGCGGGACCGGACGGCGCGGCCGTCCGGCATCGAGGTCTACGCCGCGCGCAGCCTGCTTCCCGAACAGCGCAGCATCGACGAGCTCGCCGTACGCGCCTGGCTCACCGGCGGGGCGGCCCTGGCCTTCGCGCTCCTCCTGGCGTGGCTGGCCACCCGCGGCGTGCTGCGCCCGGTGCGCGAGCTCGGCCGGGCGGCACGCCTGCTGGGCGAGGGCGAGCTGCACACCAGGATCGCGGTCCGCGGCTCCGACGAGCTGGCCGGCGTGGCACGCACGTTCAACACCACCGCCGCGGAGCTGCAACGGCACGTCGAGCAGCTGCGCCAGATGGAGGCCGACGCCCGCCGGTTCGTGGCCGACGTCTCCCACGAGCTGCGCACCCCGCTGGCCGCGCTCGCCGCGGTCGCCGACGTCCTCGACGAGGAGGCGGCCCGGCTGCCCGAGCCCTCCGGCAGGGCCGCCAGGCTGGTCAGCCAGGAGACGCTCAACCTCACCGCTCTGGTGAACGACCTCATCGAGATCAGCAGGTTCGACTCCGGCGTCGCGGCCCTCGCGCTGAACGAGGTCGACGTGGCCGAGCTGGTGCGCGCCACCCTGCGCGCCCGCGGCTGGTCGGAGGCGGTGCGCACCGAGCTCCCACCCGGGGTGACGGCACTGCTGGACCCGCGGCGGGTGGACGTCATCCTCGCGAACCTGGTCGGCAACGCCCTGCGGCACGGCGAGCCGCCGGTGTCGGTACGGCTCTCCGCCGACCCGCACCGGATCACTCTGGAGGTCCGCGACCACGGGCCGGGCCTCGACGAAGCGGTGCTGCCGCACGTGTTCGACCGGTTCTACAAGGCCGGCACGGCCAGGGCCAGGTCCGAGGGCAGCGGCCTCGGCCTGTCCATCGCACGGGAGAACGCGCGCCTGCACCGAGGCGACCTCACCGCCGCCGACGCCCCGGACGGCGGCGCCGTGTTCACGCTGCGCCTGCCGCGCCGGGCACCCGATCCGGACGGGGGCCCCGAGTGAGGACCGCGCTCCCCCGCCGCGTGCTCGCCGCGGGCCTCGTAGCGCTCGCGGTGGCCGGTTGCGGCGTGCGGCCCAGCGACGTCATCCCCGCCGGCGACCCGCCGAGCGGACCCGTCGCACCGGCCACGATCACCCTCTACCTGGTGAGGAACGGCCGGCTCGACGCCGTGACGCGGCCCGGTGGCCCGCTGTCCCGGGCGGACACGCTCGCGCTGCTGGCGGCCGGGCCCGCCGCCGGGGAGCGGGCACGCGGGCTCACCACCGACGTCCCGCCCGAAGCCGGCCCGTTCTCGGTGACCGTCGAGCGGCCCGGCCATGTGGTGGTGACCCCGTCCGCCCCGGCCGGTGAACTGTCCGCACTGGCCGTCGGGCAGATCGTGTGCACGGCCGCCGCCACCGCGCCGGAGGGCCCTGCCCGGATCACCGTCGTCGGTACCGGGCGCAGGGCCGACCCCCGGGACTGCCCGCGGTGGCGGTAGCGGTCCGCCGTCCGCATCCGTTTCCGCAGTGGCCTGCCGTTGCCTGTTTTTTTCGGGGCGGGGATTTTCGAACCGGACCGGCGCCTTTACAATGTAGATCAAATACTATTTGATCTCACGATATGCCTTGTTTCTCCACAGATGCCCTGTGCGTGGGGGCCGTCTCCGGAGATGATGCGATCACGGACATGAGGAACCGGTGATCGCGAGAAGCGAGGAGGCGTTCGTGCGTCTGGGATTCAGCATCGGCACCCTGGGGCCTGTCGCGTCCACCCCCGATGAGCACCTCAAGCTCGTCGGGGAGGCCGAGCGGCTGGGGTACGACTCCGTCTGGGCCTCCGAGGGGTACGGCGCCGACCCCGCGACGACGCTGGCCTGGCTGGCGGCGGGCACCGAACGCGTGGAGCTCGGCAGCGGGATCATCCAGATCTCCGGCCGCACCGCCGTCGCCACCGCCATGGCCGCGGCGACGATCGACCGGCTGTCCGGCGGCCGGTTCCGGCTGGGCCTGGGCACCTCCGGCCCGCAGGTGACGGAGGGCTGGCACGGGCGGCGCTACGAGCGTCCGCTGGCCCACCTGCGCGACTACGTCCAGGTGGTGCGGACCGCGCTGGCCGGCGAGCCCGTGCGCCACGCGGGCCCCGTCCTCCGGCTGCCCCTGCCCGACAGCCGCGGCAAGGAGCTGAGCATGGCCATCGGGCCGGTACGGCGGCCGCTGCCGATCCATCTGGCGGCCATGGGTCCCAAGGCGATCGCCCTCGCCGGCGAGATCGCCGACGGATGGCTGCCGATCCACTTCCCGCCCGAGCACGTGGCCGAGTCCCTCGGCCGGCTGCGCTCGGGGGCGGCCCTGGCCGGGCGCGACCCGGCGGAGATCGCCGTCTCCCCCATGGTGATGGCGATGGTGGACGACGACGCCGACTACGCCCGCGACGTGGTGCGCCCGATGCTCGCGCTCTATCTGGGCGGCATGGGCAGCAGGGAGGTCAACTTCTACAACCGGCTGGCCCAGCGCCTGGGCTTCGCCGCCGCGGCCGCCCGGGTGCAGGACGCCTACCTCGACGGCGGGATGGGCGAGGCGATGGAGGAGCTGCCCGACGACCTGGTGGACGCGCTGGCGCTGTGCGGCACCCCGGAGCGGGTGCGCGGGCGGCTGGAGGCCTACCGCGAGGCGGGGGCGACGACCCTCGTCGTCGGGTTGAACGCGCCGACCCTGGACGACCGCATGGAGCAGCTCGGCTGGCTGGCCGAGCTGAACTCCTGACAGGTGCCTGCGGGTTCCGGGAGGTCGTCTCCCCGGACCCTCGCAGGCAGCTCCCGCCGCGCCGGCCTGAGAAGGATGGAGCGGCGGCTCCCGGCCCCGCGGAACGCCCTGCGCCGTGGGACCGGGGGAGGGGCCGGCCCGCCGAGCCGGTCGCTCCGGCGGGCCGCCCCTTGCGGATCAGCCCGGCGTGGCGGTCCGGGGCTGGCGGACGATGGCGGCCGGGACCGCCTCCTTCGCGGCGCCCTTCGCCCGCATCTCCTCGACGAGCGCCGCCATCCCCGTCACCGTGGGAACCTGGAACAGGGTCCGCATGGGGAGCTTCACCCCTGCCTTCTTGCGCAGCAGCGCGATGAGCTGGACCGCCACGAGCGAGTTGCCGCCGAGCTCGAAGAAGTCGTCCTCCACGCCGACCCGTCTTGCGCCGAGCACCTCGCCCCAGAGCCCTGCCAGCATGCTCTCGGTCTCGTTGCGGGGCGCGACGTAGCCGTCCGCGCTCCCCCCACCGCCGTCCGCCGCCAGGTCCAGCTCCTCGGCCACGGTCTCCTGGGTGAGCTCGCGCACGCCCGCCACGAACTCCGCCAGCGCGGTCGCGTTGACGACCGTCTGGGTCCCCAGGCCCGCGGCGAGCAGCCGGCGGAACGCGTCCGCGCCGTCCGCGGGCGAGATGCCGCGCTGGGCCCCTTCCAGGTCCACGCCCGCCCCGGCCGCCGCGGACTCCTCGGCCACGACGGGCTGCTCCGCCGTCTGCCGGGCGCCCTCCCCGACGGTGGCGGCGACGGCGCCGGTGTCGACCCGGCGGAGCACGAAGTCGGAGATGTCGACCAGGGCGCGGCCGTCGTCCCCGTAGAGCGTCAGATCGACGGAGACGATCTCCCCTCCCCCGGTGTCCCGGTGCCTGGCGTGGCTCCAGATCCGGTCCTGCAGCGGTGCGTGCACGGTGATCCTGCCGTAGCCCAGCGGCAGGTAGCTGTGCTCGCCCGCGGCGCTGACGAACGCGGTCGCCTCGTCGAGCAGGGCCGGGTGGAGCCCGAAGCGGCCGAGCTCCGCGGCGACCTCGGGCGCCGCCTCCAGCCGGGCGAGCTCCTCCTCCTGCCCCAGGTGCACCGCGCGCAGGCTCCGCCAGCGGGGTCCGAAGGCGACCAGGCCGGACGCGGAGGCGAACATGTCCGCCGCCTCACCGCGGGAGCCGTACGAGCACCGGTCCCGCAGCTCGGCCAGGTCCGCGGCCTGCGCGTCCGCGGGCACCCACGCCGCACCGCCCCTGGCGTGCTGCCTGGTCGTCCCGCCGACGACGCTCACCACCTCGAAGTCCACCCCGTCCCCGCCGGGCGAGAACAGCACCCGCAGCTCGGCCGAGGCGCCCTCGGCGACCGCCAGCGGCGCCACGAAGGCGACGTCGCGCAGCTCGACGGCGTGGCCGGGCCCCGGAGCGGGCACGGTCGCCTCGAAGGCGTGGCGGACCGTCTCCAGGTAGCCGGTGCCGGGCAGCACCGGCTCTCCGGCGACGCGGTGCTCGGCCAGCAGCCAGTGGGTGTCCGGGGAGACCGTCCCGGAGGCCCAGGGCAGCCGGTCGGCGGAGTCGTGCCGGTGGGTGAGCACGGGGTGGTCCAGCGGGCTGACCCGGTCGCCGCGCTGCAGCGCCCGGAAGGCCACCGGCGCGGCGACCTCGGCGGCCATGCCGACCTCCAGCCAGGCGCCCCAGTTGACCGAGATCACCCGTCCGGGCCAGGTCTGCGCGTAGGCGTCGAGGAAGTTGTTGGCGGCGCAGTAGTCGACCTGGCCGAACCCTCCGGCCACCGCGGTCACCGAGGAGCACAGCAGCACGAAGTCCGGCTCCAGGTCGCCGAACGCCTCGCGGAGCGCGATGGTGCCGGCCAGCTTGGGGGCCATCACCCGTTCGGCCTCCGCGCGTTCCTTGACCTCGGCCATGCCGCCGCCGGGCAGTCCGGCGGCGTGCACGATCCCGTCGATCCGGCCGAACCGCGCGAGCGCCTCGTCGCGGGCGCGCCGCACGCTCGCCGGATCGGTCACGTCCGCGGCCAGCACGAGCACCTCGGCGCCCGCCTCCTCCATCCGGCGGACCGCCGCGACGGCCCGGGCGGTCCGGTCCGTCCCGCCGGCGAGCGCCTCCCACTCCCGCCGCGGGGGCAGCCCCGAGCGGCCGAGCAGGACCAGCCGGGCCCGCACCCGCCGGGCCAGGTCCTCGGCCAGGGTGAGGCCGATCCCGCCGAGGCCGCCGGTGACGAGGTAGACGCCGCCCTCGCGCAGCCCCTCCGGCGCGCCGGCGCGGGGGGCCGGGGCGGCCACCGGGACGGGCTCGTACCCCCGCACCCAGCGCCTCCCGGACCGCAGCACCACCGGGGAGGGCGGCGTCCCCTCCTCCGGCGCGTCGAGCCGCGGGTCCCGGGCGAGCTCGGCCAGCACGGGGCCGAAGCCGTACGGCGCCGCCCCGGCTCCGGCGGGCTCCCCCGCGGCCTGCCCGGGGGCCTCGGCCGGGGCCTCCAGGTCGATGTGGCGGACCGACAGCCAGGACGCCTCCAGGGGGACGACCTTGGCGATCCCGGCCACCGTCGCGTGCTCGGGGCGGCGCAGGTCGGGGCCGAGCACGCCCTGCGTGCCCGCGGTCAGCACGTCCAGGTGCACGCCGGACTCCCGCTCGGCCGCCGCCAGCGCCTGGACGAGGGTGAGCAGGCTGAAGAAGCCGAGGTCCTGGGCGGCCAGCGTGCCGGCCGCGTCGCGGGCGGGCGAACCGTCCAGCGCCCAGGCGTGGACGATCCGCTCCGGCACCCCGGCCTCGGCGATCAGGGCCTCGTAGTCCTCCCGGGCGCCGGGCCGGACCGTGATCCCGCCGTCGGCCGTGCGGCCGTACCGCTCTCCGGCGGTGACGGTCAGCACCTGCGTCCCGGCCGCGCGCAGCGCCGCCGTCAGCGGGGCGGCGGACGGGCCGGCGAAGACGAGGCAGCGCTCCGGCGCCGGCGCGCCGGAGACGGGGACGGGCTCCTGCCGCCAGGCGGGGAGGCTGAACCACTCCTCGACGGGGAGCGCGCCGGTGCGCGGCGGGACCGGGTAGATCAGCTGCGGGTCGGGCAGGATCGGCACCCAGTGGTGGGAGCGTTCGAAGGGGTAGCCCGGCAGCGGGACGCGGCGCCCGGGTGCGCCCGCGGCGTCCGGGTCGATCGCGACCCCCGAGGCCCACAGGGCGCCGGCCGCGGCGTGGAGCACCTCCGCGTCCGGCTTGGGGTCCGCGGGGCCGGGCAGGCTCGCCAGCGGCGCCGGGGCGCCGGAGGGCAGCTGGGTCCTGGCCAGGCCGGCCAGCTGGCGGCCGGGGCCGCACTCGACGAGCCGCCACTCCCCCTCCGCCAGGAGGGTCGCCACGCAGTCGCCGAACCTGACCGCCTCCCGCAGGTGGCGGGTCCAGTAGGCGGGGTCGGCCGCGTCCTCGGCGGTGGTCCACGTCCCGGTGACGTTCGACAGGAAGGGCAGGGCGGGGGCGTTGCGCGGGGTCGAGGCGACGACCTCGTGGAACTCCGCGAGGACGGGGTCCATCATGGCCGAGTGGAAGGCGTGCGAGGTGCGCAGCACCGTGCGCCCCACCCCCTGCTCGGCCAGCCGCGCGCCGTACTCCTCGACCAGGGCGGTGGGCCCGGCCACGACGCAGGTGCCCGGCCCGTTGACGGTCGCGATCGACAGCCCGTCGGGCAGGCTCTGGCGGACCTCCGCCTCGTCCAGGCGGAGCGCGAGCATCGAGCCCGGCGGCATGCTCTGCATGAGCCTGCCCCGGGCGGCGACCACGTGCAGCGCGCCGGGCAGGTCGAAGACCCCGGCCACGGTCGCCGCGACGTACTCGCCGATGCTGTGGCCGATCATCGCGGCCGGTTCGACGCCCCAGGAGCGCCAGAGGCGGGCCAGCGCGTACTCGACGGTGAACAGCGCGGGCTGGGTGAGCGCGGTCTGCCGGAGCCGCTCGTCGGCGGCCTCCCGCTCTCCGTCGCCGGGGAAGAGCAGGTCCCGCAGGTCGAGGCCGAGCTCGGCGCGCAGGATCTCGGCGCACTCGTCCACGGTCTGGCGGAAGACCTCCTCGGTCCGGTAGAGGCCGGACCCCATCCCGGCGTACTGCGCGCCCTGGCCGGAGAAGAGCCAGGCCACCCGCGGCGCCGCGCCCGCCGCGCCCCTGACCAGGCGGCGGGGGTCGGTGAGCGCGCGGGCCGCGTCCTCGGTGTCGGTGGCGACGACGACCGCCCGGTGCTTCATCTCCTTGCGCCCGGTGCGCAGCGTGAAGGCCACGTCCGCCAGGTCGAGGTCGGCCGCGCCGGTCAGCCGGTCGGCGAGCCTGCCCGCCATGGCGTCCAGCGCGGCCGGGGTGCGGGCCGACAGCCGCAGGAGGTGGACCGGGCGGTCCTCGCGGGGGGCGGGCGGGATCACCGGGGCCTGTTCGAGTACGGCGTGCGCGTTGGTGCCGCCGATGCCGAAGGAGCTGACCCCCGCCCTGCGCGGCAGGTCGCCGGTCTCCCACTTGGTGAGGGCGGACACGACGCGGAAGGGGTTCTCGCCGAAGCCGATGCGGGGGTTGGGGCTGGTGTAGTTGAGGCTCGGCGGGATCATGCCGTGCTCGATCGACAGGACCGTCTTGATGAACCCGGCGATGCCCGCGGCGGGGCCGAGGTGCCCGATGTTGGTCTTGACCGAGCCGATCCCGCACCAGCCGGTCTCGGCGGTGTCCCTGCCGAACACGCTCGACAGCGCCGCCACCTCGATCGGGTCGCCCAGGGAGGTGCCGGTGCCGTGCGCCTCCACGTAGGTGACGGTGCGCGGGTCGACGCCGGCCAGGTCGAGGGCCTGGGAGACCGCGACGGCCTGCCCCTCGACGCTCGGCGCCGAGAAGCCCACCTTGGTCGCGCCGTCGTTGTTGATGGCGTTGCCGATCACGATCGCCCGGACGTGGTCGCCGTCGGCGAGGGCGTCCGACAGCCGCTTGAGCACGGCGATGCCGCCGCCGCCGCCCCAGATGGTGCCCGCGGCGGAGGCGTCGAACGCCCTGCAGTGCCCGTCCGGGGCGTAGATGCCGTCCTGGTGGTACTGGTAGCCCCATTCGGGCGGCATCTCGATCGACACGCCGCCGCTGAGCGCCATGTCGCACTCGCCGGACCGCAGCGCCTCGCAGGCCGTGTGGATGGCGACCAGCGAGGAGGAGCAGGCGGTGTGCAGGGTGAGGCTGGGGCCGCGCAGGTCGAGCTTGTAGGACACCAGCGTCGACAGGTAGTCCGGGTGGTTGCCGGTGTAGATGGCGAGGTTGCCGACGGAGGCGTGCGTCCTGCGGTCCCTGCGGATGAACATCCACTGGTACTCGTCGGAGCCGATCGCCCCGTAGACGCCGACCTCCCCCGGGTAGCGCGCGGGGTCGTAGCCGGCGTCCTCCAGCGCGCTGTGCGACAGCTCCAGGAACATCCGCTGCTGCGGGTCGCGCAGCTGCGCCTCCCGGGGGGACATGCCGAAGAAGGCGGCGTCCAGGGCGCCGTAGTCGTCGGCGATGGACGCCGCGCGCACGAAGTTGGGGTCGTCGAGCAGGTAGTCGGGCACGCCGAGCGCGGCCTGCTCCTCCCGGGTGTAGAACCTGACCGACTCCACTCCGTCGACGAGGTTGCGCCAGAACGACGGGACGTCCGGAGCCCCCGGCATCCGGCACGCGAGCCCGACCACCGCGATCGGCTCGACCGCGTATTCCTCGGTCATTCCTCATTCTCCTGTCTTCCGGCCGGGTGGGGCCGGTGGGATGGTGCCCTGCGGGACGGGGTCCGGACCTGCCTGGCGGCGATCCGCCGGGAGGCGCGCTCCGGACCCGGGGTGCGCCCGGCGCCGTCGAGGTGGGCGGCGAGGGAGCGGACCGTGGGGAAGCGGAAGAGGTCCACGATGGGGACGGCACGGCCGAGCAGCGCGGCGAGCCGGGCCTGGACCTCGGCGGTGGCGAGCGAGTGCCCGCCGATCTCGAAGAAGTTCTCTCCGGCGGAGATCCTCGGCAGGCCGAGGACCTCCCGCCACACCCCGGCGACGAGCCGCTCCGTCGCGCCGGACGGCTCGTCGGCGCGCGTGCCGGCCGGGCGGGGCGCGGGTTCGGGCAGCGCGGCCCGGTCGACCTTCCCGTTCGGGGTGAGGGGCAGCGCGGGCAGCAGCACCACCTCGGCGGGGACGGCGTGGGCGGGCAGCCGGTCGCCCAGGTGCCGCCGGAGGCCTGCCGCGCGGACCCCCGCCCTGGCGGGGACGGCGTAGGCGCGCAGCACCGGCCCGCCCGGCCGGTCGGCGACCGCCGCCGCCGCGGCCCGGACGTCCGGATGCTCCATGAGCACGCCCTCGATCTCGCCGAGCTCGACCCGGTAACCGCGGATCTTCACCTGGCCGTCGGCCCGCCCGGCGAGCACGACCCGTCCGGCGGGGTCGTAGCGGCCCAGGTCGCCCGTCCGGTACCGGCCCGTCCCGCCGTCCGCCTCGACGGTGAAGCGCTCCTCGGTGAGCCGCTCGTCGAGGTAGCCCTCGGCCAGCCGCGGGCTGCGGATCACCACCTCGCCCAGTTCCCCCACCGCGGCCGGCAGCCCGTTCCCGCCGAGCACGAGCAGTTCCGCGCCGGCGACCCCGTGCCCGACCGGGACGGCGTCGCCGCGGTCGTCCCGGCCGCCGGGGTCCGCCCGCTCCCCTCGGCCGCCGCGGTCCCCGCCGGTGATCTCGAAGGCCGCCTGGACCTGGGGCGTCTCGGTGGTGCCGTAGGCGTTCACCAGGCGCGCGCCGGGCGCGACCTCCCGGAAGCGGGCGGCCTGCGCCCAGGTGAGCCGGTCCCCGCCGAGCAGGACCAGCCGCAGGTCCGGCAGCGGCACCCCGGCGGCGGCCACGAGCACGGCCAGCTGCGGGGTGAGGTGGGCGACGGTGACGGCGCGGTCCCGCAGCCAGGCGGCCAGGCGGGCGGGGTCGCGGAGGTCGTCCTGGTCGGGCACGTGCAGCGCGCCGCCCAGGACGAGGGGGGTGAAGGCGTCGCGGAGCAGGGGGTCGTGCGCGAGCCCGGCGAGCAGGGCGAACCGGTCCCGCCCGGTCAGGCCGTACGTTCCGGGGTACCAGTCGAGGAATCGCGCGAGCGGCCCTTCCGCCGCCCGCACGGGTTTGGGGTCGCCCGTGCTGCCGGAGGTGAAGGAGAGGTAACCGCGTTCCCCGGCCGGCGCGACCGGCCCGGATCCCGGTCCCGCCTCCTGGTCGCGGCCCCCTCCTGAGAGGGTCTCCGCACCGGCCTCTCCAGGGAGCGCCTCCGTGCAGGACTCTTCGGGGAGCGCCTCCGTGCGGCCTCCTCCTGGGGGAAGAAGCCGCACCGGTGGAAGGCCGGCCAGTCCGGGCGGCGGGACCGTGCCGGGGCAGCACAGCAGCGCGCGTGCGTCCACGGCGGCCGTTTGGGCGGCCAGCCGGGCGGGCGGGAGCGCCGGGTCGAGCACGGCCCAGCGGGCTCCGGCGGCCAGCACCCCGAGCAGCAGGGCGGGCAGCTCGACCCGGCGGGCGGCCAGGACCGCGACGGCCTGTCCGGGGCCGGCTGCGGCGGCGGTCGCGGCGGCGGTCCGCCTCACCAGGGCGGCCAGCTCACCGTAGGTCAGCTCGCCCCCGGCGCCGGTGACCGCGATCCTGCCGGGGTGCTCGGCCGCCCTGGCCAGGACGCGTTCCACCAGGCCGGCGGCGGCCGGGCCGGGCGGCGCTCCGGCGGACACGGCGGGCGCGGCGGACGGGGGCCCGGCGGACACGGCGACCGAGGCGGGCCGGGCTCCCGCGGATACGGCAGGCGGGCCGGGCGAGGCTCCCGTGGATACGGCGGCCGCGGCACCGGGTAGCGGGGCGCCCGGCGGGCGCATGGACGTGAGCCGCACGGGCGCCTCCGGGGCGGCGACCAGCTCGCCGAGCAGGTGGACGTAACCGGCCAGCAGCGCCTCGATCCGCCCGGCGTGGAACAGCCGGGGGTTGTACACCGCCTGGAAGACGTAGCGGCCGCCGCGCTCGCCGACGTAGAGGGTCAGGTCGAACAGGGAGCCGGGCAGCCCGGGCGGGAGCGGGCGGGAATCCACCCCCGGCAGGTCCAGGCGGGGCTCGGTGAAGTCGTACATGTTGAACAGGACCTGGATCAGCGGGTTGCGCGACAGGTCGCGGCCTGCGCCCAGTCTCTCCACGAGGCGTTCCAGCCGGACGTCGAGGTGGGCGAAGGCGCGGGACAGCTCCTGCTGGCACGCGGCGACGTGGCCGGCGAACCCCGCCTCGTCCGTCACGGCCAGCCGTACCGGGACGACCTGCACGAGGCAGCCGACCAGCGGCTCGAACGCCGGGTCGCGGCGGTCGGCCACCGGTGTCCCGACGATCATCTCGGGCTGCCCGGTGAGCCTCCTCATGACCTGGGCGAACGCGGAGAGCATCACGGCGTACGGCGTCGCGCCCAGCCGGGCGGCGAGCGCGCGGACCCCGGCGCCGGTCTCCGCGTCCGCCTCGGCCCGGGCGGCGGCTCCCTCGAAGGTCTGCACGGCGGGGCGCGGCAGGTCGCGCGGCAGGTCCAGTACGGCGGGCGCCCCGCCGAGCTGCTCCACCCGCCGCTCCAGGGCCGCGGTGTCCTCGCGCGCGGCGAGCCAGGCCGCGTACCCGGCGAAGGAGGCGGGGAGCGGCGCCGGGGGGTCGCCCCGGTAGGCGCGCGCGATGTCGTCGTAGAGGACGTCCTGCGACCAGCCGTCGAACACGATGTGGTGCGCCGTGACGGCCAGCACGTGGTCGCCGGGCGCCAGCCGGAGCAGCCGCGCCCGCCACAGCGGCCCCGCCGCGAGGTCGAAGGGCGTGCGGGCCTCCTCCTCCAGCCATGCCCGGACCCCTTCCGGGAGGTCGCCGTCCGCCCGTGCCCCGGCCGGGGCCTCCGGCGCGGCGCCGTCCCCCTCCGGTGCCCGGCCGGTCCCGTCCGGGGAGGGCCCCGGGAGCGGCTCCGCCGTTCCGGCGTCGACCGGGAGCGCGACCTCCCCCGCCGGGTCGACGACCACGCGCGGCACGCCCCCGGACTCCTCGATCCGCCAGCGGAGCACCTCGTGCCTGGCGGAGACCGCCGACAGCGCCGCGCGCAGGGCTCCGGTGTCGAGCGGGCCGGTCAGCCGCTGGGCCATGGCGATGTTGTGCACCGGCGTGCCGGGGGCCAGGCGCTCCACGAACCACATCCGCCGCTGCGCGGCGGTGAGCGCGGGGGCGGCGGCGGCGACGGGCGGGTCCTCGATCGGCGGGGCCTGCCCCGCCCGCAGGGCGAGGCCCTCCACCGTGCGGCCGGCCAGGACGTCCTCGACGGCGATCTCCCTGCGCAGCTCGGCCCGGAGCCCGGCCACCAGGTGCATGGCGAGCAGGGAGTGGCCGCCCGAGGCGAAGAAGTCGTCGTCGAGGCCAGGCTCGGGCACCTCGAACGTCCTCGACCAGACGGCGGCGACGGCCCGCTCCACCGCGTCCCGGGGAACCCGCCTCCCCTCGGAGGGGACCTCCCGCGGCGCCGCCGGGCCCGTCCCGGCGGGCAGGCCGTCCTCGCGCCCGCGGGGGCCCTCACCGCGGGCACGAGGACGGGGGTCCTCAGCCCGGACCTGTCCGCGGAGGTCCTCAGCCCGGGAGCGCAGGCGGGCGAGATCCACCTTGCCCGCCACGGTCAGCGGCAGCGACGGCAGGCGGACGACCCGGGTGGGGACCATGTAGACCGGGAGCCTGGCCAGGCAGTGGTCGCGGACCCCGTCCGGGCCGGGGGCGGACTCGGGGGCCAGGTAGGCGGTGAGCTCGGCCAGCCCGCCGGGCCCGGAGTCCAGGTCGACCACCGCGTGGCCGACGTCCGGGTGGGCGCGGAGCACCGACTCGATCTCCCCGATCTCCACCCGCTGGCCCTGCACCTTGACCTGGCGGTCCAGCCGTCCGAGGAAGCCGATCCGGCCGTCGGCCTCCAGCACGACCCGGTCGCCCGTGCGGTAGAGGCGGGAGCCGGGCGGGCCGTAGGGGTCGGCGACGAAGCGTTCGGCCGTCAGGGCGGGCCGGCCGAAGTAGCCCCGGGCGAGCTGCGGGCCTGCGATGCACAGCTCGCCCGGGGTGCCCGGCGGGCAGGGGGCGAGCCGGTCGTCGAGGATCCGGGCGGTGCACCCGGGCAGCGCACGGCCGATCGGCAGCGGCCGGTCCCAGCTGCCGGTCAGCTCGCCGCCGACCACGCAGACCGTGGTCTCGGTGGGGCCGTACCAGTTGTGGAAGCGCCGGACTCCCGGGCGCGACCAGCGGGCCACCTGCTCGGGACCGGCCGGCTCCCCGGCGGTGAGCAGGTCGCGCAGCAGGGGCAGCCGGTCCGGGTCGAGCAGCGGGAGCAGCGCGGGCGGGAGGGTCCCCCAGGTGACCTCGTGGTGTTCCAGGAAGCGCTGCAGCCGCGCCGGATCGGTCCGGTCCCCGTCGGGGACGAACATCACCGAACCGCCCCTGGCCAGCGGGGCGAACACGTCGAGGACCGACACGTCGAAGCCGAGCGCGGCGAAGCCGATGCTGCGGCAGCCGGAGTCGAGGCCGAACAGCTCGCCGGCCATGGTGACGAAGGAGACGGCGGCGGCGTGGCCGACCACGACGCCCTTGGGCCGCCCGGTGGATCCGGAGGTGTACAGGACGTAGGCCGCGTGATCGGGACGGGCCGGGCGCGGCGGCACGGGCGTCCCGGCCGGATCGGCCGAGGACTCCTGCCCGGCGCCGCCGTCCCCGGGCCGTCCGTGCGGCTCCCCCGCGGCCGTTTCGGCGCGCGGTCCCGTCAGCCGTACCGGGGCCCCGGCGAGCAGCCCGCGTCCGGTGTCGTCGGCGACGACCGTGCCGATGCCGGCGTCCTCGATGATCGTGCGCAGCCTGGCGGGCGGATGCGAGGGGTCCAGCGGCACGTAGGCCCCGCCCGCCATCATGATCCCCAGGACCGAGACCAGCAGGTCGGGCGTGCGGCGGCCGCAGACGCCGACCCGGGTCTCCGGCCGGACGCCCGCCGCGCGCAGCCGGCCGGCCAGCGCGCCCGCGGCGTCGACCAGCTCACCGTAGGTCAGCGTCCGGTCCCACTGCCGGACCGCCGTCGCGCCCGGCGTGCGGGCGGCCTGCCCCACGACGAGATCGTGCAGGGACTGCGCCGGGATCATCGGCTCACCGCTCCGTCATCGATCGGTCCACAGGTCGGCGCTCAGCCGGGTCCGGCCGCGGGGCGCCGCGACCGCCGCCACCGCCTCGCCCAGCGGCGTGTGCAGGGCCAGGAAGGTCACCTGCCAGTCGCCGCCCGCGGGCCACGGCCCCGGGGCGGCCAGGTCGGGGAATCCCGCCGCGGCCTGGGCGTGCGCGCCCGCACGGGACAGCGCCCGCCTGGCCGTCCTGGCGCGGAGCTCCAGCCAGGGCCGGTCCTCCTCGGCCGCGTCCGCCAGCTGCTCCCGCTCCCCCGGCCCGAGCTCGCCACCGGGACCGGCACCGGGAAACGCACCGTGGACAGCGCCGGGAAATGCACCGTGGACGGCGCCGGGAAACGCATCATGGGCGGCGGCGAGGGCGGCGCCGTACGGCTCCAGCAGTCCCACGGCGGCGCCGACGGCGGCGCCGCGGACCGTCGCCTCGACCGCCAGGCCGTCCGCCCGGTCCACGGCGCGGGAGAGTCCGCCCCCGCCCGCGCCGGGGGTGCCCGACGGCTCCCCGGCGGGGAACACGCGGACGTGGATCTCGTCGTCCTGCACCGACGGCGGGCCCGCGCCCCTGCCGGGGCCGGGGCCCGCGAGGTCCTCCGCGATCAGCCGGGCCAGCTCCGCGGCGCCGTCCCTGACGAAGAAGTGGCCGCCGCGCAGGGTCCGCAGGCCGAATCCGGCGCGGGTGTGGCGCGCCCAGCCGAGCATGTCGCCCGGCGGCACCTCCCCGTCGTCGAGACCCGCGAACGCCACCACGGGGACGTCCAGCGGCGGCTCGGGCGCGTAGCGGTACCGCTTGATCCAGGTGAAGTCCGCCCGCAGCACGGGCAGGAGCAGCTCCTGCAGCTCGGGCACGTCCCTGAGCTCCTCGGGGGCGCCGGCGCGCCGTACGAGCTGGTCGATGAACGCCTCGTCGGGCAGATCCGCGGTCGCGGCCAGCGGCACCCTCCGGTCCGGGGGGTGCGCGGCCCCCGCGTAGAGCCTCAGCGGCGGGGGCAGTCCCCGGCGGCGCAGCTCGCGTGCCACCTCGAAGGCGATCCGGGCGCCCATGCTGTGCCCGTAGAGGGCGTACGGCCGTGCCGTGTGCGGGGCGATCTCGTCGGTGAGCCGCGGCACGGAGAACTCGGGCGGCTCGGCGATCCGGTTCTCCCGGCCGGGAAGCTGGACGGCGACGACCTCGACCGCGCCGCAGGCGCCTTTCAGGCCGCGATAGGCACCGGCCGCCCCTCCCGCGTAGGGGAGGCAGAGCAGCGCGGGGGTGTGTTGTTCGGCAGGGGGGTCCGGGTGGGGGGTCGCAGGGGGGAAGGGTCGCGTAATCGAGAGGGGCTCGATCGCCATGTGCCAGGTGCTCCTCCGCGGGGCCGCATCGCCCCGACGGTTCAGAAGGATTTAATGCGCACGACAAATCACCTTATATCCACATGCACAACCCGGCGTCAACTGTCCTTAATGATGTCCGATAACCAGTGTTTCGGACATGTCTATTCACAGAAGAGTCATTTATGACCTACTTTTCATCTCGACTCGGGACGGGCGGATATGCATGAATGTCCTTCATCCGATGTAACGCGCCGCCCACCCGAAAGTGAGCCAGGTGTGACATCCACGCCCGACCTTTCCCCGAGCGGTCTCCGGCTCTCCGACACCAAGCGGACCCTCCTCGAACAGCGTCTGCGCCGCCGCACCCCCGTGCGGGCCGCCGCCGTCCCCCCGCGACCTCCGGACCGGCCGGTCCCGCTCTCGTTCGGGCAGGAGCGGCTCTGGTTCATGGAGCAGTTCGCCCCGGGGAGCGCCGCCTACACGATCCCGATCTCCCTGCGGCTGCGCGGCCCCCTCGACCCCGACCGGCTGGAGCTCGCCCTGCGCGCCGTCGTGGCGCGGCACGAGAGCCTGCGGATGCGCTTCCCCGCCGACGAGGACGGCCGCCCGTACGTCGTCGTCGGGGAGGCCGCCGACGTCGAGCTGCGCCGCGCCACCGCCGACGAGGCGTCCGCCGCGGACCTCTTCAGCGCCGAGACGGCCCGGCCCTTCGACCTGGCCGAGGGCCCCCTGATCCGCTCGCTCCTGGTCCGGCTGACGGAGGACGACCACGCGCTGCTGGTCACGGTCCACCACATCGCGGCCGACGGCTGGTCCACCGAGATCCTCACCGAGGAGCTGCGCACCCTGTACGGCGGCGCCGACCTGCCCGACCTGCAGGTCCAGTACGGCGACTACGCCCTGTGGCAGCGCGAGCGCCCGGTCGCCGAGGCCGATCTCGACTACTGGCGGGAGCGGCTCGCCGGGGTCCCGCCGCTGGAGCTGCCCGCCGACGGCAGGCGCGCCGCCGAGCAGACCTTCACCGGCGCCTCGCACGGCTTCCTCCTGGACCGCGAGCTGGCGGACGCGGTGGCCCGGCTCGCCGGAGAGGGCGGCGCGACCCTCTACATGGCGCTGCTGGCGGCCTACCAGGTGCTGCTCGGGCGCCATTCCGGACAGGAGGACTTCGCGGTCGGCTCCCCGGTGGGCGGCCGGCCGCGCCGCGAACTCGAAGGCCTGATCGGGCTGTTCGTCAACATGCTGGCGATGCGCGCCGAGCTGGGCGGCGACCCGACCTTCCGGGAACTGCTCGCCCGGGTCAGGCGGAGCGCCACCGAGGCCTACGCCCACCAGGAACTGCCCTTCGAGCGGCTCGTCGGGGAGCTCGGAGTCGTCCGGGACGTCTCCAGGCCGCCGGTCTTCCAGGCCGTCCTCACCCTGCAGAGCTACCGGGACGACCGCCGGGGCGGCTGGCCCGGCCTGACCGCCGAGCCGTTCGGCATGGAGGCCCGGGCCGCCCGCTTCGACCTCGAGCTCTTCCTGGAGGAGGAGCCGGACGGGCTCCACGGGATGTTCGTCTACAACCGCGACCTGTTCGGCGCCGAGACGGTCGCGAGCCTGGCCTCGCACCTGGAGACGCTGCTGCGCGCGGCGGTGGCGGAGCCGGACACCCGCGTCTCGGAGCTGGAGATCATCACTCCCGGAGAGAGATCGCGGATCCTCTCCCACGCCGCCGGCCCGCGCGAGCCCTACGACCGCGAGGCCACCCTCGGCGCCCTGTTCCAGGCGCAGGCGGCGCGGACCCCGCAGGCCGTGGCCGTGGAGTTCGAGGACGTGCGGCTGACCTACGCCGAGCTCGACGCGCGGAGCGACCGGCTGGCGCGCCGGCTGCGCGGGCTGGGGGTCGGTCCCGGCGCGCGGGTCGCGATCTGCGCCGAGCGCTCGCCCGAGCTGGTGGTCGGCCTGCTGGGCGTGCTGAAGGCGGGCGGGGCCTACGTCCCGCTGGACCCGGACTACCCGGCCGACCGGCTCGCCTTCATGCTCGCCGACGCCGAGGTGACGGCCCTGCTCCTGCAGCGGGCCGTCGCCGACCGCCTGCCGCCGACCGGCGCCGTCACCGTGCCGCTGGAGGAGGCGTGGGACGGGGCGGCGGACGGGCCGGCGGATGAGCCGCCGCCCTCCGCGAGCTCCTCCGACGTCGCCTACATGATCTACACCTCGGGGTCGACGGGCCGCCCCAAGGGCGTGCCCAACACCCACGCGGCGATCGTCAACCGGCTCGACTGGATGCAGCGGGCCCACCGCCTGTCCGCGGGGGACGTCGGGGACGCCGGGGACGTCGGGGACGTCGTCCTGCAGAAGACCCCGGCCGGTTTCGACGTGTCGGTGTGGGAGTTCTTCTGGCCCCTGACCACCGGCGCCAGGCTCCTGCTCGCCCGCCCCGGCGGGCACCGGGACGCCGCCTACCTGCGCGACCTGATCGTCGAGCGGGGCGTCACGACGATGCACTTCGTGCCGTCGATGCTGGCGGCGTTCCTGTCCGAGGAGGGGATCGAGCGCTGCACCTCGCTGCGGCGGGTCGTGTGCAGCGGCGAGGAACTGGCCCCGCAGGTGGCCGAGCGGTTCTTCGCCCGGCTGCCGGGCGCGGAGCTGTACAACCTGTACGGTCCGACCGAGGCGGCCGTGGACGTCACCCGGTGGCGGTGCGCGCCGGGGGACGCCACGGTGCCCATCGGGCATCCGGTGCAGAACACCGAGCTGTACGTCCTCGACCGGCATCTGCGGCCCGTGCCCTTCGGGGTCCCCGGCGAGCTGCACATCGGCGGCGTCCAGCTCGCCGCCGGCTACCACGCCCGCCCCGGCCTGACCGCCGAGCGGTTCGTGCCCGACCCGTTCGGGCCGCCGGGCGCGCGCCTCTACAAGACGGGAGACCTCGTACGGCTCCGCCGCGACGGGGCGATCGTCTTCCTCGGCCGGATCGACACCCAGGTCAAGATCCGGGGCCAGCGCATCGAGCTGGGCGAGATCGAGTCGGTCCTGCGCGAGCAGCCGGGCGTGGGCGAGGCGGTGGTGACCGTCCGGGAGGACGGCGCGCCCGGCGACCGGCGGCTGGCCGCCTACGTCGTGCCCGGGACGCGACCCGAGGCGCGGCCCGAGGCGGGGCCCGAGGCGGGGCCCGGCGCGGCGGCCCCGGAGGCGCCCGGCCCGCAGACGGCCGCCTCCGGCCCGGTGACCGGCGCGGTGACCGGCGCGGCGCTCGACCCGGCCGGCCTGCGCGCGGCGCTCAAGGCCGTCCTGCCCGACGCCATGGTGCCCTCCGCGATCGTGGTGCTGGACGCGCTGCCGCTGAGTCCCAACGGCAAGCTGGACCGGGCTGCGCTGCCGGCCCCGCAGCGGCACGGCGAGGCGGGCGGCCGGGGGGCCGGGCCCCGTACCCCCGCCGAGCAGGCCATCGCCGGGCTCTGGCGCGAACTGCTCGGCGTGGAGACCGTCGGCGTCGACGACGACTTCTTCGAGCTGGGCGGCCACTCCCTGGTGGCCGTCCAGGCGGTCGCGCGCCTGCGGAAGGTGCTCCCCGGCCTGGAGGGGGGACGCGCGGTCGGGGTCATGGACCTGTTCAAGCACCCGACGGTGCGCGCCCTGGCCGAGCTCGTGGAGCGGACGGACGTCCCGCGGGGACCCCGGTCCCTGCTGTACGAGCTGACCCGGCCGGGTCCCCGGCGGAGCATCACCTACGTCTGCATCCCGTACGGCGGCGGGCAGGCGATGGTCTTCCAGCCGCTGGCGGACGCGCTGCCCGAGGAGTGCGCGCTGTACGCCATGGCCTTCCCCGGGCACGACCCCGGCCTGCCCGACGAGGAGACCAAGCCCCTGGACGAGATCGCCGACCGGTGCGTCACGGAGATCCTGGAGGGCATCGAGGGCCCGCTGGCGATCTACGGCCACTGCGGCATCGGCGGCGCGCTCGCCGTGGAGGTGGCCCGGCGGCTGGAGGCGCGCGGCCGGGACCTGGAGGCGGTCTACATCGGCGCGATCTTCCCGTTCGCCCGGCCCACCGGCCGCATCGCGGGACCCCTGGGCCGGCTGACCCGCCTCGACCGGCTGCGCGGCGACCGGGCCTACGAGAACCGGATGAAGTCGATGGGCAACGACGTCTCCGGGCTCGACGAGGAGCAGATCAGGTTCATGGTCCGCAACCAGCGGCGGGACACCCTGATCGCGGAGGAGAGCTTCACCCGGCTGCTGGCCGAGGAGGTCGCCCCGCTCCGCGCGCCCGTCGTCTCGGTGGTCGGCGAGCAGGACCCCGCGACGGACTACTACCGCGAGCGCTACCGCGAGTGGCACTTCCTCAGCCCGGTGACGGCTCTGGTCATCCTCGACGAGGCCGGGCACTACTTCCTGAAGTACCGGGCCGAGGACCTGGCGGAGATCCTGACCAACACCCACATCGCGATGGGCTACGGCGCCGCGCACACCCTCGACCGCACCTCACGCGGCCCGGCCGCGGGCTGGTGGATCGAGGAGACCTCCGCCCTCCCGCCGAAGACCCCCGACGCCGCCCCGCAGACCCCGGGCGCCCTCCCGCCCGCGCCGCGGCCGGGCGTGCCGCCCCGCCCGGCCCCGGTGCGCGCGGGCGGGCGGGCCGCGCCCGAACCCAGCATGCGGCGCTTCATGATCGTGGCCCTGGCCCAGCTGGTCTCGATGACGGGCACCGCGATCACCGACTTCGCGATCCCCGTCTGGATCTATCTGACGACCGGGTCGCTGGTGGACTTCGCGCTGTTCACCGCGCTGTCGATCATGCCGGGCGTGGTGGCGGCGCCGCTGATCGGCGCGCTGGTGGACCGGGCGGGCAAACGCCGGATGATGGTCACGGGCGCCTGCCTGGCCGGCGGGACCCAGCTCGTCCTGGGCGCGCTGCTGTGGACGGGCGGCCTGGAGATCTGGCACCTCTACCCGCTGGCCGCCTGCCTGTCGGTCGCCCTGATCTTCCAGCGGCTGGCCTTCACCACCGCCCTCCCCCAGCTGGTGCCCAAGCAGTATCTGGGCCACGCGGCCGGCATCGTGCAGATGGTGATGGGCACCTCCCAGTTCGTCGCGCCGCTGGTGGCCGTGGCGCTGCTGTCCTCCATCGGGCTGAGCGGCATCCTCGCCGTCGACGTGGCCAGCTTCGCGGTGCTGCTGGGAGTGCTGGCGCTCGTCCGCTTCCCCGCCACCATGGCCCACGTGCGCCGGGAGACGCTGACGGCGGAGATCGCCAACGGTTTCCGGATGTCGTTCGGCAACCGCCACCTGCGGGCGGCACTGCTCTACTTCGCGGTCCTGAACGTGATGCTGGCGGCGCTGCTGCTGTCGATCTCGCCGCTGGTGCTGTCCTTCGCCCCGCTCGCCACCGCCGGGCAGATCTCCTTCGCGGGCGGCGTCGGCGCCGCCCTGGGCGGCCTGGTGATCGCGCTGTGGGGCGGCCCGCGCCGGCGCCGGATGCGCGGGGTGCTCCTGGCCACGCTGCTGCTGAGCCTCTTCGCGATCGTGACCGGCCTGCACGCCTCCCCCCTGGTGGTGGGCGTCGGCGCCTTCGGCCTGTGGGGCAGCCTCTCGATCGTCAACGGCGTCTTCATGACGATCGTGCACGTGAAGGTGCCGCAGCGCTTCCACGGCCGCGTCATGGCGGTCAACCAGATGATCTCGTGGTCGACGCTGCCGCTCGGCATGGCCGTGGTCGCACCGCTCGGCGAGCGCCTGCTGGAGCCGCTGCTGGCCCCCGGGGGCGCCCTGGCCCCCACCGTGGGCGCCGTGATCGGCGTGGGCGGGGGGCGGGGCATCGCCTTCATGTACATCGTGCTCGGCCTCGGCATCGCCGTACACGTGCTCGTCTCGATGCGGATCCCCGTACTGGCCCGGTTCGACGACGAGGTGCCCGAGGCCGTGCCCGACGACCTGGTGGGGGCCCAGGCCCTGCGCGAGCGGGCGGGCAACCGGGTCAGCCTGGCCTGGAGCGCGCCCGCGTTCGCCAAGGCGCTCACCATGCCGCTGTCGCCGGAGAAGGCGTCCGCCCTGCTGGGCACCGAGGTGGAGCGGGTCGTGCTGCGCACCGGCGGGGAGATCAGCGCGGTCTACGAGGTCCGCTGCGCCGACCGGAGCCTGCCGCACCCGGACCTGATCGTGAAGCTCTACCCCGACCTGTTCACCGCCAGGCTCCGCAAGGAGCTGCTCGTCTACGACCTGCTGCGCGGCAGCGGCGTCCCGGCGCCCGCCGTCGTGAGGCAGGACGAGTCCAGGCGCGACCTCCCCCACGCCTACCTGGTCATGACCAAGGTCGAGGGAAGGCCCCTGTCGGAGGTGTCCGGGGCCCTGCCCGAGCCGGTGATCGCGGCCCTGTACCGGGAGATGGGGACCGCGCTGCGCGCCCTGCACGGGGTGGAGCTGGAGGAGTTCGGGCCGGTCGACGGGGTCCGCGAGCCGACCAACGAGGCCTACCTGGGCGGGCAGCTCGACCTGCGGACGGCCCAGTTCGCCGAGTTCGGCGGCGATCCGGCGCTGCACGCCGAGATCGCCGGGTACGTCGCGGCCCGGCGGCACCTGCTGGCGCGCTGCCGCACGCCCGTCCTGTGCCACCACGACTTCCACGAGCGGAACGTGATGGTCGCCGAACGCGACGGGTCGTGGCACCTGACCGGCGTCATCGACATGGAGAACGCCCTCGGCGGCGACCCGCTCATGGATCTGGCGAAAACCGACTACTTCGCGGTCCGGGGAGATCCCGTGCGCCGCCGGGAACTGCTGGCCGGGTACGGCGCGCTGCCCGCCGACTGGGCCGGCCGCGTCGCCCTCTACCGCCTCTACCACGCGCTGGACCAGTGGTGCTGGCTGGCCACCATCGGCGAGACCGACGCCCTGGCCCCCATCACCGGCGAGATCCGCGACTGCCTGAAGGACCCGTCGAAGGAGGGCCGTTGACCGGCGATGTCTTTCCCGCCTCGTTCGCCCAGGAGCGGATCTGGTTCCTGAGCGAACTGCAGCCGGGGCTGGCGGTGTACAACATCGCCACGTGCTCCGTCCTGCCCTGGATGCGGCCGGTGGACCCTGAGCTGCTGGAACGCGCGCTCGGCCTGCTGGTACGCCGGCACGAGCCGCTGCGCACCTCGTTCGCCCTCCGGGACGGCCAGGTCGTGCAGATCGTCTCCGCCGGCGTCCCGGTGGTCCTGTCCAGGAGCGACGTGTCGGACGCGGACGATCCCCGGGCGGAGTTCGAGCGGATCGCCGCCGAGGAGTCGTCGGCGCCGTTCCCGCTCGACCGCGCTCCCCTCTGGCGGGCCCGGCTGGTCCGCCTGGGACCGGACGGGACGGGCCGGGACGAGTGGCGGCTGCTCTTCGTCGCCCACCACACGGTCTACGACGCCTGGTCCGCGCAGCTCTTCGCGGAGGAGCTCGGCGAGCTCTGCGCGGCGCTGCGCGAGGAGCGCCCGCCGCGCCTGCCGGAACTGGCGATCCAGTACGCCGACTACGCCGTCTGGCAGCGCGACCGGCTGGCCGGCGGCGCGCTCGAGGCCGACCTGGACTACTGGCGCAGGAAGCTGGCCGGGAGCGTCCCGCTGGAGCTGCCGCCCGACCGGCCCCGCCCGGAGGAGTTCGGCTACGCCGGGGCCGCGGTCGGGTTCTCCGTCCCGGACGGCACGTCCGAGCGGGTGGCCGAGCTGGCCAGGCGGACCTCCACCACGCCGTTCATGGTCCTGCTCACCGCGTTCGCCGCGCTGCTGGCCCGCTGGACGGGCCGGACGGACGTCGTCGTGGGCTCCCCGGTGGCCGGCCGCGAGACGCCGGAGCTGAACCCGCTGATCGGCATGTTCGTCAACACGCTGCCGCTCCGGATCGACCTGGGCGGCGACCCGGCGTTCGGCGAGGCGCTGGAACGGGTCCGCGCCACGGTCATGGAGGCCCTCGACCACCAGGACGTGCCGTTCGCCAAGCTGGTGGAGGCCCTCCGGCCGCCCCGCGATCCCGGCCGGACCCCGCTCTACCAGATCGGCTTCAACCAGCTCCCGATCGACGCCCACGGTCAGCAGCTCTCCACCGGGACGGCCAAGACCGACCTCACCCTGGAGGTGCAGAGCCCGCAGGGCCGGTTGGGCGGCTGGATCGAGTACAGCACCGAGCTGTTCGAGGAGGGCACCGTCCGCCGCCTGCTCTCGGCCTTCCTGGTCCTGCTGGAGGCGGCCGTCGGCGACCCGGGGCGGCCGGTCTCCCGGCTCCCCCTCCTGGACGCCGGGGAGCGCGAGGAGCTGCTGACCGCCTGGCACGGCCCCGCCTCGCCGTACCCCGGCCGCTGCCTGCACGAGCTGGTGGCCGAGCAGGCGGCGCGGGCACCGGACGCCCCGGCGATCGTGTCGGGCGGCCCGGGGGGCTCGGGCGGCACGGTGACGCTGACCTACGCCGAGCTGGAGGAACGGGCCGACGACCTGGCCAGGCGGCTGCGCCGGCGCGGGGTCCGCGCGCAGGCGCCGGTGGCGGTGTGCCTGCCGCGGGACGCCGAGCTGGTCGTGGCGCTGCTGGCGGTGCTGAAGGCCGGCGGCTGCTACGTGCCGCTGGACCCGGACTACCCGGCCGACCGGCTCCGGTTCATGCTGGCCGATTCGGGCGCCGGGCTGCTGCTGACCCGTTCGGCCCTGGTGGAGCGCCTGCCCAGCGACCACCCGCCGGCGATCCTGCTGGACGCGCTCCTGTCCGGGCCTCTCCCCCCGCTGCCCCCGGAGAAGCCCTCCCCCGACGCGCTCGCCTACGTCATCTACACCTCCGGGTCGACGGGCACCCCCAAGGGGGTGATGGTCCCGCACCGGGGCGTGGTGAACCTGGTCACCGGCCTGGGCTTCACCCCGGCGGAGCGGATGCTGCTGCTGACCTCCCTGTCGTTCGACATCGCCGCGCTGGAGATCTTCGGGCCGCTGCTGGCGGGCGGGACCGTGGTGATCGCCCCGCCGTACGGAACCAACGGCCTCGGCCCGCTGGTCGCGGAGGCCGGGGTGACCACGGTGCAGGCGCCGCCCTCGGTCCTGGAGGAGGTCCTCCGGCACCTGCCCGCCGGGCTGCCCCGGGTGTTCAGCGGCGGCGAGCCGCTCTCCGCCCGCCTGGCCGGCCGGATCCACGAGGTCGCCGGGGAGCTGTGGAACCTCTACGGGCCGACGGAGACGACGATCTGGTCGACGGTCCACCGCACGTCCCGGGGGGCCGGGACCGTGCCCATCGGCCTGCCCGTGGCCAACACCGTCGCCCACGTGCTCGACGGGGCGATGGAGCCGGTCCCGCCGGGGGTGGCGGGCGAGCTGTACCTGGGCGGCGACGGCCTGGCCCGCGGCTACCACGGCCGCCCCGGCCTCACCGCCGAGCGCTTCGTCGCCGACCCCTTCGGGCACGGCACCCGCCTGTACCGGACCGGTGACCTCGTACGGCGGGCGCCCGACGGCACGATCGAGTTCCTGGGACGCGTCGACGACCAGGTCAAGGTGCGGGGCGTGCGGATCGAGCTCGGCGAGGTGGAGGCGGCGCTGTCGGCCCATCCCGGGGTGCGCAGGGCGGTCGCGGCGGTGCGGGACGACGCCCCCGGAGGCCGGGCGCTGGTCGCCTACGTCGACACGGAGGTCCCCGCCGGGGAGCTGCGGGCGTTCCTGCAGAACCACCTGCCCGCGACGATGCTGCCCAGCCTGTACGTGCGGGTCGGCGACTTCCCCCGGCTGCCCAACGGGAAGCTGGACCGGGCCGCCCTGCCGGCTCCGCACGCGGACGGCGGCCCGCCCCCGGCGGCGGGGCCGTCCACGGCGGGCGAGGAGCTGGTGCACGAGATCTGGTGCGAGGTCCTGGGCCGGGCGAACCTGGGGATCGACGACGACTTCTTCGACGTCGGCGGCCACTCGCTGCTCGGCACCCGGGTCGTCGCCCGGATCTGCTCCGAGGTCGGCATCGACCTGCCGCTGAACGTCGTGTTCACCACCCGCACGATCCGCCGCCTCGCGGCCGTCGTCGAGGAGCGCCTGGCCGCCGAGATCGACCGGTTGTCCGAGGAGGAGGCCGAGTCGCTGATCGACGGACGCGCCTGAGCCGAGGGGCTGATCGACGGACGCGGCTGAGCCGCAGGACCGCGGCCCGGCCGCGGATCCCGGCCGGCGACCCGCGCGCGCCGGCTGTGCCACACACCGGTCCCTAGCGGGGCGCCCCGTCCCGCTCGCTTCTCTGCGCGAGGCGTCGGAGCTGCCCTTCGTGCACGTCGCTCACCCACTCCCAGCCGGGCTCGGCCGACGGGCCGATCCGTGGGTCGGCGGGGACCCGGCCGTCGCGCAACGCGAGTACGTACGCCCGGTCCTGGTCGATCCGCGCCTGCACCTGGCCGGATCCGCCGACGGACCCGTGGCCCGGGACGACGGCGTCGACGCCGCCCGCCACGCCCTCGAGCAGCCGCAGCGCGGCGAGGTAGTCCTCGATCGGATCCGCGGGGCCGTCCCAGTCGAGCATCGGGACCAGGACATCGGAAAGCATGTCGCCGGCGACGAGGACCCCGCGTTCCTCGATCAGCAGCGCCGCGTGGCCCGGGGCGTGCGCTCGGTGTTCGATGATCCGGACCCCGGGACCGTCCCAGGGGACCTGCGTGGTTCCGGCGGGCAGGCCGGTGATGAGGCCGAGCAGGTCCAGCGGTACCTGCCCGGCGATCTCCGTCTCGAGCAGGTGGTCGGCGACGCGGGCCTTCGCGTCCGCGTCCGACAGCTGTTCCCGGACGGTGGCCGCGCAGCGTGCCGTGCCGTAACGGGGCGCCGCGCCGAGCCGGTCGTGCCAGAGCAGGTGATCCCAATCCGGGTGCGTGGAGAACCCCGCCACAACGGGCTGACCCGACTCGGACAGGTCGTTCGCGAGGCAGTCGATCTCGGAGCCGGTCACTCCGGGGTCGATGAGCAGCACGCCGGCCCGGCCCTGCACCACAACGGCGTTGCTCTGCACGAACCGGCTCTCGTGGACCAGCACGCCCTCGGCGACCGGCCTCAGCACGAGCCCGCCTCCTTCGCATCCAGGATGGCGTAGCGGTGCATCGTGACGCCCTGCCCGAACGATCGCTGCTCCAGCAGGTCGAGATCGACCGGCAGGTCGTGGTCGTCGAACAGCGGCCTGCCGAAGCCGAGGATCGCGGGGTGGGTGAAGAGCAGCACCTCGTCGAGCAGTCCCGCCCGGAGCAGCTGGGTGGCGAGCGCCGCCCCGCCCACGCTGATCCTGCCGTCGGTTCCGGCCCGTAGGACGGCGAGCTGCTCGATCGCGTCGTCCCCGCCGATGATCCGGGTGTTGTGATCGGCGCTGCGGCGGGTGCGGGAGACGAGCACCTTGGGCTTGGCGGTCCAGATCTCGCCGTACTCACGCATGTGGTCCGGCAGTGAGGCGTCCTCGCGCGCCCGCGGCCAGTACTCCTCCATGACCTCGTAGAAGACCCGGCCGTGGACCATGAGCGCGAGCGCCCGCGTCTGCGCGTTGGCCTCGCGGTGCAGTTCCTCGTCGATGCGCAGCCACTCACCGGCGCCGTTGTCCCCTGGAACCTGCTCGATCCGCAGGTCGAGGGAGACCTGCATCGAGTAGACGAAGCGGCCCATCAGCCCTCTTTCCCGTATAGTGATTGCATTCTGCAATCACTATTGTCGGGTACGGAACACCTGTCAAGGAGGAACAGTGGAACCACGGTCCGGATGTCCGATCAACACCGCCGTCGAGGTGCTCGGAGACCGCTGGTCGCTGCTCGTGCTGCGCGACGTCATCTTCGGCGACCGCCGCCACTTCCGGGCGCTGCTCACCGGGTCGATCGAGGGCATCGCCTCGAACATCCTCGCCGACCGCCTCAAGCGGCTCATCGATGCGGGCATCCTCACCCGCGGCACCGCCGCGCGGGGGCAGCGCGCACGCTTCAGCCTCACCGAAGCCGGCATCCAGACTCTTCCGGTCATCCACGCCCTCGGCAACTGGGGCCTCGACTGGCGCCCGGGCGGCGACGAGCTCCGCATCCGGCAGCAGCTCATGCGCGACGAGGGCCCGGCGTTCATCGAGGAGCTCATGGACGAGCTCCGTGTCCGTCACCTCGGTGCCCCGCCGAAGCCGCACGACGGCCCGGGCGCGTTCGAGCGCCTCGACGCCGCCTACGCCGCGGCCACCGGGCGGGAACACGCCGATCAACGGTGACGGGACGGTCCCGGCCCTGACCGTCGTGGTCGAACAGCCGCCGGGCCTCCTGGACCGTCCTCGGTCCGGCCCTCTGATCGGCGAGCGCGGTCGGCTGCGCGCCCGCGGTGCGGGATACGGCAGGACCGGCGAATGCGCCGGCAGACGAGCCTCTCGAATGGGGGCGACAAGATCTCCGCACCCCACCGGGCGACATGGTTCCGGAAATACGCCAGACCCTTCCCGACGCGTCGCGCCTTCTGCACCCGGGATGTGGCTAGATCGGGAAGCGGCCGCGGCGCCACCGCCAGTTGCGGCCGGCCCTCAGGTGGTCGATGATCGCGCGCTGGAGCACGGTGCGACGCGGCAACCGCTCGAGGGGCGTGGTCAGGGTGCGGAACACGAACCGCAGCACCTCGACGTCGGCGTCCAGACCCTCCGGCTCCTCGTAGGGCTCCAGCTCGAACCTCCGCTGGAACCGGACGATGTTGGAGTCCTCGGGCAGGTACTCCCGCAACTGCGGGTCGAGGAGCCACGAGCCGCAGGAGAACGCCGTGTAGCGCTCGCCGGGAAAGTGGCGGGGGAAGAACGCGCGGGCCTCGTCGAGCGACACCGCGACCGCCTCCGGCGTCATCGGCCCCGACTCCGGGATGTGCAGGCCGATGGCGGTATCGCCGCGCTGGTACTGCAGCCGGCCCAGCTCGTAGACGGCGCCGCGCGCGTGCAACGTCAGCCAGCTCTGCATGACCGGCCAGCCCTCGCCGTGCATCCTCCGGTCGATCGCGAGGTTGCGGCCCACGTCCGCCAGGGCCGCCCATGACACGGCATCGGCGATGCCGTGGTCGCGGTGATACCCCCTGACGACGTCGACCAGGGCCAGGTACGCGTACACGTAGAGATGCCGCCAGGCGGGACCCCGTTCACGCGGCAGCTCCGGACCGGGCGGCAACCAGCCGTGGCCCCCGAGATCCGCGCGGACCAGGGCGATCGAACGGTCGAGCAGCCAGCGCAGCTCCGGAGTCCACAGCGCGGAGCCGGGGTCGGGCCAGCCCGCCATGATCTCGGCGGCATCGTCCGGCCGCACCGCGAGCCGGTCGAGGATCGCGGGCGCGTCGGCTTTGGCCGGTAGCGGAGCCGACGGGCGGTCACCGGCGAGCCGGTGCACCCGGTCGACGTCCTCGACGGGCACCCCGAGCCGGGCGGCGGTCTCGTCCAGATCCACGCAGACGATCTTACCGACCGGTGGGGCCGGCCCTCCAGCCGCCGGTTCAGTGCGAACAGCACGCGTTCCATGTCCGTGGTGGAGCCTCGTCCACCGGTGGCCTCGGTGATCATCGCGGCGATGTCCGAGCGCTTCCGCAGCGCGTCCAGCGGCAGCCGGACAGCCGGGGAAGGCGGCGCCGCCGTGCCCACCGCCCAGAGCGCCATCAGGGTGTCGAAGAAGATGGCACCGTACGCGCCCAACGTGGACGCGGGCCACCAGACGACGAGCGTTCCCGCCGCCGACGCGGCCGCGACGGCCCGCAGTGCGGGATGGATCTCGGGCAGGCTGCGCTTCCGCTCCGGACTCCGACCAGGGGACGTTTCACCGGCCGTTGCCCATGATTCTCTCCGTCTCGGCGAGCAGCCGCCCGATGTAGTCGCGGGCTCCGCCCGCTCTGGTCAGCGGTGCCGCCTGGCCCGCCCACAGGTTCACCAGATCGGCCAGGCCGCGGCGGCCCGCCTCCCGGCGCAGGCCCAGCATCAGCGTGTTCTGCACCGGGTAGGGCGGCACCTCCGCCTCGAAGGCCGCCATCTCCCGGACGAACCGGTTGGGGATCGCTCTGGCCAGGCGTCCGGAGAACAATCTGGTGAGCACGGTGACCCGGGCCGCGGGGGTGTGCAGGGCGGCCTTGTGCAACGTGCTCGCCCCCGACTCCTGGGTGGCCAGGAAACCGGTGCCGATCTGCACGCCGTGCGCGCCGAGGGTGATCGCCGCGGCGACGCCGCGCCCGTCGGCGATCCCGCCCGCGGCGATGACCGGGACCGAGACGGCGTCGGCGATCTGCGGGACGAGGGAGAACGTGCCGACCAGTGATTCGCCCACGGGCCGCAGGAAGGCGCCCCGGTGCCCTCCCGCGTCGCTGCCGGAGGCGACGATCGCGTCCAGTCCCGCCTGTTCCAGGGCGATCGCCTCGTCCACGGTCGTCGCGGTGCCGATCGTCGGGATGCCCTTGCGCCGGGCTTCGGCCAGGACCCGTGCGGGTGGGACGCCCATGGCGAAGCTGAGCACCGGGGGACCGGCCGCGAGCAGCGCGTCCGCCTGGTCGTCGAAGTCCTGCCCGGCCGGGTGGCCGGCCTCGGGCGCCGGCAGGCCGAGTTCTTCGAAGTAGGGCCGGAGCCGGTCGACGTCGGCCGGTGTCGCCCGCAGTTGCGCCTCGCCGGGGTGGGGAACCCAGAGATTGACCGCGAAGGCTCGGCCGGTGGCCGCCTTGAGCGCGGTCACCAGGCCGGTGAGCTCGTCGGGAGTGAGGATGTGCCCGCCGTAGGACCCCAGGCCGCCCGCCTCGGACACCGCCGCCGTCAGCGCGACGGACGACAGGCCGCCGCCGAAGGGGCCCTGCACGATCGGGTGGTCCAGGCCGAGCAGCCGCTCCAGCCTGCCGCTGGACCATGCGGGAGTGTGCGTGCGCATCAGGCGGCCGTCCCGTCCAGGGCGCGGCGGCCGGAGGCGAGCCGGAGCGCGGTCTGGGCGACCCGGCGGCCCAGGTGCTCTGCCGTGCGCAGGTCGGCGAGGGAGGGGGCGGCCTCAGGGCCCGCGTCGGAAGGCGACTGCGCCATCGCGCCCAGGAAGCCGCCGAGCCGGTTGAGGTCGTCGTCGCGGCCGTCGGCGCTGTACAGCCAGCCCGGCGGCAGGCCCAGGGTCACCCAGGTCATGCCGTGCTGGGCGGCGAGGAGCGCCATGGAGGTGAGCGTGTTGAGCTTGTCGCCGTTCACCCCGGCCGAGTTGGTGAAACCAGCGGCGATCTTGTCACGCCAGCCCATGTCCGCCCAGATCTTGGCGCTGGCCTCGGCGAAGGCCTGGAAGGCGGCCGACTGGCTGCCCATGTAGGTCGGAGAGCCGAAGATGATGGCCTCGGCCCCGCTCAGTCCTTCCCACAGCCCGTCGGTCAGGGAGGTGACGTCGTGCAGCTCCGCCCGCACGCCGGACACGGAGTGCGCGCCGTCCGCGGCGGCCCGCGCCTGGCGCGCGGTGTGGCCGTAGCCGCTGTGGTAGGCGACGGCGACAGTGATCAAGTCAGGCATGATGCCCTTTCTGGTTCGCAGGTGCAGAAGGAGCTTATAGACGACCGGTCAACTATGTCCAGTTATAGTTGACCGACCGTATACTTCCGGTCATGGGACGATCGAGCACCGCCCGCGAACGGCTTCTCGACGCCGCCTGCGAGCTCATGCTGAGCAGGGGATACGGCAGCATCGGAGTCGCGGAGATCTGCGCGCGCGCCGATGTGCGCAAGGGCAGCTTCTACCACTTCTTCGAGTCCAAGCAGGCGCTGACCATCGCGGTCGTCGATGCCCACTGGCAGGCGCAACGGTCGGCCTGGACCGCCGTCCTGCGCGAGCCGGTTCCCGCGCTCGACCGGCTGGAGCGGCTCTTCCGCGAGCAGGTGGAGGGACAGCGCCGGACCAAGCTGACCGCAGGGGCGGTGCACGGCTGCCTGCTGGCCAATCTGGCGCTCGAGCTGAGCCAGCAGGACAGCCCGGTCCAGGAACGCCTGGAGGAGATCTTCGCCGAACAGGTCGACCTGGTCCGAGCCGCCCTCGACGACGCGGCGCACGAGGGGGCCATCCCGCCGCCGCGGCCGAGCACGGCCCGCTCACTGGTGGCCCAGTTGGAAGGGCTGGTCCTGTTCGCCAAGCTGAGCAACGATCCGGAGATCCTGAACGATCTCTGGGAGCAGGCCAGGCTTCTGCTGGGCGTGGCCGACGACCTCTCCCCCACCGCGTAGACCGGCCGCACCGGCTCCCGCCCCTCGCGCTCACGGCGCTCCAGGGCGGCCTTCCCCACTTGACCTTGGCACGGTGACAAGTACTTCACTGTCGCCTGTCGCCGAGGAGGCGGTCCCGATGCCGTGCCGGAACAGGACGTGGCGTCGGCCGGTCCCGCTCCCCGCCCAACCGCGACCCTGAGGGCGGCCGGACACCGCGCAGTCTTCGTTTCAGCCGGTACGGCGGGCCATGCCGCTCGCGCCCCTCTCCCGGGTGGAGGCCGCGGCATCGGCATACCGCGAGACTCCAGCTGATCCTGTAGACGGTGAAACCCACCCGGACGGTGTCAACGGGTGGGGCCCGATGATACGGACCGCTGGGATTACGAAGGATCGTGGTGAGCTCTGCCCACCAGACACACCAGGCCGGTCGAGCGGGAGGTCCGGCCGGTCAGCGCGGTGGCCGCAAGGCCGCACGCCTCCATGGCCGGTGCCACCGCAGCGACGATCTCCTTCACCCGTCCCTCGTCCGGCGGCTCCCAGCACAGGTGGAGGCTCCCACCGGGAGCGAGCCAGCGGCGCAGGGCGCCCAGTTCCCGTACAGGGTCCCGGGTCCAGAACAGGTTGACGTTGATGGAGAAGATCCGGTCGAAGGAGCCGTCCGGGAACGCGGTCTCCTCCAGCGCGGCCGCCAGGAAGTCCGCCCTGCCGGCCGCCACGTGCCCGCTGTTGCGCTGCGCGGCCGCCGCGACGGCGGTGTCCGACCGGTCGATCGCGGTGAGCGATCCCTCCGTGAGGCGGTCGAGGACGAGGGCGGCCGCCAGGCCGCGGCCGCATCCGATCTCCAGGACCCGATCGGACGGCGTGAGATCCAGTGTCCCCACGGCCCAGGAGATCCGCTCGGGTATCGATTGTCCGGTCATGGACACATGATCGCTGAAATCGCGACTCGATGATCAGTCGTGCCGCTTGAGCGGCTTGGCCACGCCCCGGGCGGCACAGCCCGTACGACACCACGGCTCAGCCGGACCCTACGGGTTCGACCGGAGCACCCCGTCAGCGGTCAAGGGTGAACGATGCGGTGACCTTCGACGGCCGGAGCCCCGCGGAGCGGCCAGCAGGGCGAAGCGATGGGCGTAGGCCGTCAGCGGACGGCCGTGCGCCATGTCCTCGTGGAGGACATGCAGGCGGGGGGCGTAGCGGTCCACGTCGAAGTCCGGCACCTGCCACGAGACGAGCGGATAGCCCTCAGTGGCGGCGGTGCGAGGCGGCAGCGGCGCCAGGCCGGAGAGGAACTCCCCGCCTCCCGTGCCCAGATCCAGCAGCGAGGGTGCGCCGGTCAGGCACCCGCGCAGAAGGACGCCACGATCCCGGCCGGAGACGCGCGGCGCTCTCGTGGCACTCTGACGGCATGACATCGGCAGACCCGCCCCTCCTGACCTTCGGACACGGGACGGCGGACCGGTCGCGGATCCTGGAGGCGCTCCACGGCGCGGGAGCCCGCCTGCTCATCGATGTCAGACGTTTTCCCGGCAGCCGCCGCCATCCGCATGTCACCCGGGACGCCCTGGCCCGGTGGCTGCCGGCCGACGGCATCGCGTACCGGTGGGAGCCGCGACTCGGCGGCCGGCGCCGTGTGGTGCCGACGGAGGCCTCGCCCGACTCCTGGTGGCGGGTCGAGGCCTTCCGCGCCTACGCGGCCCACTGCCGGTCCCAGGAGTTCGGTGAGGCGATGACGGCCCTGCTGGACGAGGTGAGAGCCGCCAGGCCGGGGGTGACGGTGGTGATGTGCAGTGAGACGTTGTGGTGGCGCTGCCATCGGCGTCTCATCAGTGACGTGGCCGTGCTGGTCCACGGCCTGCCCGTCGAGCACCTCGGCCATGACGGGCGGCGGACCCCGCACCCGCCGTCGGCCGGGGCACGCCTCACCGCCTCCGGCCTCGTGTACGACCGGCGGCGGTGACCGCCGCTGTGAAGCCTCAGGGCATGATCAACCGGTCGTTCCGTGCGTGCCCATGCCCCGCCGGTCCGGGCCCGGCGGCTCGCGGTGCGCGTTCAGGCCGGGGCCGGCCTGCGGGCACCCCGCGGCACACCGCCGGGGATCGGTCAGCCCGGGGCGAGCGGGTCGGCGAACTCCAGCAGCCCTTCCCGGATCAGGCGTTCGATGAGGACCAGTTTCCCGTCGTCATCGAGGCCTGCGGGAAGCTGCGCGGCGCAGACGGCCGCGCCGCCGCACAGGATGCGCAGCGGCGCTTCGGTGAACGCGGGCAGGGCGAGCGCCGTACGCCCGAAGGACAGCAGGAGGCGGTCACCCGACCGGCTCATGCCGACCCGGTCCGGCCGTTTGGTCCGGACCATGGTCGTCAGCGTGACCTGCTCGCCGTGCGTGAGCCGCGTCAGCAGCCCGCGCAGCGGTGCGCCGCGCGGCCGGTCGATCGCGGCGACCTGGTGGTCGAGGGCACGCCGGACGCGTTCGGTGTCGACCAGCCGCGCCGCCAGCATCGCCAGGGTGCCGGCGAGCCGGTCCTCGTCGAGAGCGGCGCGCCCCAGTCGCGGGGCCACCGATCGCCGGAAATCGGCGTCGGTCCGCTCGAGCTCGTCCAGCACGCGGTGCAGCAGCCAGGACCAGGGGTAGGGGGTGATGCCGAGGGTCAGGTGCACCGATGCGGCATCGGTCGCGATCCCCTGGTGGACGAAGCCGCGGGGGATGTACAGCAACTCCCCCGACCGCAGCAGGACCTCGGTGACCGGGCCGGTCGGGGCCGCGCTCCCGTCGTGCATCGCGGGGGTCGGCAGCTGCACCGGCGGCGGCTGGACGCGCCAGTTCTTGGCGCCGGCGAGTTGCAGGAGGACCACGTCGTGGGTGTCGAAATGCGTCGGGAAACCCTGCGCGTCGGCCGGGGTGAGATAGGCGTTGGCGTGCACGCGCACCCCGAAGAACGCCGACAGCTCATCGCACAGGCCGCCCACCGCGGGCAACGCTTCGTGGACCCGGTTCAACGTGATCGACGCACCGTGGCGGTACAGCGTCAGCACGCGTTCCACGTCGATCTGCACGAGCGGCTGCCCGCCGCCCGGACGCAGGTAGTCGCCGGGTGCCAGGACGTGCCCGTCCCGGGTCAGGCACAGGGCGTCGGAGCGGTGGGAGCCGGTGGCGTAGGCGACGGTCAGCAGCTCGTCGAGGTCCTCGACCGACACCAGCGTGGGCAGCAGTTCCTGCAGGGCGGGGTTGTCGGCGCGGCGGACGTGCAGGTGGTCCTGCTCCCAGACACGCGAGAAGAACGTCTCCAGGTCGTGTGGATACAGCAGTTTCTCCAGGATGCTCATCGTCGTGGCACCTGCCCGCCCGGTCAGCCGAACGGGTTGAGGTCGCCGATGTCGACACCGTGCGGGGTGAGCGGGTTCCAGTCGGAGCCGGGCCCGCGGTTGCCGTGGTTGCCGAACGGCGGCAGCATCTCCTGATCACCCATGATCTTGTACATGGCCGTCATCGCCTGGTGCATCGACCGCAGCGTGTCCACCGGGACGGGGACGTGCGCGGACGCCTCGGCCTCGCGGTTGCCGTCCACCAGTTCCTGGGCCTGGCGCAATGCGCCGAAGAAGAAGTCGCCGTTGTCCCTGAAGTAGTCCTGGATCTCTGCTTTGGTGAGAGACCGCTGCTCCGGTTCGGACATGTTCATCCTCCTGGGCGGACCCGGCCGGTTACCGTCGGTGTCCTACCGAGCACCGTAACCGAGGTTCGGCGCCGCGTCGATGCCCCATCGAAGCGCCTGACCGGCCGGTCCGGCCGGACCTTGCCGCCGGCTCTCGGCTCGCCGGGGTGCCCGGGCACCAGGCGGATGCCGAGCCAGGTCCTTCCGTCCCGGCGGCGGCCGAGGTGGCGGGTGAGCGGGCACGCGCGTCCGGCGGCGGTCGGGGGCGTCGGCGCGCCGGTCCGCCGCCGGGAACGACGGTTCAGCGGGGCCGGTGGCCCTTCCCTCCCCGGCCGGTCTGCGTGCCCCGGCGACCCGAGCCGCCCGGGGCGGGACTCCTCTGCTGCTTCCGCGCCTTCTGCGGGGCAGGGGCGGGGGTACGGCCCCGCGAGCTGTTCACCGTACGCCCGCGGACGATACCGATGAAGTCCTCCACCAGTTCGGTCGTCGCCTCCGTGGGCCAGGCCAGCGCGATCTGCGACTGCGGAGTCTCCGCGACCGGCCGGGAGGTCAGGTCCTTGCGGTGGTGCAGGCGCGCCAGCGACTGCGGGACCAGCAGCAGCCCGGCCCCCGCCGCCACCAGCTCGATCGCCTCCGCCGTCGTGTCCGGGCGCGTGAAGGCCGGCAGCCCCGGCAGGGCCGTCCACTGGAGGGTGTCGTCCATCGGATGGAGCACCTCGTCGTCGGCGAGATCGGCGACGGCCACCTCGTCGGCGGCGGCCACCAGGTGATCCTTCGGCACCACGACCACGGTGGTCTCGACATAGAGAGGAATCACGCTGAGCCCTTCGCGGTCCACGGGCAGCCGCACGAACCCGGCGTCGGCGCCGCCGTCGTGCAGGAGCCGCACCGCCCCGGCGGCGGCGACGGGGACCAGGGTGAGCGGCACGTCGGGTACACGCTCGGCCCAGACGCCGGCCCATTTGGCGGGCGTCACCCCGGGTACGTAAGCCAGCCGGAACTCTCTGTCAGTCACCTCCTCAGGGTACCGATGTCAGGGGAAGCGGCTTCGCGCCATACCCTTGGCACCATGACCAAGCTCAAGACCACTCAGACGATGAAGCCCGCGACCGCGGCCAAGAAGCTGGGTGTGCTCCTCTCGGCCACTCCCGCCGAGTTCCAGGAGGGAGTCGTCTCCAGGGATGAGCTGAACGCGCTGCAGGCCACTCCGCCGGCCTGGCTGACCGAGCTGCGGCGCAACGGACCGCACCCCAGGCAGGTCGTCGCCGTGAAGCTGGGCGTCTCCAACTCCGGCCTGGCGAGGGGCGGCATCACCGGGCCGCTCACCAGCGCCGAGATCGACGCCATCAAGGCGGAGGACCCCGAGTGGCTGAAGCACGAGCGGTCGGTCCAGGCCGAGGTGCGCAAGGAGGCGCAGCGCCGCAAGGAGCGCTAGCCGGCCTATCCGGCCGATGGGGCCGGCGGTCCGCCCCGGTCCGGTGGGCCGGCGGCAGCCGGTCCGCCGGTGTCACGGTGAGCCGTCGGCGGTCGGGAGGGTGAAAGCGAAACGGGCGCCGCCGCCGGGGTTGTCGGCGGCGGTGACGGTGCCGCCGTGGCGCTCGACGATCCGCTGGCAGATGGCCAGGCCGAGCCCGGTACCGGTGTAACCGGCGGCGGCCCGGTGGAATCCGGCGAAGATCGCCTGATGTTCACCCGGAGGGATGCCGATGCCGCGATCGGCGATCTCGACGCACACCCGGCCGTCGCCGGTCCGCGCTCCGGTGATGTCGACGTGGGCGGCGTGCCCGGGCGGGGTGTATTTGATCGCGTTGCCGATCAGGTTGGTCAGCAGCTGGCGGATCATGGACAGGTCGGCCTCGACGGTCGGCAGCGGGCCGATGTACACCTGCGGCTCGGGCGCGGAGGCGGTGGAGCGGGTCGCGCTGCGGTGTTCCTCGACGATCTGGTCGGCCAGCGTGGTCAGGTCGATCTGGACCGGGACGAGGGTGGCGTCGCGGGCGGTGGCGTAGGTGAGCAGGTCGTCGATCAGGTGGCCCATCCGGGCGGAGGCGGTCAGCGCCCGTTTCAGCAGGTCGGCGGGTTGCTCTCGGCCCGGCTGGCCGGCCAGGGCGTCGTGGGCCAGTTCGGTGAAGCCGCGCACCGCCGTCAGCGGGGCCTTCAGGTCGTGGGCGACGACGCCGGCGAACATCTGCAGCTCGGCCTCGCGCCGCCGGGTCTGCTCGTACAGCCGGGCGTTCTCGACGGCCACGCCTGCGGCGGTGGCCAGTGCGACCACCACGGCCTCGTCCTCGTCGGTGAACGCCTCGCCTCCGGCTTTCTCGGTCAGGTACAGGTTGCCGAACACCTCGCCGCGCACCCGGATGGGCATGCCCAGGAAGCTGCGCATCGGCGGGTGCCCCTCGGGGAAGCCGTAGGAGTCGGCGTGCTCGGCGAGGTCGGCCAGCCGCAACCGCTGAGGCTTCCTGATCAGCAGCCCGAGCAGCCCCTCACCGTGCGGCCAGTGATCCACCTGGGCTATCTCCTCGGCGCTCATGCCCACCGGGATGAACCGTTCCAGCGTGCCGCCCGGGCCGATCACGCCCAGCGCCCCGTAGCGGGCCTCCACCAGCGTGGTGGCCGTCTCGGTGATCCGCCGCAGCACGGTCTCCAGGTCCAGGTCACTGCCGATCGCGATCACGGCCTCCAACAGGGCGTGGACCCGGTCGCGGGCGGCCAGCACCGCCTTCAGCCGGTCCTGCAGCTCGGCCAGCAGGTCGTCCAGCCGCATCGGAGGGATCAACGGCTCATCCACGCCCGTGCTCCTTGCCCTGGTCAGCGGTGACCTGCCTGCCTACCTGAGTGTTGGTGTTCCCCCGTCTCGTGGAAACAAGAGCATCCGCCGGCCGCGCTTCCGCATGCCCTCGCCAGGCGGGCCTTCCCCGTGGATTCTGCGCCCGCCCGTGTGCCGGACCGTCCGGAGCGGCGGTGAGCTCCGCAGCCGGTCATCTCCGCCCTACCGCCGTCAGCGCTCGTTCGCTCATGTCACAGGGGGCCGGGTCACGTCGTCTTAGGGGGTGTAGCCACTGACGACCACAGAGGAGCACACCATGGATGCACGGCTGGACTACTTCGCCTCCCCGACCGCCGGCAAGATCCTCAAGCACTTCATGTCGGCGGGCAAGGCGCTCAAGGAATCACCGCTGCCGGTCGCGACGCAGGAGCTGGTGGCGCTCCGCGTCAGCCAGATCAACGGCTGCGCCGTCTGCATCGACATGCACGCCAAGGAGGCCGCCTCGGCAGGTGAGACCCCGGTGCGACTCAACCTGGTGGCGGCCTGGCGGGAGGCCACGGTCTTCACCGAGGCCGAGCGCGCCGCGCTGGCACTGGCGGAGGAGGGGACCCGGGTCGCGGACGCGGCCGGTGGGGTCAGCGACGAGGTGTGGGCGCGCGCCGCCGAGCACTACGACGAGGAGCAGCTCACCGCCCTGGTGGTCCTGGTCTCCTTCATGAACACGGCGAACCGGCTGAACATCATCACCCGGCAGCCGGCCGGCGACTACGAGCCCGGGCGGTTCCGCTGAACGGCATGAGCGGCCGTCCCGGGGTCCGGCTGCGGGCCCCGGGACGCGGAGGGCGTCACTCCGTCCATCCGGTGGCCCGAATGATCGTCAGAAGACGTCCGCGGCGGCGCGCACGGCAGGATGGAAGGCGTCAGAGGGGATGGCCGGTGTGAACAAGGTCGAGGAGTTCGAGGATCTGCGGCCGCTGCTGTTCTCGATCGCCTACCGGATTCTGGGCAGTGTGGCCGAGGCCGAGGACGCGGTGCAGGAGACATGGCTGCGCTTTGACGGCTCGGCGACCCGACCTGTGTCGGCCAAGGCTTTCCTGTCGGCCGCGGTGACGCGGATCTCGCTCGACGTGCTGCGTTCTGCGCGGGTGCGGCGGGAGGAGTACGTGGGCCCGTGGCTTCCCGAGCCGCTGCTGAGTGATCCGTACCAGGATCCGGCGCGGTCGGTGGAGCTGGCCGACTCGGTGTCGATGGCGGCGCTGCTGCTGCTGGAACGGCTCAGCCCGCTGGAGCGGGCGGTGTTCGTGCTGCGGGAGGTGTTCGGCTTCGGGTTCGGCGAGGTCGCCGCGGCGGTGGGCCGCTCGGAGGCGGCGTGCCGGCAACTGCTGGTGCGGGCGCGGCGGCACATGGAGGCCGGGCGGCCACGCTTCGAAGCGGTCCGCGAAGAGCGGGAGGAACTGGCGTCGCGGTTCTTCGACGCCCTGCGCGAAGGTGACATCAGCGGCCTGCGGGAGCTGCTCGCCGCCGACGTGACGATGGTCGGCGACGGCGGCGGCAAGGCCCCGCAGCTGGCCAGAGCCGTCAGCGGTGCCGGGAACGTGGCCCGGCTGCTCGCCTCCTTCCTCCCCCTGATGGCCCGGGTCGGCGTGACGTTCGAGCCGCACGAGGTCAACGGTCGGCCGGGCGCGGTCTTCCGTGACCGGGACGGCAAGGTGCTCTACATCCTGGCGCTCGATGTCCTCGACGGGCGGATCCAGACGATCCGTTCGGTGATCAACCCCGACAAGCTCGGGCATCTGGGCCCGGTGGCGGACGCCTGGGCGGTCGGCCGCGAAGTACGGCAGGCACGCCGGCCCGCGCGACAGCCGGCCGCACCCCGGATCCCCTCCGCGGAGCCCACCCCTCCTCCGGCAGCGGACCCGCGGCTTCCCGCCCTCCCCCACGATCTTCCGCGCGGGTGAACACCGCTCCCCCGCCGTCGGCTCCGGCAGGCGGCCGTCCGCCTGCGGACCTCTTGATCTTCGCGGCGCGCCGACCGCCGAGCGGCAGGAACGGCATGCGGCCCCGCCCGAGCCGGTCCCTCGCCCGTGCTCCGACGGCCGGCGAGCGGGGGAACCGGCGCGGCCGTTCCGGATCGTGCGGGAAGGCCGCGGGTCAGCGGGGTACCGCGCGCACCCACTCGCGGTCGCCGTCGAGGAACCCGGAGAGCGTCAGACCGGCCCGGCCGAGCTCACGGCCGAGACGGTCGTCGTCGAGGCGGCGGCTGACGAAGGTGTGGGTCCAGCGCCGTTCGCCGACGACGTACTCCATGGTGGCCTTCAGCAGGCCGGGGCCGGGGCGGCTGATGTCCTTCATGCGGACGGTGCCGCCGTCGCCGGTCCGGCGTTCGGACGGCCGGACGGTGTCGTACCACTCGGGGGGCTTGCGCTGCAGGATCACGCAGCCGTCGTCGGCGACGTGGCGGCGGCAGGTGTCCAGGAACGCCGCGCGCAGGTCGTCGTCGGCGGTCTCGACGACGAACGACATCAGCAGCACCAGATCGAAGGTCCGGGACAGGGCCAGGGACTGGATGGGTGAGCAGACGGTCTCGGCTCCGGTGATGTGGGCGAGCATCTCGGGAGACTCGTCGACGGCGACGACCTCGTGCCCGAGCTCCAGCAGGGGACGGGTGATGCGTCCGGCCCCGGCGCCGAGTTCGAGGATGGCCGCCCCGGGCGGGACGGCGGCATGGATGAGTCCGGGCTCGCCGCCCGCGGCGAGGGTGGCGTAGTAGTCGACCGCGCAACCGTCAGGGGTGATCGGTCCCGGTCCCGTGCCGTGGTAGATCTCCATGCCTCCTAGTCTGGACGCCGCGGGCGGCCGGAGCGCGGACGGAACGCGGACGGAACGCGGACGGGCGTCCGGAAGGCGCGCGGCGGCCCGTGCGGTCCGGTGGCCGGGACGGGACCGTGCTCCGCATCGACGGCCTTCCGGACGGCGAGTGGGCTCGTCGCGGTCACACGGTCACGTGCGGCGGCACCGCCCTGCCCGAGTCGAGCTCCAGACGGGAGCCGGTGAAGGCGTCCCGCATGCGCCGGTCGTGGGTGACGATGACGAGCGAACCCGGGTAAGCGGTCAGAGCGTCCTCCAGGTCGTCCATCAGGTCCGGGGACAGGTGGTTGGTGGGTTCGTCCAGCAGCAGCAGATCGGTCGGTTCGCTGATGATGCGGGCGAGTTCGAGCCTGCGGAGCAGGCCTGGGGAGAGGGAGCGGACCGGCGAGGCGAGCCGGGTGGCGCGGAACAGCCCCAGCGCGAGCAGCGCGTCGGCGTGCTCGGCCGGATCTCCCGGCCGACCCGCCGCGAACGCCTCCAGGACCGTGCCTTCGCCGTACACCGTGCCGTCGTGCTGGCGCAGATGCCCCACGCGGGGCACCCGGCGGACCGTGCCGGCGTCGGGGGCGAGCTCGCCGGCCAGGACGCGCAGGAGCGTGGTCTTGCCCGCCCCGTTGGGTCCGGTGACCAGCAGCCGCGCTCCCGGTTCGATGCGCAGCGATTCGACGTGCAGGCGCTCGCCGACCCGCACATCGGTCAGCTCCACGAGGGGGCCGGTGATGTCGGCGGCGGTGGCGTGCGCTCTGGCGTGGGGGGTGAACCGCAGGGGAAGCGGCGGCGGCGGAACAGGGTTCAGCCGGAGCCGTCGCAGCCGTTCACGGGCGCCGCGTATCCTGCTCATCGCGCCGTGCGCCCGTGATCTGGCGCGGAACGCACCCGCCCCGCTGAAGGCGGCCGGCGCCTTGCGCGGGATGGCGGCCAGCCGCTTCGCATGGGAGTCGGCCAGTCCTTCCTGGCGGGTCACCTCGGCGCGCCACTCCTGGTGCTCTCGCGCCCAGCGTGCTCTGGCCGCCGCCTTGGCCGCCAGGAATCCGGTGTAGCCGTTGCCGTAGCGGTGCACGGTGCGCAGATCGTGGTCCACCTCCACGATGGTGGAGGTGATCCGGTCCAGGAGAAGCCGGTCGTGGGTGACCATGATCAAGGTACCCCGGTGGTTCCGCAGGTGGTCCTCCAGCCAGGCGACGGCCTGGTCGTCGAGGTCGTTGGTGGGTTCGTCGAGGAGCAGCACCTCGGGAGCCGCGGCCAGGGTCGCGGCCAGCGCGAGCCGGGACCTCTGCCCGCCCGACAGGGTGCCCAGCGGGCGGTCGCGGTCCAGTCCGGGCAGGCCGAGCGCGTCCAGCATGATCTCGACCCGGGTGTCGGCCTGGTATCCCTCGCGAGCCTCGAACAGGGCGACCAGGTCACCGTAGACGGCCAGTCCGGCAGGTGCGGCATCGCCCAGGTCGAGCTCGGCCCGGCGTATCCGGCGCTCCAGATCACGCAGGTCCGCCAGCGCGAGATCGACGGCGTCGCCGACGAGGGCGGTTGCGGGCAGATCCGAGGTCTGGGCCAGATAACCGACGCCACCGGGCGCCGCGACGGTGACGGAGCCGTTGTCTGGGCGGCTCCGTCCGGCGATCAGGCGCAGCAGAGTGGACTTCCCGGAGCCGTTGTCGCCGATCACCCCGACCTTCTCACCGGGCTTGACCGTGAGGGAGACCTCGTTCAGGACGATCGTGTCGTCATACCGCTTGGTGACGCCGGATAGGACGAGCCGGGTGTCGGACGAGGGATGAGCGGTGCGCATATGAGCGACCTCCTGATGTCGGGACGGCGGTCGGACGGTCGTGGGCGGAGTCGGCGGTCCGGTGGTTCCGGTGACGGAGAGGCCGGTTCCGGGGCCGGCCAGTCGGTGGTCTCCGGGGGATCCGGGGATACGGCATGTCCGGGGTGCGCACATGCAGTGCTCCGATTAATCGCCCCTATCGAGACGAACCGTTCCGTCTCGACGGAGACGATAACGGCTTGCCCTCATCCCGTCAAGACGGTCCGTCTCGTCTGATTCGTTGCGCGGCCCGACGGCACCGAGGATTCCCGGGGCCGGACCTTCCCGGCTCCCCGTCACCGGGCGGCGGAGCCGGGCTGACGGAGAGGCCGGCGCGGCTGCGTGATCCGACCGCCGGCCGGGCCGATGGTGACCGGCGCGCTCGTCGCCCGGATCCTGCTGGTGTCCGCCCTGCTGGTGGCCGGCACCTGGCTGCTGTTTCAGGGGGAGCTGGCCGACGGCGCCGCCTTCGAGCAGGCCCGCACCGCCGCGGTCAACCTCTTCGTCCACGGTGGCGTGCCGTTCCGGCGGTACCGCCGCTGGCGGTCCAGGCGTAGCAGGCGCGACGGCCGTCGCGCCGCACCCGCAGACACCCCTTCGCCGACGAGGCCGGCGACGACGGCCTGCACCGCGCGCAGGGCGTGTCGACCCGGAACGAGCGGGCGCCGAGCCGGCGACACGGCCTCCTCCGTCCCGCTGCCGCAGGATGGCGCATGTGAGCATGGAGGCATGGCGGAGACGATGACGGCCTGGGCGGTGCGCCGGCCCGGCCCCATGGCAGCGGGCCCGCTGGAGCGGGTGCGGTTGCCGGTCCCGCAGCCGGCTCCGGGCGAGGTGCTGGTCGAGGTCGAGGTGTGCGCGGTGTGCCGTACCGACCTGCACCTGGCCGAGGGAGACCTGGCTCCCCGCCGCCCGGGTACGGTTCCCGGGCATGAGGTGGTGGGGCGCGTGGCCGCCCGCGGTCCGGGAGCCGACCGGTTCGCCACCGGCGCCCGGGTGGGGGTGGCGTGGCTGCGCTCCGCCTGCGGCGCGTGCCGCTACTGCCTGCGCGGCGCCGAGAACCTCTGCCCGGACTCGCGCTACACCGGCTGGGACGCCGACGGCGGCTACGCCGAGTACCTGACCGCGCCGCAGGACTTCGTCTACGAACTGCCCGCCGATCGGCCCGCCGAGGAACTGGCGCCGCTTTTGTGCGCGGGCATCATCGGCTACCGGGCGCTGCTGCGCGCCGAGCTGCCGCCCGGCGGGCGGCTGGGCATCTACGGGTTCGGCGCCTCGGCCCACCTGACCGCCCAGGTCGCGCTCGCCCAGGGCGCCACGGTGCACGTGCTGACCCGCGCCGAGTCCGCCCGGCGGCTCGCCCTGCAGTTGGGGGCCGCCTCGGCGGGTGACGCCTACGGCGCCCCGCCCGAGCCGTTGGACGCCGCGATCCTGTTCGCACCGGTCGGCGATCTGGTGCCGGTGGCGCTGTCGGCGTTGGACGCCGGTGGCACGCTGGCGGTGGCCGGGATCCACCTCACCGACGTCCCGGTCCTGAACTACGCTGAGCATCTGTTCCGCGAGCGCACCCTGCGCAGCGTCACGGCCAACACCCGCGCCGACGGCCGCGCCCTGCTGGAGCACGCCGCCCGGCACCCTCTGAGCGTCACCACCGTCGCCTACGGGTTGGAGGGGGCCGACCGGGCCCTGGCCGACCTGGCCGCCGACCGCGTCACCGGTGCCGCCGTCCTGCGCGTCGGCGGCTGAAGCTCCGTCGCGGACGGTCCCGAAACGAGTACATCGTCGCAAATCGGGCGAGAAGGACACCCCTCCGCAGAGGGAATCGCAGGTGAGGAGCGGCAGGGCAGGGAAAGCGTTTCCCAGTGGATATGGCGCGCCGCCGCGCGGCGGCATCGCTCATCCGGGCCCTATCCTAAGGAATAACCTCTGAGTTCTCGAGTTGCTCTCCCGGCCATCCAGTCCCAGGACCAGGGCATTCTCCGTGTAGAGCACGTCGCTCTGGCGATTGAGGACGTCTCGGAATCAGTGATGCTCCTCTCTTGTCGCTGAGGTTTTTGTAGCGGCGGTGAAGTCGAGGAGTTGCGTGCCGGCCCCGGTCGAGGGGGCTCGGCCCGACGCTGAGTGCCGCGCTGACAGAGAACACCTGCTCACGTGGGGGCAGCTCCGTACACCAGCCTAGGCACCTCGGCCGCTCGCCAGGCCGGGCCGACCGCCGTCGTCGGGTTCCCGGTCATCGCCCGGTGTCGCTCCGGGACCGGCTGACCGTAGACGGCCTTGGGCTCCGGCGAACCCAAGGGTGCATAACCTCCCAGGCCACCCCAGCGGTCCAGCGTCGGCCCTTGGGTTCGCGGGAACTCTGGGCTTTCTGGAGGGGTGGACAAGATAAGCGTCAAAGGGGCACGCCGCAGGTCCTGGGTTCCGCAGCTAATCAGGGTTCTGGGCCACGGGTGAGGGTGTAGGTGCTGGTCA
>NZ_BMQE01000043.1:0-60538 GCF_014647955.1 Planomonospora antibiotica | reverse complement strand
ACACCTCCCGCGCGTGCTCGCGCTGCGGGCACTGCGCGACGGAGAACCGCCTCACCCAGGCCGCGTTCGCCTGTACGGCGTGCGGGCATGAAGCGCACGCCGACGTCAATGCGGCGATCAACATCCTCAGGGCAGGGCTTGCCCTTCGTGAGGCTGCGCAAGCGGCTTAGCGAGAAGCCGCTCCCTTCAGGGAGCGGAGGAGTCACGTACGCCTCCTCCAGGGAGGTCCGGTGCGGGGTCAGCTCGTGCAGCACCACCCCGTGCGCCATCGCGACCTTCCCGATCACCGCGCTCTCCATCCCCGTCACCACCAGGGCGTCCGCCTGCCCCGCGCCGCCGGGCCGTACGGTCCCCCCGGCGTCGCGCAGCCGGTGGGCGAGCTCCTCTGCTTCCGGGGTGCGCACCAGGACGCTCTCCCGCGAGTTCGCGCGGACGAACGCGTCCAGCCCGGAGTCGGCGAGCAGCCGACCCCGGCCGATGACGACCAGGTGGTCGGCGGTCAGCGCCGTCTCGCTCATCAGATGGCTGGAGACCAGCACCGTCCGGCCCTCCGCGGCGAGGCCGCGCATGAGGGTGCGGATCCACACGACGCCCTCCGGGTCGAGCCCGTTGACCGGCTCGTCGAAGACCAGCACCGCCGGGTCGCCGAGCAGGGCCGCGGCGATGCCGAGCCGCTGGCTCATGCCCAGGGACAGCCCGCCCGCCCGCCGACCGGAGATCCCGGAGAGGCCGACGATCCCGAGCATCTCGTCGACCCGGCTCCGCGCGATGCCGTTGCTCTGCGCCAGGGACAGCAGGTGGGCGAGCACGCTCCGGTTCGGGTGCGCGGCGCGGGCGTCCAGTAGCGCGCCGACCTCCCGCATCGGGAAGGGAAGGTCGGCGTACCGGCGTCCGCGGATCGTCGCCGTGCCGCTCGTCGGCGCGTCCAGGCCCAGGATCATCCGCATCGTGGTGGTCTTGCCCGCGCCGTTCGGGCCGAGGAAACCGGTGACCGCGCCCGGTCTGACGTCGAAGCTCAGGTCGTCCACCGCCGTGGTCCGGCCGTGGCGTTTGGTCAACCGCCGTAACTCGATCATGCGACGAATCCTGGGCCGGGCGGCCGGGCGGCCGGGCGGTTCCGGAGAGGTTCTGTGAGCCCTCTGTGAGATCCCGGGCCGCATCGGGCGCCGCGGCGGCGCGCGGGCCGGATCGCGGGCCCGGCGGCGCCGATCTCACAGGATGTTCACGGCGTCCGCGCCGGCCGGGACCGTCCGCGTCGGCCGGGACCGTCCGCGTCGGCCGGGACCGTCCGCGCCGGCCGGGACCGTCCGCGCCGGCCGGGTCAGCGCCTGCGGGCGAGGGTGACGCCGTCGCGCACGGGCAGCATCACCGAGTCGACGCGGTCGTCCGCGACGACGGTCTCGTTCATCCGGCGCATGGCCACGTCGGCCTCGTCCTCGCAGGCCGGGTCGAGCACGCGGCCCGCCCGCAGCACGTTGTCCAGGACGATCAGCCCGCCCGGACGGAGCCGGGGGACCAGCTCCTCGTAGTAGAGGGGATAGCCGACCTTGTCGGCGTCGACGAACGCGAAGTCGATGTACGGCTCGGCGGGCAGCGCGCGGAGCGTCTCGATCGCGGGGGCGATCCGCAGGTCGATCCGGTCGGCGAGGCCGGCCCGCTCCCAGTAGCGCCGGGCGATCGAGGTCCACTCGTCGCTGACGTCGCACGCGAGCAGGCGGCCGTCCGCGGGCAGGCCCCGGGCGATGCAGACCGACGAGTAGCCGGTGAACACCCCCACCTCGACGGCCTGCCGCGCGCCCGTGAGCCGGACCAGCATGGTGAGGAGCGCGCCCTCGTCGTGGGAGATCTGCATGCCCGCGATGTCGTGGGGGAACGCCTCCCGGGTCTCGGCCGCCAGCTCGCGGAGCAGGTCGTCGGCGGGGGTGCAGTGGGAGAGCAGGTAGTCGCTCACCCCGGGGTCGATGATGTCCATGTCCTGTCCACTCCTCGGTGTCGTGTGCCGGACGGAGGATGCCGCCCGGTCGCGGCGGCGGCCGTCCGGATGATGATCGTCGATCGACGGGCCCCGGCAAGCGTTCCCCGCCGCCGAGGGCTTTGGCAAGCGGATAAGTGCCGTGCGGGAACCGGTCCGGAGGAAGGCCCGGAACATCCCGGTCCGCTGTGAGGCACGGCACTCCGGGCAGGACTCATGTCCCCGGCTCCGGTGCCGATCCCTTGACCTGCGCGACCCCCGAATCACTGGGAGAAGCAGCCGACGACGCGGCCGGGGTCCTCCTCTGACGGATCGGGAGATCTCCTCATGCCATCCACGACGGAACCGCGGGCCGTACCCGCCGAGAGCGCGTCCCGCGGACGCCGCAGCTCCATCGCCGGTCGGCTCGCCGACCTCGGCGTCCGGAAGAAGATCCTGTCCAGTCTGCTTCTCGTGGCCGGAGTGAGCCTGGCCACCTCATCGGTCGCCCTGACGGGCATGGCCTCGATGAGCGAGCGGGTCGACCACCTCTACAACAACAACGTCGTGCCGCTCACGGGGCTGTCGCTGGTCCACCACTCGGAGGTCAAGTCGCGGCTGGACGTCCTGCGGATCGCCATGGCGCCGGACGACGCCTCGGCGCGAGAGTACCAGGAATCCCTGCGCGAGAGCGACGAGCAGATCGCCCAGGGTCTGGAGAAGTTCAAGGAGTACGTCCCGGAGGGCGGCGAGGAGCCCCTCGCCGTCTTCGAGGACAACTGGGCGCGCTGGATCGAGGTCCGTGACGGGCAGGTCCTCCCGCTGGCCCTCGACCGCGACGTGCACGGCGTCGACCGGATGATGGAGTCCACCGGCCAGCCGCTGATCTCCGCGGCGGTCGAGGGGCTGGAGGAGCTGGAGCGGATCGAGGCGGAGGCCGCCAAGGCGGACCACGCCGCGACGATCGACGCCTACGAGAGCAGCCGGACCCTGCTGATCGTCTTCCTGGTCGTCGGCTCGCTGGCCGCGATCGGCCTGGCGCTGCTCGTGTCGCGGTCGATCGTGCGGCCGCTGGCCCGGGTGTCGGCCGTGCTGTCGGCGCTCGGCCGGGGCGACCTGACGGCGAAGGCCGAGGTCCACAGCCGCGACGAGGTGGGGCGGATGGCCGCCGCTTTGGGCGAGGCCATGAGCGGCGTCCGCGCCTCGGTCGAGGCGATGACGCGCAGTGCGGACGAACTGGCCGCCACGGCGGACGAGCTGTCGGACGTCAGCGGCCGGATCGCGGCGAGCGCGGAGCAGACCAGCGCGCAGGCCAGCGCCGTCTCCGCCACCGCCGAGCGGGTCTCCCAGAACGTGCAGAGCGTCGCCGGCGGCACCGAGCAGATGGGCGCCGGGATCCGGGAGATCGCGAGCAGCGCGGCGGAGGCGGCCCGGGTCGCGACGACCGCGGCGCGGGAGGCGGAGGAGGCCAACGCGACCATCGAGCGGCTCGGCGAGGCGAGCAACGAGATCGGCAACGTGGTCAAGATGATCACGGCCATCGCCGAGCAGACCAACCTGCTGGCGCTCAACGCCACGATCGAGGCGGCGCGCGCGGGCGAGTCGGGCAAGGGCTTCGCGGTGGTCGCCGGGGAGGTCAAGGACCTGGCCCAGCAGACCGGCCAGGCCACCGACGACATCGGCGACCGGGTGCAGGCCATCCAGACGGGCACCTCGGTCGCGGTCGGCGCGATCAGCGCGGTGGGCTCGGTCATCGAGCAGGTGAACGACTACCAGGCCAGCATCGCCGACGCGGTCGAGGAGCAGTCCGCCACCACGACGGAGATCAGCCGCAACATCGCCGAGGCGGCCGGCGGCAGCACCGAGATCGCGATGAGCATCGCCGACATCGCCGCCGCGGCCCAGGCCACCAGCGACGGCATCGGCCAGGCCCAGCGGGCCGCCGCCGACCTGTCCCGGATGTCGGGTGAGCTGCGCGGACTGGTGGCCGGCTTCCGGCTGCGCTGACACGCTCCGCTCCGAGCCCTGCGGAAACGCTTCCCTCCGCCGGTGTTTCGAACTAGAGTTCTCATGTGAACCAGGTGCTTCTCGTGATCGACGCTCAGCGCAACATGCTCCGGCCTCCCGCGCCGGTGCCCGAAGCGGAGGCGGTCGCGGACGCGATCACCGTGCTGCTGGAGCGCGCCCGCGCCGCCGGGGCCCCCGTGGTCTTCGTGCGCAACAACGGCTCCGAGGGCGATCCCGACCTCCCGGGGACGCCGGGCTGGGAGCTGGTCCACGAGGTGCTGCCCGGAGAGCAGGTGATCGACAAGCACGTCCCGGACGCGTTCGACGGGACCGACCTCGCCTGGGTGCTCCCGCCGGTGGCCTCGGTCGTGGTGGCCGGGATGCAGAGCGAGTGGTGCGTCCGGGAGACCTCTCTGGCGGCACTGGCGCGCGGGCACGCCGTCACGCTCGTCCGCGGGGCCCATGCGACCTACGACGGCGACGAGCCCGCCGCGGCCGTCTCCCGGAGGGTGGAGGAGGAGCTGACCGCGGCGGGAGCCAAGGTGGCTACGCCGTACGAGCTGTTCTGAGTCCTTCGGGGCCCTTCCCGTCCCTCTCCCGGCGTCGCGGACGCAGGAGCAGCGCGTTGGCGGCCACCGCGACGCAGACCAGGCCGAGCAGGAAGCCCCAGCTCACGTCGCTCAGGTGGTGCATGCCGCGATACATCCGGGAGTAGGCGATCCCGAGCGGGACGCCCAGGCCGACCAGCCACCACAGCACGTTCAAGATCTTGTGGCGGTGGGTGTGCAGGGTGAGCACCAGTGCGACGCCGCAGTAGAAGGCGACCGCCGCGCTGGTGTGCCCCGAGGGGAAGCTGGAGGTGGGCGGCGCGGGGTCCAGATGCTGGACCGCGGGCCGCTTGCGCTCCGCCAGGACGGTGGAGAGCAGGAAGATCAGCGACTGCGACCAGACGGCCGTCACCAGGAAGAGCGACTCGTTCCAGCGCTTGAAGACCAGCCGGAACACGATCAGGAGCACGGCGGTGGCGCCGACGATCACCGGGGTGTCCGACAGGCCGGAGAGCACGTCGGTGACGTCGCTCCAGAAGGTCGTCCGCTCCCGGGCCAGTTCCTCGTTGACCCCGCGGTCGTTCGCGCCGATGGTCGTCGGCTCCAGCACCTTGGTGATCAGCAGTCCGACGCCGATCGTCAGAACGGCCATGACGGACAACGGGAGCAGGATGAGCCGCAGGGCGTCCCGGAGATCGATCGGCGGTTTCGACATGAGACGCGAGCTACCCCGAAAACGGTCAAAGGAACGCCCAAGGGGAGGTGTTCACGTGCGGCCCGGATCTCCGGCGCCGTCCTCCTCCATCTCCGGTTCCACGCCCTCCTCGTACGGCACCGCGGGCCTGCGGCCCTCGTCGCGCCGCCAGGCCTCGTACCCCGCGGCCGTCGCCGCCACGGTCGCGAGCCCCAGGGTGACGCCCGCCACCACGTCGCTGACCCAGTGCACGCCGAGCGCCACCCGGCTGTAGGCGACGAACGCGGTGACGACCGCGGCGCAGCCCCAGGCGGCCAGATGCGCGGCCCGGCTCCGCAGGAAGGGGAGCAGGAGGAGCACGGCCATGCTCGCCCCCGTCGCCGCGGCCATCGCGTGGCCGGAGGGGAAGGATGCGCCGGGCGCCCAGGAGATCGGGTCGGGCAGCACCGGCCGGGCCCGGTCCACGAGCTCCTTGACCGCCAGGTTCAGCAGACCGCTGACGGTGATCGTGACGATCGTCCAGGCGGCCAGGCGCCGCCGTCCCCGGCGCCAGAGCCAGATCGCGGCCAGCACCATCAGGACGCGCCACGTCACCGGGCCGAAGACCTCGGTCGCCACGTTGAGGAAGTCCCCGTAGCCGGGCTGGGAGAGCGTGTGTTCGTGCGCCCGCTCGGCCATCCGCTGGTCGAAGTCGTTCAGCGGCGAGAACGACGAGACCACCAGCGCCAGCAGCAGCACGAACGGCGCCGAGAACAGCGCCACGGCCGCCACCGCGAAGGTGAGCCGCATGCCCAGACGGCGATCCGAGTCCTGGCGTTCAAGGAAACCGACCATCGTCAATGGCTACCCGGTCAGACGCGTCCATGCGCGGAACGGGAGCGCAATCCCGGGCGGGACGGCGTGTCGCGCCCTCCGCCGGGCGGCCCCGCCGCCGTACCGCCCGGCGGTCGGCCCGGGCGGTGTGCCGTACCTGCCGGTGGTCGGCTCAGGCGGCGTGCCGTACCGGTCGTCGGCCCGGGCGGTGTGCCGTACCTGCCGGTGGTCGGCTCAGGCGGCGTGCCGGGCCTCGCGGCGGGCGGTCCAGCGCAGCACGTCGCAGTGGCGCCGCTCGGCCTCGGCGAGGGCGGGCTCTCCGGCGTAGGCGTCGAGCACGCGCCGCAGGTACGGCAGCTGCTCCGCCACGTCGGCCCACGCCTGCCCGGGGTCGCCCGCGCCGAGTTCGATCAGCGCGTCCAGGTGCACGGCGTAGGCCGCCCACCACTGGCGGCTCAGCTCGGCCAGGAACCCGTCCAGCCCGCCGAACTCGCGCTCGATCTCGGCCTCCCACCACGGCGGGACGGTGGTGTGCCCGGTCTCCGCCAGGTCGCGCAGTACGACGTGTGCCAGGGTGCGGCGGCGGCGGACGGCGGTGGGACGTGAAGGAATGCTCATGCGGACAGCCTGCCGATCTTCGCTTGACGAATTCTTGACGTCGCGTTGACGCCGGTGGTCGCGGCTCCGCGGCTCCGCGACTCCGCGGATTCCCGCCCATGAATCCTCCGTTTCTGGGCAGCCGGGGTTCCGAGTCAGGTGGCGGGACGTCGTGGCGAAAGGCATTGCGCACATGTCATATCTGGACCCGGAAGCGTTGGTCGCGAGTCTGCGTCGGATCCGGACGGAGGCCCCCGAGACGGGGATCGTCCAGCAGCTCGAGCGGGCCGTCGAGGTCGTGGACGCGCTGCTCGGTTACTCGGGCGCGGGCCTGATGTTCGCCGAGGAGGGCAAGGAGCTTCGCTACCTGGTCGCCACCGACGACCCCGGGCGCAGCCTGGAAGGAGCCCAGCTCCACCTCGGCCGGGGCCCTTGCGTGTCCGCCTACGAGCAGGACACGGCGGTCACCTGCGCCGACGTGCGCGCGGACCCGCGCTGGCCGGAACTGGCCGCACGGCTCCACCCCGGCGTGCGGGCGGTCGCCGGCGTGCCCGTACGGCTCGGCGGCCGGCCGGTGGGCACGCTGAACGCCTACCAGTCCACTCCCTACGCGTGGACCGAGGCCGACGTCCAGACCCTGCACGCCTACGCCGACGTGATCGAGCAGCTGCTCATCGCCGCGACGGCGGCCGAGGAGAAGAGCGTCCTGGCCGGCCAGCTCCAGTACGCCCTGGACTACCGGATCCTCATCGAGCGCGCCATCGGCTACCTGATGGGCAAGCACGACCTCACCGCCGCCCAGGCGTTCACCGGGCTGCGCAAGCAGGCCAGGGACAGCCGGCGCAAGGTCGCCGACCTGGCGGCCGAGGTGCTCGGCGAGGGGGCGGTCGGCGCGGGCGGCGCCAGGCCGGGGGACTAACCTGACCGGTGATGTATCGATTCCTTTTCACCCAGCTGCTCAGCCGTGTCGACCCGGAGGATGCGCATCATCTGACGGTCGGCGCGCTCCGCCTCCTCTCCACGGCGCCGGTGGTGAAGAAGGCGGTCCACCGCCGCCTCGCCCCGCGCGACCCGGCGCTCCGGGTGCAGGCGTTCGGCGTGCACTTCCCCGGCCCCTTCGGCCTGGCGGCCGGTTTCGACAAGGACGCCGGGTGCGTGGAGGCCATGTCCGCGCTCGGCTTCGGCCACGTCGAGGTGGGCACGATCACCGCGCACGCCCAGCCGGGCAACGCCAGACCCCGGTTGTTCCGGCTGCCCCGGGAGCGGGCGGTCATCAACCGGATGGGCTTCAACAACGCGGGCGCGGGCGCCGCGGCCAGGGCGCTGGGCCGGACGCGCGGCGTCCCGGCGGTCGTCGGGGTCAACATCGGCAAGACCAAGGTCGTGCCCGAGGCGGAGGCCGCGGCCGACTACGTGGCGAGTGCGAAGGAGCTGGCCCCGCTCGCCGACTACCTGGTCGTCAACGTCAGCTCGCCCAACACCCCCGGCCTGCGGAACCTCCAGGCCGTCGAGCTGCTGCGCCCGCTGCTCTCGGCGGTCAAGGAGGTCGCGGACGGCACCCCGAAGCGCACCCCGCTGCTCGTCAAGATCGCTCCTGATCTGGCCGACGAGGACGTGGACGCGGTCGCCGACCTGGCCCTGGAACTGGGGCTCGACGGCATCATCGCGACCAACACCACGATCGGGCGCGAGGGCGTCTCCAGCACCGAGGCCGGCGGCCTGTCCGGCCGCCCGCTGAAGGTCCGGTCGCTGGCGGTGCTGCGCAGGCTGCGCGCGCGCGTCGGGGACCGGCTCACGCTCGTCTCGGTCGGTGGCGTCGAGGACGTCGACGACGTCTGGGAGCGCCTGCTCGCCGGAGCGACCCTGGTCCAGGGCTACACCGGCCTGATCTACCACGGGCCGCTGTGGGCGTACCGCATCCACCGGGGGCTCGCCCGCCGCATGCGCCGGCACCGCGTCTCCGATCTGCGGGAGATCATCGGCCGCACCGCGGGCTGATTGGTACCCTGGGGGGGTACTATCGAGATCACTGAGATCATCGAGATCGGAGGCATCATGAGCGTCGCCACCTACACCGTCACCGGCATGACCTGCGGGCACTGCGTGAGCTCGGTCAAGGAGGAGGTCGGCGGGGTCCCCGGCGTCACCGCGGTCGAGGTCGACCTGGAGTCCGGCCGGGTGGACGTCACCGCCGACCCCCTCGACGACGGGGCCGTCCGCGCCGCGATCAAGGAGGCCGGCTACGAGGTGGCCGGCTGACGGCCGTACGGCCCGCGTCCCGGCCCGGCGGCGTCCGTACGGTCCGCGCCGCCGCAACGCCCGTGCCCCGGCTCCGGCCCCGGCGGCGTCCTGCCGCCGGGGCCGGGGGCGTCATCCGCCCTCTCCGCCCGGCGCGGCCGCCGCGCCCGGCGGAGATGGTGGAGAGTGCGGTCAGAGGCTCGTGCTGGGCCGGGTGGAGTCGGCGCTGCGGGTCAGCTCCTCCACGTGCTTCATGGCCTCCTCCACCCTGACGACGCCCGGCCGGTGGCGGCGCCACCCGGTCCCGCCCCGCTGCCAGGGGCGCGGACCGGAGAGCGGCCTGTACTCCACGCCCAGCGCGTCCAGCCGCCCGAGGTGCCGCTCCAGCCGGGCGCCGAACGAGGAGTCGGCCGATCCCGACCAGGCGACCTCCGCCAGCGCACACCCCCGAGGCCACGCCCGGTAGTCGACGGCCCGCCCGTCGGGCAGGCGCTCGCTCCACAGCTGGAACTGCGCTCCCAGCACCCGCCCGGCCTCCTCGAGCCCCCACGACTCCGGCGCCGGGGCGAACCCCGCCACGTCCGCCACCGTGATCGCGTCCCCGATGGCGACGGGCTCGTCCTCCGACGACGCCTCCGCGTAGTCGAAGTAGAGCGGGAAGATCGGCGTCTGCACCACGTCGTGCCCGGCCGCGGCGGCGCTGCGGGCCACCCCGGGACCGCGCCAGGGCATCACGACCGTGTCGGGCCGGAGCGCGCCGCTGACGAACGCCTCGTCCCAGACCACCGCCCGGCTGCCCCGCTCCGCCAGCACGTCCGCGAGCCGCCGCAGGAACCACGCGTGCAGCTCGCCGGGGCCGGAGAGCCCCAGCTCCGCCTGGAACGCGGTGATCTCCGCCGAGGCCGCCCAGTCGTCGAGCACGCACTCGTCCCCGCCGATGTGCACGTACGGGGTCTCGCCCAGCGCGCCGAGCAGCTCGTCGAGGACGACGGCCAGGAAGTCGATCGTCGGCGGCAGCGGGGAGAGGATGGCGGGGGAGATGCCCCACCGCTCCAGCACCCCGAACGGCTCCGGCGTCCGCCCGTCCGCGGCCCGCGCGTCGAGTTCGGGGTGGGCGGCGAGGATCGCCGAGGCGTGCCCCGGCACGTCGATCTCCGGGACGACCGTCACGGCCCGGTCCCGCGCGTAGGCGGCGATCTCGGCCAGGTCCTCCAGCGTGTAGTACCCGCCGTGCGGGACGTCGTCGAAGGTCTCCTCCTCGCGGTAGTAGCTGGTCACCGTCCGCGGCCGGTGCGAGGCCACCTCGTGCAGCCGGGGGTACGCCCGGCTCTCGACCCGCCACCCCTGGTCGTCCACCAGGTGCAGGTGGAGCCGGTTCAGCTTGTGCGCCGCCATGAGGTCGATCATCCGCAGCACCTCCCGCTTCGGCAGGAAGTGCCGGGCCACGTCCAGGTGCGCGCCGCGCCAGGAGAACCTCGGCGCGTCCGCGATCCGCACCGCCGGGACGCTCCCGCCGGCCCGGACGGTGCGGAAGGCGGTGTCGGGCAGGAGCTGGCGCAGGGTCTGCGCGGCGTAGAACGCCCCCGTCTCCCCGGCCGCCGCGATCCGCACGCCCCGGGCCGACACCTCCAGCCGGTAGGCCTCGGGCCCCAGCGAGGCGTCCCGCTCGACCGCGACCGCAGCGTCGGGCACCGTGCCCGTCTCCCCGGCCGCCGGGCCGTCCGCCTCCGGCGGCGCTCCCCGCCCCGCCGGCCCCGTGCCGTCCCCGGCGGGGCGCAGGTCCAGTGCCGGGAGGGCCCGCCGTACGGCGTCCACCAGGTCGGCGGGACCGCAGATCGGGTCACCGGGGGACAGGTCGAAGGAGCCGGGGCCGTACTCGGCGGACACGGGACGGGGAAGCAGGTCGGTCATGGCCCCGATCATGCCGAACCCGCGAGGAAATAGGAAGGAAACTTTCCGGATGTTCTGCAGGGCGGACCGGGTCCGGCCGGCGCGATCGGCGCCTACGTGAGGTAGTCCTGCAGCCCGTTGGCGAGGGAGAGCGCGATCCTCTCCCGGAACTGCGCGTTCCTGAACTTCCGTGCCTCACCGGCGTTGCGCATGTTCCCGCACTCGATGAAGACCTTGGGGACCCTGGAGAGGTTCAGCCCGCCGAGGTCGTTGCGGAAGCTCAGTGCGTTGCGCCCGATGTAGGTGGAGTACGGCAGGCCGGTGCCGCTCCTGAAGGCGTTCCGCACGGCGCGGCCGAGCTTCTCGGAGTCGTCCACGACCGGGTCCACCGGCCCGTTGATCTTCTTCGGGATGATCACGTGGAAGCCGCGGTCGGTGGCGCGGGCCCCGTCGGCGTGCACCGAGACGGCCGCGTCCGCCCGGGCCCGGTTGCCGATGGCCGCCCGCTCGGTGATGCACGGGCCGACGCCCGTGTTGTTCGGGCGGGTCAGCTTCACCGTGGCGCCCCTGGACTCCAGGAGCGCCTTCAGCCGCCGGGACACGTCCCAGGTGAAGGCCGCCTCGGCGTAGCCGTCGTCGGTGGCGGTCCCGGTGGTGTCGCAGGCCTTCTTGTGGGTCAGGACGTCGACCTGCCGGTTGATCGCCGACGGGTTGCGGTAGTTGTGCCCGTTGTGGCCGGGGTCGATGACCACGACCTTGCCGCGCAGCGGCTTGACCGCGGCGCTCCCGCCCGGCGCGGGGGTCGTCGAGTCGGAGGTCGCGGTGGTCTCACCGGAGGGAGACGCGGCGGTCTCGCCGGAGGGGGGCGCGGTGCCCTCCTCCGCGGGAGGGGCCGGCGGGTCGGAGTCCGGTGAGCCGGCGGGCGCGGAGGCGCCGGGGTCCGCCGGGCTCGTGGCGGGTCCGGGGCTCGCCGGGCCCGCCGCGCCGTCGTCCGGGGCGCCGCCGCAGGCGGCGACGCCCAGACCGCACAGGACGAGGGCTGCCGCGAGTGCTCTGCTGGTCACGTTCTTCCCTTCGCGCGGAACCGTCGGCACCCCAACTTACGCGGCCCGGCACCGTGATCGGCGCCCGTCGGCGTCGGACGGGGCCGTCAGGCGGTCACGGACCCGCCGGACCCGGCCGCCTGGCGCGGCCCCGGACGCGGTCGCAGGGCGCGGTCATCGGCCGGCTGCCGGAGCGGTTCCGGGTGCGATCACCGGACGGTCGCCGACCCGGTCGGCGGGCGTGACCTCCGGCCGTGATCACCAGGCGTGCTCGCCGGTCTCCTGCCGCTGCAGGAGCGCGGCGAGCTCCTGCGCCTCCTCGGCGTCCACACCCAGCACCACGCGCGGCCGCCCCCAGGGATGGTCGATCGAATGGGCGACGTAGCTGGCCACGGAACCCGCCGCGGCGACGGCCTCGGCCTCGGCGCCGCGACCGCGGGCGCTCCGCCACTGCGCCCACGCCCGCTCCAGTTCGGAGGCGGCGCGCTGGGCGCATGACACCAGTTCTGGATCACGCATAGTTACCCCCTTGTCACGCCAGAGTCAACACCAGGGACTCGCGGCGGCTCCGGGGGTTTGCCCAGCCTTGGTGCCCGCCTGGAAACGGGGTGACCCTGTCGGAACCCCTCCAGGCGGGCGCCTACGCCCCCGCGGGGCCCGTGCTGCGCCGTACGACGAGTTCGGGGGTGACCTGCCGCAGGCGGGACGCCTTCCGCGGGTCGCCGATGCGGTCGCTGAGCAGTGCCGCGGCCGAGCGGCCCATGGCCCGGCGGGGCTGGTCGACGGTGGTGAGGGAGATCGCGGGCACGCCTGCCAGGTGGGTGTTGTCGTATCCGACGACGGACAGGTCCTCGGGGACCCGCAGCCCGAGTTCGGCCGCGGCGGCGAGCACGCCCATGGCCACCATGTCGTTGGCGGCGAAGACCGCGGTGGGCCGGGGGTCGCGGGTCAGCAGGCTCCGCGCCGCCCGGGCGCCGCCCTCCTCGGTGGGGTCGCCCTGCTCGACCATGATGTACGGCGCCAGCGCGTGCCGGCGCATCGCCACCAGGTAGCCCTCGCACCGGGACCGGCCGGAGGAGGACCGGGTCCCCTCGATGTGAGCGATCCGGCGGTGGCCCAGCTCCACGAGGTGGTCGATGGCCAGACGCGCGCCCAGCCGGTCGTCGTCCACGACGACGTCCACACCGCCGAGGTCGATGTCGTGCTCGCCCACCACGACCATGGGCGTGTAGCCGGTGGCCTCGATGAGCGTCTCGCTGGTCGGCGGGATGCCGAGCAGGACGAGCCCGTCCACCCGCAGCTCCAGGAAGGCCTCGACGGCCTCGTCCTCGAAGGCCGGGTCCCACTGGCTGTTGCCGATGAGCAGCCGGAGCCCGTCGCCGTGCAGACTCTCCTGCAGGCCGTCCAGGAACTCGGCGTAGAAGGGGTTGTGCAGGTCGGCGACGAGGGCCCCGACCAGGTGGGTGCGGCCCTCGACCAGGCTCCGCGCGACCGCGTTGGGTCGGTAGCCGAGGTCCCTGGCGGCCTGCAGCACGGCCTGCCTGCGGTGCTCGCTGACGTGCGGTGATCCGCGCAGCACGAGCGAGACCAGCGATTTGGAGACACCGGCTCGTTCGGCGACGTTGCGGATGGTGGGACGTGGGCGCGGCCCGCCGCCGTCCGGGAGGACGGCGGCGGCGAACTCACGGGTTCGGGTGACGGCGGTGTTGACCGGCGGTCCTGACATGGCTCTCCCCCGGAATGGTGGGTGGGCACCTGCGGAGGGTGTCCTGACGCCCTCTCACTCAAAACGATCGAGTTCCGGATGGGGTACGGCTTCCGCGGGACAGAACTCGGATCTTGACCCGACCGCCGTCCGCTCCCACTCCGATAGTGTGCGCACTGTGGGTTCGAGATCCGGGGCCGCGAGGCAGGAGAAGTCCGGCGACGCGCGACCGGCGCGGCGCAGGCTCAGCGTGGACCGGCGCCGCGAGGAGCTCATGGCCGCGGCGCTGGAGCTGTTCAGCAGGCACGACGCCGAGGACGTCTCCATCGACGACGTCGCCTCTGCGGCCGGGGCGTCGCGCGCCCTGGTCTACCACTACTTCGGTGGCAAGCAGGAGCTCTACGTCGCCGCGCTGAAGAGCGCCGCCGCGCAGCTGGAGGCGCGGCTGCGCCCCCAGGGGAACGGCCGTCCGATGGACGAGCTGGCCCTGGGGCTGGAGCGTTACTTCGACTTCGTCGAGGAGCACGCGGCGGGTTTCGCCGCCCTCCTCAAGGGCGGCCCGGCCAACCGGAGCGGCGAGATCGGCGAGATCGTCGACAGTGTCCGGCACCGCCTGCTCCGCCTCATCATGCGGCAGATGAGGGTCGAGGAGCCGGGCCCGGCCCTGCGCATCACGCTGCGTTCGTGGATCGCCTCGGTCGAGACGGCCGGTCTCGACTGGCTGGAGCACCGGGACATCGAGCGGCCCACGCTGGAGCGCATGCTGGTCGACCACATGGTGGCGCTGCTCGGGGTCGCCGCCAACCACGACCCGCAGGTCGCGGAGCTCCTCGAGGACCTGGTCCGGGACCAGCTGCTCTGACGGGAGCAGGCGAGGGCCGACGAGACCGGGAACGAAGTGCCGCCGACCGCGGAAGTCCGTCCGGCGGAGCGTCACCGGTGGAGCGGGCCGCCGGCGAACGGAGCGCGAGCGATCCCCGCACGTCCCCACTGACAGAGCGTAACTGGTTACGGAGCGTCACCGGTTACGGAGAACCGTCGACCGGAGAACCGTCGACCGGAGAACCGTCGACCGGGGAGGCGGCGTCGGGCGGGCGACGCCGCTCTCCACAGAGCCTGTGCGGTCCACGCGCCCACACTCCCGGTGAGCGCGCGATGTTGTCCCCCCGGATCCGAGTACGGCCCCCGCCCTACTCGGAGCGCTGCTGCGGAATCCCCGCGAGCAGCGCGCGAACCTCGGTCTCCCGGTAGCGGCGGTGCCCACCCAGCGTGCGGATGGACGTCAACTTGCCCGCCTTCGCCCACCGTGTGACGGTCTTGGGGTCGACGCGGAACATGGTTGCGACCTCCGCCGGGGTGAGCAGCGGCTCGGCCTCAGGTGTACGAGCTGACATTTGTGCGGCCTCTCCTCCGTGTGGACCGACGACAGCGATCCTGCGACTTGACGCTTGTCACGGATGTCCCCCTATGGTCCCTTGCGTGCGGCAGTTCGGACCATATGCGGCATCACCCGATGTGACCATACAGCCACACAGAGCGATTGGCGAGTCTTTGGGCGACTCATCTCTCTTGTGCATGCCGTGTTGTCACGCTCGGTGATTCTAGCGACACGTTTCGTGGTATCGCAGTGAAAACGGCAAATTACTCAGTTCGCAGATGCGTCCCCGGACGTTGACAGCCCCACTTATGCAGGTCAGAGGGGTGATATGCGACTCAGTTTGCTGATTCGAGAAGTTGTATTGACCTCCAGCGGGCGATCACCCGCTGGTACATGGCGAAGGCCAGCTCTTCCTGTCCGGTGTCCAGACCCGTCAGCGCGGCGGCGAGCTCGGCCACCGACTGGTCGGCCCGGAGCTTCTCGTCGTCCATCAGGTGGACGATGCCGCCGTAGTCCAGCTCCACCAGCGAGTGCGGGTGGAACTCCTCCAGCCAGCGGGCCACGTCCTCGACCTCCTCGGTGATGCCGACGTCGCCCACCTGGCGGCGGAGGATCTGCAGCGCGCGGGCGACGCGGCGGCGGGCGTGCGCCATGGAGGTGACGTAGATCAGGTTGCGGGTGGTGGTGGTGCCCCCGGCTCCGGCCTCCCCGTCGAGGGCCAGCCAGCGCTCGCCTCCGTCGAAGGGCAGGAACCAGGACGTCGGGATGTGCCAGGTCGAGGTGCGGATGTGGGTGCGCAGCGCGGCCGCCCCGCCGCGGCGCTTGAACCGGTCGAAGTCGTCGGCGGTCTGCTCGGCGATCGACAGCGGTACGAACCGCTCCGCCACCGCGACGGGAGTCGTCCCCCGGAAGCGCGAGAACGCCAGCCACGAGCGCAGCCTGCTCTGCCACGGGCAGACGTAGAGCACGTCGTCCACGCGTCTCAGGTAGGCGTTGGGGCTCTCGTGGACCGGGGCCGGGGCCGGCGGGACCCCCAGGAGGCGCGTGACCGCCTCACCGTGCTCGGCGTGGAGCGCGCTCGCCCGGCGGGGCCGGTCGGGCGTTTCGGCGTAGGCCTGCCATGAGACGCGCTCGGCGGGGCTGAACGCGGTCAGAGGTTCATAGACGCGGAGGTACGCGGCATAGGGCAGCACGCTCGCATCGTGCCATGAAGAACCCGCCCTTGTCCGGTACCGGACCGTGCCGGATCCCGCGCCCGCCCGTTCCGGTCCGGCGCGGGCACGGCACGCCGTCTCGGCAGGTGAGAGGGGAAGGGCTCCCGGTCGTCACGCTCGGCGGGTTGTGGTTACGCTGAGTCTGATCTCCGCCGCGACGGAGCGGCGGACCGGACGACGGGAGTCACCACCGTGACGGACGTCTTCGGGCTCTCCCACAAGGACAGCAGCCCGGTGAGCACCCCGATGAGCGACCAGGCCGGACACGAGCAGGTGGTCTTCTGCTCCGACGAGCGCAGCGGCCTGCGCGCGATCATCGCGATCCACAACACCGCCCTGGGCCCGGCCCTCGGCGGGACCCGTTTCTACCCCTACGAGAGCGAGCAGGCCGCGCTGGCGGACGTGCTCAACCTCTCGCGGGCGATGGCCTACAAGAACGCCCTGGCGGGTCTCGACCTCGGCGGCGGCAAGGCCGTCATCATCGGCGACCCGGAGACGGACAAGAACGAGGCGATGCTCCGGGCCTACGGCCGGTTCGTCCAGTCCCTGGGCGGGCGCTACCTCACCGCGTGCGACGTCGGCACCTACAGCGAGGACATGGACCTCATCGCGCGCGAGACCTCCTACGTCACCGGCCGCACCCTCGCCCAGGGCGGCGCCGGCGACTCGTCCATCCTGACCGCCTTCGGCGTCTTCCAGGGCATGAGGGCCGCCTCCGAGCACGTCTTCGGCACCTCGTCGCTGCGCGGCAGGCGGGTCGGGGTCGAGGGAGTCGGCAAGGTGGGCCACCGGCTGGTCGACCACCTCGTCGAGGACGGCGCGGAGGTGGTGGTCTGCGACGTGAGCGAGCGCGCGGTCGAGCTCGTCCGGCGCAGGCACCCCCAGGTGGAGGTCGTCGCCGACCAGGCCGCCCTGACCGCGGCCGACATCGACGTCTACGCGCCGTGCGCCCTCGGCGGGGCGCTGGACGACGGGACGGTCGCCCGGCTGCGGGCCTCGATCGTCTGCGGCGGCGCGAACAACCAGCTCGCCCACCCCGGGGTGGAGAAGCAGCTCGCCGACCGCGGCATCCTCTACGCGCCCGACTACGTCGTCAACTCCGGCGGAGTCATCCAGGTCGCCGACGAGATCCAGGGGTTCGACATGGACCGGGCGAGGGCAAAGGCCGAGAAGATCTACGCTACGACTCTCAAGATTTTCACCACGGCGGCGGAGGACGGCGTCCCGCCGGCTGTCGCAGCAGATAGGCTAGCCGAGCGCAGAATGTCGGAAGTCGGGCGGATTAGGGGCATTTGGCTAGGTCGCTAGCCCCTCATGCCCCCGCGGCGTACCGAGGCGGGCGCAAAACAGGTACGGTTGTAGTCGAACGAGAACTGACGCCTCAGTCAGGTGGCGTCAGTGCGTGGTGCGTTAGCGACGAGGGGTCGGGCACGACCCCACACGAGGGGGTCGAGCCAATGGGGCGCGGCCGAGCAAAGGCCAAGCAGGTCAAGGTTGCTCGCCAGCTGAAGTACAACAGCGGTGGCACTGATCTTGAGCGTCTTCGCAACGAGCTCGGAGTCAGAGACGACTCCGTCCACAAGGACGACGCTGACGACTCCTACGATGATCTCGCGGATCGCTATGCCGATTACGCCGATGACTTCGACCCCGGAGACGACCGGGACAACGGGACGTCCGGCCGCCGCTAGGCGGTCCGCACACTGAGCGGGTGGGAACGCCCGGCGGTCACCGCCGGGCGTTCTTTCCGCATCCGCCCTCGTCTCCAGGTCCTCGCCACGCGCTCCGGCATCCGGAGCGCGTCCGGACACGGGCATCCGGAGCGCCGCTGAGCATGCCCGGGGACGGCCGGCATCCGCGGTGCCTCCCGGCATGCCCGCAGGCGCCGCCGGGACCGGCAGCCCGAAGCCGCCTCCGCTTCCGGGGAGGCCCCGCTTCCGGGTCGGCCCGGTGCGTCCCGGTCCCACCGGAGCGGGACGCATCGGGAACGGCCTAGCGGTAGCGGGCCCGGCCGGTGCCGGGGACGATCTCGCCGAGGACCCACGCGGGGAGGTCCCGCTCCTTCAGCAGCGCCAGGGCCGGGTCGACCGCCTCGGCGGGGACGACCGCCGCCATGCCCACACCCAGGTTGAAGGTGCGGTCCATGTCGGCCTGCGCGACCTTGCCGTGTCCCGCGAGCACGTCGAAGACCGCGGGCGGGGTCCACGACGACCGGTCCAGCAGGGCGTCCAGCTCCGGCGGGAGCGAACGGGACAGGTTGCCCTCCAGGCCGCCGCCGGTGATGTGGGCGTAGGCGTGCACCTCGACCGAGCGGGCGAGCGCCAGGCAGTCCAGGGAGTAGATCCGGGTCGGCTCCAGCAGCTCCTCGCCCAGCGTCCGGCCGAACTCCGGGACCTCCTGCTCCAGCGAGAGCCCGGCGAGCCTGATGATGTGCCGGACCAGCGAGTAGCCGTTGGAGTGCACGCCGGACGAGGCCAGCGCCAGCACCACGTCGCCCTCGCGGACCCGGTCCCGGCCCAGCATCTCGTCGGCCTCCACCACACCGGTGGCCGCGCCCGCCAGGTCGTACTCGTCGGCGCCCATGGCCCCCGGGTGCTCGGCGGTCTCGCCGCCGACGAGCGCGGCGCCCGCCAGGCGGCAGCCCTCGGCGACCCCGCCCACGATCTCGGCGATCCGCTCCGGGACGACCTTGCCGCAGGCGATGTAGTCGGTCATGAACAGCGGCTCGGCGCCGCAGACCACCAGGTCGTCGACGACCATGCCGACCAGGTCGATGCCGATCGTGTCGTGCCTGCCCAGCTGCTGGGCCAGCATGACCTTGGTCCCGACCCCGTCGGTCGAGGTCGTCAGCAGCGGGCGGCGGTAGCCCAGCAGGGCCGAGGCGTCGAAGAGGCCGGCGAACCCGCTGGCGTCGTCGACGACCTCGGGCCGGCGCGACCGCGCGACCTTCGCCTTCATCAGCTCGACGGCGCGCTCGCCCGCGTCGATGTCCACTCCGGCCGCGGCGTAACTGGTCACGCGTCCTCCTCCGTCGGTCGTACGGCCTCGGCGCCGCGGGCGGTGTCCCGGGCGCACGCGATCCCCCCGGCCGGCCGCGTGCGCGGCACGTCCCCGGTGCGTGCGCTCACGCCTTGGCCTCCAGGACGTACTTGCCCACGTTGTCGCGGTCGACGGCGATGGGGTACTCCCCGGTGAAGCAGGCCCGGCAGAGCCGCTCGGAGGGGATCGTGGTGGCCTCGGTCAGGCCCTCCAGCGAGATGTAGCCGAGGGAGTCGGCGCCGAGGGAGTCGCGGATCTCCTCCACGCTGAGCGAGCCGGCGATCAGCTCGGCCCTGGTGGCGAAGTCGATGCCGTAGAAGCACGGCCAGGCGACCGGGGGAGAGGAGATCCGGACGTGGACCTCGCGCGCGCCCGCCTCCCGCAGCATCTTGACGATGGCCCGCTGGGTGTTGCCCCGCACGATCGAGTCGTCCACGACGACCAGGCGCTTGCCGGCGACGACCTCCTTCAGCGGGTTCAGCTTGAGCCGGATGCCCAGCTGGCGGATCGTCTGGGACGGCTGGATGAAGGTCCGGCCGACGTAGGAGTTCTTCACCAGGCCCTGGCCGTACGGGATCCCGCTCTCCTCGGCGTAACCGACGGCGGCCGGGGTCCCGGACTCGGGGGTGGGGATGACCAGGTCGGCCTCGACCGGGTGCTCGCGGGCGAGCACGCGGCCGACCTCGACGCGGGTCGTCTGCACGCCGCGCCCGGCGATGGTGGTGTCGGGGCGGGCCAGGTAGACGTACTCGAACAGGCAGCCCTTGGGCTCGGCCAGCGCGAACCTGCGGGACCGCACGCCGCGCTCGTCGATGGTCAGGAGCTCGCCCGGCTCGATCTCCCGGACGAAGGTGGCGCCCACGATGTCGAGGGCGGCGGTCTCGGAGGCGACCGCCCAGCCGCGCTCCAGGCGGCCGAGGACCAGCGGGCGGATGCCCTGCGGGTCGCGGGCGGCGTAGAGCGTCTTCTCGTCCATGAAGACGAGGGAGTAGGCGCCCTTCACCTGGGGGAGCAGCTCGGCCGCCGCGTCCTCGACGGGCTGGCTGCGGTCCTGGGCCAGCAGCGCGGCCAGCACCTCGGTGTCGGTGGTCGCCCTGGTGGTGCCCGGGGCCAGGCGCTCGGCCAGCTCCCGGGTGTTGATCAGGTTGCCGTTGTGCGCGAGCGCGAGCCCGCCGCCGTCGGTGGAGCTCAGCGTCGGCTGGGCGTTCTCCCAGACGCTCGACCCGGTGGTCGAGTAGCGGCAGTGGCCGATGGCCAGGTGGCCGCGGAGGGTGCCCAGCACCGACTCGTCGAAGACCTGGGCCACCAGGCCCATGTCCTTGTAGACGAGGATGCGGCTGCCTTCGCTGACCGCGATGCCGGCGGATTCCTGTCCGCGGTGTTGCAGCGCGTACAGCCCGTAGTAGGTGAGTTTGGAGACTTCCTCCCCGGGGGCCCATACGCCGAAGACACCGCAGGCGTCTTTCGGGGGTCGGTCATGGGGGTCAAGGTCATGGCTCAGATGGCCGTCGCCCTTCAGCACGTGCCTCAGTCTAGGTCGGCCTTCCGGCTGCTCGTACCCCGGGGCCGCCTCTCCGGCTTGCCACACCCTGACCGAAGGATCGTCCGCGGTTTGCCGCGCCGGTCCGCACCGTCGGCGGAGGCCGGGAGAAAGTGGGGTCTCCGGCATCTCTACGCGTCGGGAGAGCGGACGTGACGACACCTGTGGACCCAGACCAGCCCGAACCGCGGCGCGAGCCGGGGGAGCCGAGGCCGGCGCATCCGGACGTGCCGGAGGCGCCGGAGGTGCCGGAGCCGCTCCGGGCCGAGCCGGAACCGCCCCAGAGCCCCCCGCCCTCCATCGGGGCGGGCGCCTCGGGGCCGTCGCGGTACGAGCCGCCGACCCCTCCTCCGGGTCTGTCACCCGTCCCGTCCCGGGCCACCGAGCCGGTGGGCGAGGACTTCCCACCGGACCTGCCGTCCGCGCCGGCACCGGGCGATCCGCACGGCGGCCCGCGCGCCGAAGGGTCCGGCGACCCGCACGGCGGCCCGCGCGCCGAAAGGCCCGAGGGCCCGTACGGCGGACCGCCGGCCGGGGGGACCGGCGGCCCGTACGGCGGCCCGCCGGGGGCGCCCACCGGAGCGCACCCGTACGCCCCCTCCGCTCCGCCGTCAGGCGGATCTCCATATCAGGCGCCGCCCGCGGGCGGGCCGTACTCCTCCGCCCCGCCGGGCTCGCCGCAGGCGCCCTGGCCGGGCGGTCCCACATATCCGGGAGGTCCGGTGCAGTATCCGGCGCCTCCCCCCGGCGGCCGTCCCGCGGCCGGGCGGGGCGGGGGCGTCGGCACCGCCGCGCTCGTGCTCGGAATCGTCAGCCTCTTCCTGCTGTTCGCCTGCGGACTGGGAACGCTGACGGCGGTCGCCGGCCTGATCGTCGGTTTCGTCGCGATCGCCAAGGACTCCAACCGGGGACGGGCCTGGGTGGGCATCGGCCTGAGCGTCCTGACGCTGGTCGTCGCCGCGGCGCTCGTCGCCTGGTTCTTCAGCCGGGCGGGCGCCTGCATGGACCTGCCCCCGGACCTCCAGGAACGCTGCCTGGAGGAGCGGTTCGGCGTGCGGATCGATGTGCCCTGAGCGGGCGTCCCGGCCGGGTACGGGCGTCCGGGACCCCTCGGCGTGCGGGCGGAGGACCGGCGGGCGCGCTCAGGCGACCGGCAGGTGGTCCGAGAGGTCCGCGCGGGCCCCGCTCGCCGAGACGCGGCCCGCCGCCGTCGCGTCGGCCCAGGTCAAACGGCCGGTGGCCAGCTCCAGCCAGGTCCGGGCGTCCGTCTCCACCACGTTCGGCGGGGTGCCCCGCGTGTGCCGGGGGCCCTCCACGCACTGCACGGCGGCGTGCGGCGGGACCCGCACCTCGACGGTCCGCCCCGGGGCCGCCGCGGCGAGTCGGTCCAGCAGGTGCCGTACGGCCAGCCGCGCGGCCTCCCGCTCCGGCCGGACCTCCCGCTCGTAGGCGCGCATGACCGCCGCCGCGCACGCGCCCAGCAGGGCGCCGAGGCCCTCCGGCCCGTCGTAGGGGGGCTCGTCCAGGGCGGTCAGCTGGGCGTCCAGGGCGGTGCGGACCCTCTCGGGGTCGGGCTTGTGAGGTGGCACGCCTCCCATCATGCCCGCCCGCCCCGGTGGCCGGTCCGCCCGGACGGCGGGTCACCCGGGCTGCGGTCGGCCCGCCCGGACGACTGGATCACCCGCCCGGTGGCCGGTCCGCCCGGACGGCGGGGACCGCCCGGACATCGATGACGAACGGTTCATCACCCGGGCAAACCTCGTTCACCTCGGGTTCGGCTGGCGCCCGTAGCGTCCCCGCTCGGAAACGCCTGTGCACAACCTTGGAGGCCCCTGTGGCGAACCCGTCGCCGCGCCGAACGCTCCCGCTGCTCAACAGCCCGCACAAGAGCGGGCGCTCCGCGCTGACCTGCGAATTCCGCTGCGGCAACGCCTGCGCGCACGATGTCCCGAACACCGGCGACAACACGTACTTCGGCGACGTGGTCACCTCGGTCCTGTCCCGCCGCGGCATGCTCCGGGCGGGGGCGCTCGGCGCCGTCGCGGCCGGGGCGGGGGCGCTCGGCGTGGCGGGAGCCGCACCCGCCGCCGCCGACCCCGGGGCGGAGGCCCAGGGTCTCGGCCGCGGGCACGGCCACGGGAACGGCGGCCGGGGCGGCCTGCGCTTCGCGGCCGTCGCGCCGAACCGGGAGGACCGCATCACGGTCCCCGAGGGCTACGAGTCGGCCCCCGTCGTGCGCTGGGGCGACCCGGTCCTGCCCGGCGCCCCGGAGTTCGACTACGAGAACCAGACCGCCGAGGCGCAGGCCGGGCAGTTCGGCTACAACTGCGACTTCGTGACGTTCTTCCCGATGGGCGGCCACCGCGGCCTGCTCTGGGTGAACCACGAGTACTCCGACGAGGCACTCATGTTCCGCGGCTACGCCGGCGGGGACGCCGCGACCGAGGAGCAGATCAGGATCGGCCTGGCCGCGCACGGCGGTTCGGTGGTCGAGATCGAGCGGGCCGGGAACAGCGGCCGGTGGAAGCTGGTCACCCGGGGCCGCCGCCGCTACAACCGGCGCATCACCGCGCAGACCCCCATGCGCTTCACCGGCCCGGCGGCGGGCAGCGACCTGCTGAAGACCGCCGCCGACCCGAAGGGCACCACCGTCCTCGGCATGCTGAACAACTGCGCGGGCGGCACCACCCCGTGGGGCACCGTGCTGACCGCCGAGGAGAACTTCAACCAGTACTTCGCCAAGGGCGGCGGCGCCCCCGAGGACCAGAAGGCCGGGCTCAAGCGGTACGGCATCGACACCGCCTCGACCGCGCCCAGCGGGCGCGGCTGGGAGCGGGTCGAGGAGCGCTTCGACCTGTCCAGGCACCCGCACGAGGCCAACCGCTTCGGCTGGATCGTGGAGATCGACCCGTTCGACCCCGACTCCACCCCGGTCAAGCGCACCGCCCTGGGCCGCTTCGCCCACGAGGGCGCCACCACCACCCTCGCCAGGGACGGCCGGGTCGTGGCCTACATGGGCGACGACTCCCGCTTCGAGTACGTCTACAAGTTCGTCTCGAAGAAGCGCTACATCCCCGGCTTCGACCGGCACAACCGCACCCTGCTCGACGAGGGCACGCTGTACGTCGCCAGGTTCACCGGCGACAGCCCCGCCGCCGAGATCGACGGCTCCGGGAAGCTCCCCGCCGACGGGCGGTTCGACGGTTCGGGCGAGTGGATCCCGCTGGTCACCGGGAACGTCTCCCACGTGCCGGGCATGACCGCCGCGGAGGTCCTGGTCTTCACCCGCCTGGCCGCCGACAAGGCCGGCGCGACCAAGATGGACCGTCCCGAGGACATCGAGCGCAACCCCGTCACCGGCGGTGTCTACCTGGCGCTGACCAACAACTCCAACCGGACCCCGGCCCAGGTGGACGAGGCCAACCCGCGCCCCGCCAACAAGCACGGCCACGTGCTGGAGATCACCGAGCGCCGCGACGACGCCGCGGCCACGACCTTCGGCTGGTCCCTCCCGCTGGTCTGCGGCGACCCGGCCGACGCCTCGACGTACTTCGCCGGGTTCGACAAGAGCAAGGTCTCGCCGATCTCCTGCCCGGACAACGTCGCCTTCGACCGCGACGGCAACCTGTGGATCTCCACGGACGGCAACGCCCTCGGCTCCAACGACGGCCTGTTCGTCATGCCGGTCACCGGCTCCGAGCGCGGCCACCTGCGGCAGTTCCTCACCGTGCCGATCGGTGCGGAGACCTGCGGCCCGTTCATCACCGCGGACCAGCGCAGCGTCTTCGTCGCGGTGCAGCACCCGGGCGAGGTCGACGGCGCCTCGCCCGAGACCCCCGCCAGCCACTGGCCCGACGGCGGCGAGAGCCAGCCCCGCCCGTCGGTCGCCGTGGCCTGGCACACCCGGGGCAAGAAGATCGGCTCCTGACGCCGGCGCGCCCGCCGTACCCGGCCTCCGGGACCGGGTACGGCGGGCGCGCGTGCGGTCGCCGCACGGGTACGGCGGGCCGCGTCGGGGCCCGGGGACGTCCGGCGGCCGCACTCCGTGAAAGGCGGTGCGGGGCCACCGGTCCGCCGCCCGGTCAGCCGGTGGTCCGCTCCACGGGGATCCAGAGCTCGGCGTCCGCCTTCTCGCCGTCCGGCGAGATCACCGTGCGGGTGATCTGCGGGCCCGGCCGGCTCAGGTACGGGTTGGAGGGGAACCACTGGGTGTACACGTCCCGCCACAGGTACTGCACCGTCTGCGGGAACGGGCCGGAGGCCTCGAAGACCGCCCAGGTGCCCGCCGGGACCTCCAGGACGTCCATGCCCTCGGGCGCCTCGCCGCCCGTCACCGCGGCGCAGTAGTAGTCGAGCTCGCTGCCCTCCTCGCGCGGCTCGGCGATGTCGTGGGCCGCGTTGACGAGGCCCTCCGGCTCCTGGTCCGACAGGGCCGCGATGCGCGCCAGGGCCTCCTGCCCGAGGTTCCGGGTGAACTCGACGATCGCCGGGTTCATCCCCTCGTGGACGAGGGGGACCCGCGCCTTCCTGCCCACCAGGCGGAACTCTTCCTTCTCCACGATCTTGTATCGCATGCCGCTGCTCCCTTCGACGACGAGACGGAAGGACATCCGGGGCTGGGAGTACAGCGCCGCACCGCACCGCCTGGCCTCGCCGGGGCCGACGCCGTGCAGGGCGCGGAACGCGCGGGCGAACGCCTCCCCCGAGCCGTAGCCGTAGCGCACCGCGATGTCGAGCAGCGTCTCCTGCCCGGCGAGCACCTCGGCGCCCGCCACGGTGAGCCGCCTGCGGCGGATGTACTCCGAGAGCGGCAGACCCGCCAGCGCGGAGAACAGCCGCCGGAAGTGGTACTCCGAGGTGGCGGCGATCCGCGCCAGCTCGGCTGCCTCGATCGGCTGGTCGAGGTGGCCCTCGATGTACTCCATGGCCTGGTTGAGCCGCTCCAGCACTCCCGGACCTCCTTCCCTTACGTACGCCACGCTAGGCGGGGGCGGCCGGATCGGACCCGACATCTGCGGGCCCGATCCGGTCGGGTACGGCGCCCGTACGGACGACGCGCTCGTGGTACGGCGCCCGTACGGACGACGCGCCGGTACGGACGATACGGCGGGCCGCCCCCGCGGCGGACGCCCCGCCGGGGCGCTCACCGGGCGGGGGACCCCTCCCGGGGGTTCCGGGCCAGGGCGGCCAGCAGGGCGCCGGTCAGGGCGACGGCGAACAGCACGCCGTACGTCTTCTGGAAGCCGTCCATGAGCTGCTCCACGGCGACCGGGGAGACGCGGGAGAGCGTGCCCGCGTAGACCTGGTCGCGCAGCCGCGGACTGACCGAGCCGGTGAGCACGCTCAGCGTGACGGCGACGCTGAGCACGATCCCCACGTTCATGATCATGAGGCGGAAGCCGTTCACCACGCCGAGGCTCCCGGGCGGCAGGGCCTTCATGACCTGGGTGGTGTTCCCGGTGAGGAACGTCCCGCTGCCGCAGCCGCACAGGAACAGCCCCGCGCCGACGACCCAGTACGGCGTGGCAGGCGCGGTGTTGAGCAGCAGGATCCCGAGCCCGGAGGCGCTGAACAGGGAGCCGCCGACCGAGAGCGCGTAGGGGGAGACCCGGCGGCCGAGGGCGCCCGCGAGCGGGGAGGCGAGGGCCATGCCGATCGGGACCGGGAGCACGCCCAGGGCGGCGGTGACGGCGTCGACGCCCCTGGCCGCCTGGAAGTAGAGGGCGACCAGCAGGATCAGCGCCGAGCGGGCCAGCGCGTTGCAGAACGAGGCGAGGTTGGCGAAGGCCAGCACGCGCTCGCCGAACAGGCGCACGTCGAGCACGGGATGGGAGGCGCGGCGCTCCACGGCGACGAGGACCGGGACCAGGAGCGCCGCGACCACCGCGCCGGTGATCACGACCGGGCTGCCCGGGCCGCGCGAGCCCGCCTCGGAGAGCGCGACGAGCGCGGCGGACAGCAGCGCGAAGACCACCAGGTTGCCCGCCGCGTCCACCGGCTCCCGGGGGCCGTGCGGGTCGCGGTCGGCCTTGCGCAGGGTGAACGCGCCCCAGCCGAAGGCGACCAGCCCGGCCGGCACGTTCACCCAGAAGATCCACTGCCAGCCGGCCGTCTCGGCGACCAGCCCTCCCACGGTGGGGCCGGCGAGCTGGGCCACCGAGAGCGTGCCGATGTAGACGCCCATGCCCTGGCTGAGCCGGTCGGGCGGGAAGGCGTCGGTGATGATCACGGTCCCGTTGGCCAGGATCATCGCCGCGCCGACCGCCTGGAGCACCCGCATCGCGATCAGGAACCAGACGCCGGGGGAGAGCCCCGCGAGCAGCGAGGCGGCGGTGAAGAGGGCGAATCCGGCGAGGTAGACCTCCCGGCGGCCGAGGAGGTCGGCCACCCTGCCGAAGAACACCAGGGTCGCCGTGTTGACGAGCATGAACGAGAGCAGGATCCAGCCGGAGGCGAAGGCGTCGGCCCGGAAGTGCCGGACCACCGCCGGGAGGGCGACGTTCAGGGTGCTGCCGGAGACGCCGATCAGCACCAGCCCGAGACTCGTGACCGAGCAGACGCGCCAGGCGTAGCGGAGCCTGGCGGAGTATTCGGGCGAGCCGGGAAGGTCCTGGGGGATCGCGACCATGCCGACCAGTCTGACGCACACTGTACGTCCGTTTTGTCCCGGGTCGTGCGACCGGTCACCTCGCGCGCCTGCGCAGCCCCTCCATGTCGTGGATGACCACGCGGCGGCGGCCGGTCTCGATCAGCCCCCGGTCCCGGAGTGAGCGCAGGGCCTTGCTGACCGCCTCGCGGGAGGAACCCGTCCAGCCGGCCAGCTCGTCCTGGGAGAGCGGCAGCGCCACCCGGACCGCGCCGCCCGCCTGCTCGCCGTACCGCTCGGCCAGTTCCAGGAGCCGGGTGGCGACCCGGCCGGCGGTGTCGAACGCGCCGTACTCGATCCGCTTGCGGTCGGCGTCGCGCACCCGGCCGGTCACCGTCTGCAGGAGCAGTACGGCGACCCGGCCGTGCTCGCGCAGGAACGCCGGGAAGTCGCGGACCGCGATGCCCTCGACCGGCTCCAGCGCGGTGACCGTGGCCGACCTCGGCAGGCCGTCGATGGCCGAGAACTCGCCGAGCAGCGCGCCGGGCCCGCGCACGGCGAGGACGACCTCGGTGCCGGAGGATGTGTGCGAGGAGATCTTGACCCGGCCGGACGTCAGCACGAGCACCCAGTCGGACGCGTCGCCCTCGGCCATCAGCGTCGTGCCCCGGTCCCACCTCCGGGGCCGCCCGGCCGCGCGCAGCCCGGCGGTCTCCTCGGGGGTGAGCAGGGAGAGGAACTCGCCCGGTTCGGACACGGACGGGGAGGGGGACGGGCTCACGGGTGCCTCCTGGAGGGGATGCTGGTCGACACGGGGTGGCGGGCCGGTACGGCGGCGTGCGGCGCCGGTCGTTCCGGCGGGGTGTGCTCCGGCGAGGTGCGGTCCGGTGCGGCGGTCCCGCGGTGCGGCACGGGCTCCCGCTCCGGCCGGATCAGGTCAGCCCGGACAGGACGTAGGCGTGCACGGGATGCTCCTTGCCCTTGAGGCTCAGCCCGCCCAGCGGCTGGACCTTCGCCCCGGGGCCGATCCGGTCGAGGGTGCTCTGGCCGATCACGACGGTACCGGGTTCGGCCACGCCCTCCAGCCGGGCGGCCACGTTCACGCAGTCGCCCATCGCGTTGAACCCGCGCAGCTGGGGGCTGCCGATGTTGCCGACGAGCGCGGGCCCGGTGTTGATCCCGATCCTGAACCGGGGGTAGCCGGGCGTGCCGGCGGCGATCTCCTCGGCTGCCTCCTGCATGGCCAGCGCCGCCCGGGCCGCGGCCCGGGCGTGGTCGGGCTGCCGGGCCGGGGCGTTGAACAGCGCCAGCATCGCGTCGCCGACGAACTGCACGATCGTGCCGCCGCCTGCGAGCACGATCGGTACGGCCACGCCGTGGTAGCGGTTCAGCATGTCGACGATCTCCCCGGGCGCGACCCGCTCGGAGAAGCTCGTGAAGCCCTTCAGGTCGGCGAAGAGCGCGGTCAGCTCGACCAGCTCGCCGCCCAGCTCGGCCCGGCGCGGGTCGGCCAGCAGCGCCTGCGCCACGTCCGGGGACATGTAGTTGCGGAAGAGCCCCTCCAGCTCCCGGTAGAGCCGGGCGTTCTCCAGGGAGATCGAGAGCTGCGCGGCCAGGGTCGCCGCGAGCGCCTCGTCCTGCGAGGTCAGGCCCACCGGGACCGCCAGCGCCCCGGCGAGGCGGCCCTTGACGGTCAGCGGGTGCAGGACCGCGCCGCCGCGCCGGATCGGCCCGCCGCCGGGGAAGTCCCGTTCGGTGTACTCCGCGGAGCCGACCGTGACCCGCCCGTCCGCGACCAGGCTGATGCGCACGTCGCCGTACGCCTGCCGTACCCGCTCCATCGCGTGGGAGAGCAGCTCCGCCTCGGGCAGGCCCACCCGGGCCCGGTTGCCCAGGTCCACCAGGGCGGCCAGCCGTCCGGACAGCTCGCGCTCGGTGGCCAGCGCCTCGCCCGCCCGGTCGAGCACGGCGGCCTGCGCCTCGGTGAGCCCGAACTTGCCCGCGAGCCTGGTCGCGACCGGGACCCCGGCACCGGTCCCGTCGCCCGCCCTGCCGTCCTCCCGGCGGCGCAGGTGGGTGACGAGCTCCTCCAGCGCCTGGGTGTACTCGCCGCGCATCCTGCGGACGGTCGCGCTCAGCGCGACCGAGTCGAACAGCCCGGCGCCGGAGCCCTCCCGCCGGAACTGCAGGTGGGCGCTGTAGGCGACGAAGGCGAAGGCGAGGGTGAGCAGCACGTGCCAGAGCCACCAGGACAGGTGCCAGTTGTGGTGGGACATCCCCGCGACCACCGCCTCGGCGAGCAGGGCGTAGGCGGTGACCAGGCTGATCAGCATCGCCGCGGGGCGTCTGCGGTGCAGCCGGAACACCATCACCGCGGCGGCGCCGTACAGGGCGACGGCGAGCAGTTCGGCCCCGCCTAGATCCGCGCCGTGCGCGGGCGGCCTGGCGCTCAGCGGGGTGAGGCCCGGCACCAGGCAGGCCGCCCCCCAGCCGACGACCAGCGCGGCGAGCGCGCCGCGCAGCAGGTTGCGCGACCGGAGCACGGCCCCGGCCGCCCGTTCGCCCAGCGGCAGCGCCGAGGCGAACGCGAAGGCCGCGGCGACCAGGAGGCCGACCGGGTGGGACAGGTCGAACCCGTGGCTCGGCCCGTCGAGGACGACCTTCGGGGTGGTCAGGCCGTGCACGAAGAAGAAGCCGGCGCTGCCCAGGAAGACCAGCGAGACCAGGAGCAGCCGGGCGTCCGCGCGCCGGGCGGCGGACCGGCTGACCAGCGCGCCCAGGACCAGGCTGATCCCGGCCACGGCGTTGATCAGCCAGAAGTGGGCGGGGTTGTCCTGCCACCTGGCGTTGAGATGGGGCTGGGCGAGCAGCAGCCAGAGCCCGAGCATCGGCAGGGCCAGGTGCATCACCCAGACCACCGTGCGGACCGGCTGGGTCGCCGGAGGGAGGTACGGCTCGGGCCCGGCGCTGCCGGTCTCCGGCGCGGCCGTCGAGTCGTGCGTCGGCACAGTGGCCTCCGTATTCATCGGGGTCCTGCGACCCCTGTGGTGTCCGCCCCGCCCCGTGGGCGGGTTCCCCCGAACGCCCCGATTATCCAGGCGCACCGCCGGTGCCGCCAACGCCTTTCCGCTCCCGGAGACCACCGCGCGGAAACCCGGTGCGGGGACCCCGCGGAAACCTCACGGGACCCCTGCGGAAACCCCGCCGGACCCCCGCCGGTAAGCGTCCGTACCGGATGCGACCGGCGGCCCGCGACCCGGCGGCGGATGAATGTAATCGTTCGCCGGGAATGAGAAGGTGGGCGGGAGAGGAATCCGTGGAAAGACCTGAGACGGACGGAGGTGAACCCTGAAGTGACAACGGATTCGGAGGGGGACGAGATGACCGCTGAAGTGCTGCCTTCCTGGTTCTACCCGCCGGCCGACGGCTGGGTCGCGGAGGATCTCGACCGGCTCCCCCCCGAAGCGCCGCGCCGCCTCGAACTCGTCGATGGAGCCCTCATCGTGATGTCCCCGCAGACCAAGTTCCACATGAGGGTCATCGACAACCTCACCCGAGTGCTGCGGTCGGCGGCACCGGAAGGCCTCGACGTGGTGCGGGAGATGACGGTCACGCTGGGGCGGCGTCAGCGGCCGGAGCCGGACGTCATGGTCGTCCGGGAACCCCCCGGGACGGGGCTGGAGCGCACGACCTACCGGCCCGAGGAGGTCGTCCTCGCGGTCGAGGTGGTCTCACCCGACTCGGAGGAGCGCGACCGGAGGGTCAAGCCGGAGCGGTACGCGCAGGCCGGTATCCGCCACTTCTGGCGGATCGAGAACGAGGACAGCCGCCCCGCCGTACACGTGTACGAGCTGGACGACACCACCGGCGCCTACGTGCCGACCGCCATCGAGCGGGAGAAACTCCGGCTCACGGTGCCCTTCCCCGTCACCGTCACGATGCGGGAACTGCTCTCCTGAGCCTTCCGGCGCGGTCGCGGGCGGGGACGTCCGTCTGACCGGGCATCGTCCCGCGGGAAGACGGAGGGGTACGGCCCACGCGGGCCGTACCCCTCCGCCGTGCGTGATCAGCCGAAGATGGCCGGGAGCGTGCCCGTGTGCGTCTCCCTGAGCTCGGCGACCGGGATGTCCAGGACGCCCTCGACGACCAGCGAGGCGCCGCCGGTGGTGCCCAAGCCGTAGCAGGGCACCTCGTGGGTGGCGCACAGCTCGGCGAAGGCCTCGAAGGACTCCGGCCGGACGGTCACCAGCGCGCGGGAGGCCGACTCGCTGAACAGGTCGACGAACGCGTCGTCGCCCGTGAGCGAGACCGTGCAGCCGATGCCCTGGGCCAGGCACGCCTCGGCCAGGGCGATGGCCAGGCCGCCGTCGGACAGGTCGTGGGAGCCGGTGAGCAGGCCCCGCGAGGCGGCCTCGGTGAGCACCCGCCCCAGGGCGCGCTCGGCCTCCAGGTCCACTGCGGGCGGGAGGCCGCCCAGGTGGCCGTGGGCGACGTGCGCCCACTCCGAGCCGCCGAACTCCGCGCTGGTCTCGCCGAGCAGGACGACCTTCTCGCCGGTGCCGGTGAAGCCGCTGCGCACCCGCTCGGCCACGTCCTCGATCACGCCCAGCACGCCCACGACCGGGGTCGGGTGGATCGCGGTGGAGCCCGTCTGGTTGTAGAACGAGACGTTGCCGCCGGTCACCGGGACGCCCAGGGTCTTGCAGGCGTCGGCCAGGCCGCGCACGGCCTCGGAGAACTGCCACATGACCTCGGGGTCCTCGGGGGAGCCGAAGTTGAGGCAGTTGGTGACCGCGAGCGGGACGGCGCCGGTCACGGCGACGTTCCGGTAGGCCTCGGCGAGGGCGAGCTGCGCCCCGGCGTAGGGGTCCAGCCGGGCGTAGCGGCCGTTGCCGTCGGTGGCCAGCGCGATGCCGCGGGTGGTCTCCTCGGCGCCGGGCATGGCCTCGCTGATCCGCAGCACCCCGGCGTCGGCGGGCTGGGCCAGCACGGTGTTGCCCCGGACGTACCGGTCGTACTGGGAGGTCACCCACTCCTTGGAGGCCAGGTTCGGCGAGCCGAGCAGCTGCAGCAGCGCGGCGCGCAGGTCCTCGGGGCGCGGCAGCTCCTCGGGCGAGGAGGCGTTGAGCGCGGCCTGCCCGGCCGGCTCGTGGAAGGGCCGCTCGTAGACCGGGCCCTCGTCGGCCGCGGTGCCCGGCGGGATGTCCACGATGGTCTCGCCGTGCCAGGTCATGACCAGGCGGCCGGAGTCGGTGACCTCGCCGATCACGGTCGCGGGGATGTCCCACTTGGCGCAGATCGCCATGAAGGCGTCGATGTCGTCGGGGGCGACGACCGCCATCATGCGCTCCTGCGACTCGCTCATCAGGATCTCCTCGGGCCGCAGCGACGGGTCGCGCAGCGGGACGAGGTCCAGCCTGACGTCCATGCCGCCGGTGCCCTTGGCCGCGAGCTCGGTCGTGGCGCAGGAGACGCCGGCCGCGCCGAGGTCCTGGATGCCGACGACCACGTCGGCCTGGTAGAGCTCCAGGCAGCACTCGATCAGCAGCTTCTCCATGAACGGGTCGCCGACCTGCACGCTGGGGCGCTTGGCCTGGGACTCGTCCTCGAAGGTGGCGCTCGCCAGCACCGACGCGCCGCCGATGCCGTCGGGGCCGGTCAGCGCGCCGAAGAGCACGACCTTGTTGCCCGCGCCCGGCGCGATGGCCAGCTTGATCTGGTCCTTGCGGAGCAGGCCCACGCACAGGGCGTTGACCAGCGGGTTGCCGATGTAGCAGGGGTCGAAGACGACCTCGCCGCCGATGTTGGGCAGGCCCAGGCAGTTGCCGTAGTGGCTGATGCCCTCCACCACGCCGGGCAGCACCCGGCGGGTGTCGGCCTGGTCGGCGCCGCCGAAGCGCAGGGCGTCCATGACCGCGATCGGCCGCGCGCCCATCGACATGATGTCGCGGACGATGCCGCCGACGCCGGTGGCCGCGCCCTGGTGCGGCTCGACGTAGGACGGGTGGTTGTGGGACTCGATCTTGAAGGTGGCCGCCCAGCCGTCGCCGATGTCCACGACGCCGGCGTTCTCGCCCATGCCGACCAGGAGCGCGTCGGACTGCGGGGCCTTGGTGCCGAACTGCCGCAGGTGCACCTTGGAGGACTTGTAGGAGCAGTGCTCGCTCCACATGACGCTGTAGATGGCCAGCTCGGAGCTGGTCGGCCGGCGGCCGAGGATCTCCTTGACCCGGTCGTACTCGTCGGGCTTCATGCCCAGCTCGGCGTACGGCTGGCGCTCGTCGGGGGTGTCCGCGGCGCGCTTGACGGTGTCGAGGTTCACGTCACGGTTCACGCGTTCACCAGCTTCTTGAGGATCGAGGTGAAGAAGGCGCGGCCGTCCGTGCTCGGGGCGCCGGTCAGGTCCTCGACGGCGTGCTCGGGGTGGGGCATCAGGCCGACGATGTTGCCGGCCTCGTTGCGGATGCCGGCGATGTCGTTCAGGGAGCCGTTGGGGTTGCCCCCGGTGTAGCGGAAGACGACCTGGCCGCCCGCCTCGATCGCCGCGAGGGTCGCCGGGTCGGCGACGTAGCGGCCCTCGCCGTGCTTGACCGGCAGCACGATCTCCTGGCCCTCGGTGAAGTCCGAGGTCCAGGGGGTGGCGGTGTTCTCGACCCGGATGCCCTGGTCGCGGCAGACATAGTGAAGCCCGGCGTTGCGCATCAGCGCGCCGGGCAGCAGGTGGGCCTCGCAGAGGATCTGGAAGCCGTTGCAGGTCCCCAGGACGGGGAGCCCGGCCCTGGCGGCGGGGATCAGCTCCTCCATCAGCGGCGCGAACCTGGAGATCGCCCCGCACCGGAGGTAGTCCCCGTAGGAGAACCCGCCGGGCAGGAAGACCGCGTCCACCCCCTTGAGATCGGGGTCGGCGTGCCACAGCGGGACGGCTTCGCCCCCCGCATGGCGCACGGCACGGGCCGCGTCCTGATCGTCAAGAGTCCCGGGAAAAGTGACGACGCCCACGCGGGCAGCACTCATGACAGCGTTCCCCTCCACAAACGAGCGCCGCGCCGACGTCTCACACATCGGACGGCGGTCTGCGGCGGTGCGCCCAGGCTATCCGCTCTCCGGGGAGAGCTCACAACGAGGTCTGCGGCCCGGGCCCCGGATCCGGAGGTGACCTGCCCGCGGCCGGGAATCCCGATCACGGGGTCCGCGGCGCCGCGGGGCGGGACGGGCGCGGCCGGAGGCGCTCAGACGGCGGCCGGCTCGCGGGAGCGGGACCGTCGCGGCCGGAGGCGGTCAGACGGCGGCCAGCTCGCGGGGGCGCGCGGGAGCGGGGCCGTCGTGGCGGCGGAGCCGCTTGCGCAGGTGCACGGTGGTGCCGCGGCCGGGGGCGATGTCGAAGGAGATCTCGTCCACCACGGACTGCATGATCAGGATGCCGCGGCCGTTCTCGATGTCGTTCGGCGGGTAGTGGTCCGGCATCCGGACGAGGCCGCGGCCCCTGTCGGTGATGCGTACGTCGCAACGGTCGGGGCCGATGGCGGCCTCGACCTCGTAGCGGTTGTCCGGGCCGCCGTGGCGCACGGCGTTGGTGCACGCCTCGGTGACCGCGAGCAGGATGTCGGAGACGCAACTCCTCGTCACACCGCGGAAGGCCAGGGAGTCGCCGAGGATCCTGCGGACCATCGGAATGCCGACGGCCTCTCTTGGCAGAGCCAATGAGAACTCGAAATCCACCGGATCCCTCCCGGGCCAGACGTCACCCAGTGAAGGTTTCCCTGGGGAATCCGGGCTAACCGCAAAATAACTGTGATGTTATCCACTGTTAGTCAGGACGTGGTGTGGGATGCCCCCAGGGATGGATTTAACCGGCATGCAGGGATTTTGCTGGCTATATCCGGCTGATTACTCTTCGACGGTGACCTTGTAGTCCTCGATCACGGTGTTGGCCAGCAGGGTCTCGGCCATCTTGCGGACGTCCGAAAGGGCGGCCTCGTCGGCCGGGCCGTCGAGCTCCACCTCGAACCGCTTGCCCTGCCGTACCGCGGAGACGCCGGAGAAGCCGAGCCGCGGGAGCGCCCGGGCGATGGCCTGCCCCTGGGCGTCGAGAATCTCGGGCTTCAGCATGACGTCGACGATGACGCGCGCCACGGTGTTCCTCCAGGGTGCAGCGGGGTCGGTTGGGCGCCTCAAGCGTAACGGTCCCCGCCGGCGGCCCGTCGCCGGGTCCGCCCGGGCTCGGGCCGACCGGCGGTCCGGGGCTCGGAGCCACGGTGGTCCCGGGCCGACCGGTGAGGCGGGGCCGGTGGCGCGGCGGTCCCGGGAGGGCCGGGCGCGCGCTCCGCCCCGGTGCGAAGGGCACCCGCTCCGCACGGGTGTAAAGGGGGCCGGAGGGGAACGGGGACCGTATGGAGGCCGGAGCAGGGCTTGCGCGCAGGTATGTGACGTCTGCCACGATGTCCACAAGCGCAGACGAACCACCATCGACCGGATCCGATGCGTCGCTAACCGGCCGGACACGAGCGGCGACCCCGCTCGGACGGCCCCGAGCACACAGGAGCGGCACGTGACAGCCGACGCCTCTCGCGGTGCCCAGGCACCCCCCGAGCTCGTCCAGTTGCTGACCCCGGAGGGGGAGCGGGTCGAGCACCCCGACTACGACATCGACCTGACACCCGAGGAGATCCGCGGCCTCTACCGCGACCTGGTCATGGTGCGCCGGATCGACCTGGAGGCCGTCGCCCTGCAACGCCAGGGCGAACTGGGCCTGTGGGCCTCGCTGCTCGGCCAGGAGGCCGCGCAGATCGGCTCCGGCCGGGCCCTGACCGGCGCGGACATGGCCTTCCCGACCTACCGGGAGCACGGCGTGGCCTGGTGCCGCGGGGTGGACCCGGTCAACCTCCTCGGCCTGTTCCGGGGGGTCAACCACGGCGGCTGGGACCCCGCCGAGCACAACTTCCACCTCTACACGATCGTGATCGGCAGCCAGACCCTGCACGCGGTCGGCTACGCCATGGGCATCCAGCGCGACGGGGCCGTCGGCGAGGACGGCGCGGCCTCGATCGTCTACTTCGGCGACGGCGCCACCTCCCAGGGCGACGTGAACGAGTCGTTCATCTGGGCGTCGGTGTTCAACGCGCCGGTGGTGTTCTTCTGCCAGAACAACCAGTGGGCCATCTCCGAGCCGCTGGAGAAGCAGTCGCGCATCCCGCTCTACCGCCGGGCCAGCGGGTTCGGCTTCCCCGGCGTCCGGGTGGACGGCAACGACGTGTTCGCCTGCCTGGCGGTCACCCGCAAGGCGCTGGCCGACGCCCGCTCCGGGCAGGGCCCGGTGCTGATCGAGGCCTACACCTACCGGATGGGCGCGCACACCACCTCCGACGACCCGACCCGCTACCGGCTGGCCGACGAGCTGGAGGCCTGGAAGCTCAAGGACCCGATCGAGCGGGTCAAGGCCTACCTGGTCCGCAACCGCCTCGCCGACCAGGCGTTCTTCGACGGGGTCGACGCCGAGGCCGACGAGCTCGGCAAGGACGTGCGCAGGCGCTGCCTGCAGCTGCCGGACCCCGGGCCGATGGAGATGTTCGAGCACGTCTACGCCGAGCCGCACCGGCTGATCGAGGCCGAGCGCGCCGAGTTCGCCGCCTACCTCGCCGGATTCGAGAACGAGGGGGTCGAGGGATGACGACGCTCACCATGGCCAAGGCCCTGAACGAGGGCATGCGCAAGGCGATGGAGGACGACCCCAAGGTCCTCGTCATGGGCGAGGACGTGGGCAAGCTCGGGGGCGTGTTCCGCGTCACCGACGGCCTGCAGAAGGACTTCGGCGAGCAGCGGGTCATCGACACCCCCCTGGCCGAGTCCGGCATCATCGGCACGGCCATCGGCCTCGCGCTCCGGGGCTACCGGCCGGTCTGCGAGATCCAGTTCGACGGGTTCGTCTTCCCCGCCGCCGACCAGATCATCACCCAGCTCGCCAAGATGCCGATGCGCTCCCTGGGCAAGCTCAGGCTCCCCGTCGTGGTCCGTATCCCCTGCGGCGGCGGCATCGGCGCGGTGGAGCACCACAGCGAGTCCCCTGAGGCGTACTTCACGCACACCGCCGGCCTGCGCGTAGTGACCTGCTCCAACCCGGCGGACGCCTACGCGATGATCCAGCAGGCGATCCGGTGCGACGACCCGGTCGTCTTCTTCGAGCCCAAGCGCCGCTACTGGGACAAGGCCGAGGTCGACACCTCCGGCTCGGCGGACTGGCTCCCCCTCGACCGGGCCCGCGTCGTACGGCCCGGCGCGGACGTCACGCTGCTGGCCTACGGGCCGATGGTGAAGACCTGCCTGGAGGTGGCCGCGGCCGCCCAGGAGGACGGCCGCTCGCTGGAGGTCGTGGACCTGCGCTCGCTCAACCCGCTGGACCTGCCCGCGGTCGTGGAGTCGGTACGGCGCACCGGGCGGTGCGTCGTGGTGCACGAGGCGCCCGTCTTCAACGGCTACGGCGCCGAGCTGGCCGCCCGGGTCACCGAGGAGTGCTTCTACCACCTGGAGGCGCCGGTGCTGCGCGTGGGCGGGCCGTCCACGCCCTACCCGCCCTCCCGGCTGGAGGACCACTACCTGCCGGACCTGGACCGGGTCCTCGACGCGGTCGACCGCGCGTTCGCGTTCTGAGAGGGGGGACGGTGAAGGAGTTCAAGCTCCCCGACGTGGGTGAGGGCCTGACCGAGGCGGAGATCGTCCGCTGGCACGTGAAGGCCGGCGACCCGGTCAAGGTGAACCAGACCATCGTGGAGATCGAGACCGCCAAGGCGGTCGTCGAGCTGCCCTGCCCGTTCGAGGGCGTGGTCGCCGCCCTGCTGGCGGAGGAGGGCGAGACCGTCGACGTGGGCAGGCCCATCATCGCGGTCGACGACGGCTCCCCGGCCCCGGCCCTGCCGCCCCCGGCGGACGCCCCCGCAGGCCGGGCGGCGCTGGCCGACGACATGGTCCCGGCCGTCCCGGCCTCCCCGGCGGTCCCCGGGGAGGCGGGCCGGAACGGGACCGCCGCGGAGGGCGGGGAGAAGCGCCAGCCCGTCCTGGTCGGCTACGGGGTCAAGCCGGGGGCGGCCAAGCGCCGCCCCCGCAAGCAGCCGCCCGCCGCGCCGGGCCCGCAGAGCGCCGCCTCGGGCCCGCAGAGCGCCGCACCGGCTCCGTCCGCCGCGCCGGTCGCGCAGCGCGCCGTGCCGGACCGACCGGCCGCCGGGCCGGCTCCGCAGGCCGCGGCGCCGGGCGCGGGGCCGAGCGGCGTGCCGGGCCCGGCGACCGCCGAGACCGGTCCGCGGGCCGCGGCGGGACGTGTGACGGTGCTGGCCAAGCCCCCGGTGCGCAAGCTCGCCAAGGACCTCGGGATCGACCTGGCCGCGCTCACCGGGACCGGGCCGCAGGGCTCGATCACCCGGGAGGACGTGCACGCGGCGGCGGCCGCGCCCGTACGGCCGGCGGCGCGGGCCGGGGCGGCGGACGAGGAGCGGATCCCGGTCAAGGGCGTGCGGAAGGCGACCGCCCAGGCCATGGTGGCCTCGGCGTTCACCGCCCCGCACGTCACCGAGTTCCTCCAGGTGGACATGACCGGGACCATGGAGGCGGTCGGGCGGCTCCGCGCCCTCGACGACTTCGCCGGGGTCAGGGTCTCGCCGCTGCTCCTGGTCGCCAAGGCGCTGCTCGTCGCGGTCCGCCGCCATCCGATGGTCAACTCGGCGTGGGACGAGGCGGCGCAGGAGATCGTGGTCAAGCACCGGGTGAACCTCGGCATCGCCGCCGCTACCCCCCGCGGCCTGCTCGTGCCCAACGTCAAGGACGCCCACTCCCTGTCGCTGCCGGAGCTGGCGGCGGCCCTGACGGAGCTGGCCGAGACCGCGCGGGCCGGCCGCACCCAGCCGGCGGACATGGCGGGCGGCACGATCACGATCACCAACGTGGGCGTGTTCGGGGTGGACGCCGGGACGCCGATCCTCAACCCGGGTGAGTCCGCGATCCTGGCCCTCGGCCAGGTCAGGGACATGCCGTGGGTGGTGGACGGGCAGATCGCGGTGCGCAAGGTGTGCACGCTCGCGCTCTCCTTCGACCACCGGGTGGTGGACGGCGAGCTGGGCTCGCTGTTCCTGCGCGACATCGGCGCCATGCTGGAGGACCCGCTGCGCATGCTCGCCTGGGGCTGAGGCCGCGCGGCCGAGGCCGGGTCCGGGTCCGGGCTTCGGAGGGCCGGACCCGAACCCTCGAGGCCGGAGCCGGACGGCCGGAGACCGGCGGGCCCCGCCGTGCGTCGGCGGGGCCCGCCGTACGCTGGCGGGCATCCGAACCGCGAGGGAGACAGGACCGACCATGTTCCGCCACATCGTGCTGCTCGCCTGGACCGAGGACGCCACCGACGAGCAGAAGGCCGCCGTCGCGGCCGGACTGGGCAGGCTGCCGGAGCTGATCCCGCAGCTGCGCTCCTACGTCATCGGCCACGACGCGGGGGTGAGCGCCGGCAACCACGACTTCGCGGTGGTCGCGGACTTCGACGGCGTCGAGGACTACGCCGTCTACCGGGACCACCCGGAGCACCAGGCCGTGATCGCCGAGTGCATCAAGCCGATCCTGGCCTCCCGCGCCGCCGTGCAGTACCACGTCTAGACCGCCGGCCGGACCCGGCCCCCGGCGGACGCGATCAGCGCCTTGTCCGCGGACGTCGGGCCGGAGGAGCCGAGCCACACGGGCACGCCCAGTGCTCCGGCGACCGCCTCCGGCCAGTCGTCGACCCCGTCGGCGTAGTGCGGCCGGGCCCGCTCCAGCCGGGCGGTGAGCCGCGCCTGGCCCTCCAGGTCGCCCCTGCGGCCCACCGGCAGCTCGCCGATGTCGTAGGAGTCGCACATCCGCGAGACCGGCGCGTCCAGGTGGGTGAGGGCCAGGGCGTCCGCCCCGCCCGCCGCCGACAGCGCGTAGCGGTGCGCGACGGCGTCGAAGTGCCCGGTGCGGAACGGGCCCTGCCAGCGGCCGTCCCGGTTGTGCGGCTCGGGCAGGCGCAGCCGCGGGTCCTCGGTGACCAGCGGCCCCGGACCGTGCCGGGTCGTGTAGGTGCGCAGCACGCCGAGCCGTACGGCGGCGGCCCCGTCGAGCAGCGCCAGCGCGTTGCCGAAGGTCGTCGTGCTCCAGGTCGTGTGGGGGTGGAAGCCGTGCCACTCGTCGAGCAGCACCCCCTGGGCGCCCTCGAAGACGACGGGCCGCCTGCGCAGCAGGGCGGTGACGTAGGAGGGGTCGACCAGGACCGCCCGCTCGGCGAACGCCCGGTAGGCCGCCACGCAGTCGGCGACCGGCGGCCCGCCCGCGCCGAGCCGCTCGCGCAGCGCCTCCAGCTTGCGGGCCAGTGCCCACGGCCGCTCGCAGTCGCCGACCCTGGGGGCCATGAAGGGGTGCTCCAGCGCGTAGGCCATCGCCTCCCCGACGCCCATCCCGCAGGACCCGTGCCGCCTCTCGCCGCGGGCGAGCTCCCGGGCCCGCCCGGCCGCCACGTGGTACGGCGTGGCGAGCAGGGCCTCCCGGTCGATGGTGAGCATGCCGTACGGGTGCGGGACGCCGATCCGGCGCAGGTGGTCGGCCTCGGCGGTGAGCGCGAAGGGGTCCACCACGGTGTACCGCGACAGGTGGGTCGGCACGCCGCGCAGGGTCCCCGACCCGAACTGGGAGAACGTGTGGTGCCGCCCGTCGGGCAGCACGACGTTGTGCCCGGCCTGGGCGCCGCCGTTGAACCTGACCACCGCCGGGACCCCGCCGCGGGAGCAGAGCCAGTCGACCACGGTGCCCTTGCCGGCGTCGCCGTACCCGAGGTCGACGACGATCACGTGGTCCTTCACAGCCGGGTCACCCCGCTGCCGCCGGGGGCGGAGGGGCCGCCCGGGCCGAGCGCGCCGCGCGGGCCGGCGGGATCACCGGGGCCGAGCGCGTCCCGGGAGCCGGCGGGGTCGCCGGGGCCGAGCGCGCTCCGGGGGCCGAGGGACGCGCCGAGGGCGGGGGAGTCCACCACCGCCGCGCCCCGCTCCAGACCGGCCAGCGCCCGGGAGACCGAGGCCGCCGCGGTGGAGCCGAACTCGGCCAGGTCCGCCAGGCCCTCGTCGAGGCCGACCGCGTCCTCGCCCAGCCCGACGGTGAGCGCGATGGTCTCGCAGACCGCGTCCAGGTCGTCCAGCTCCAGCACGTTCTGCCCGAGCAGTCCGCGCCAGGCGGCCAGCACGTGGCCGTTGCGGGAGTGGCTCGCTCCGGCGGGGAGGATGAAGTAGACGTCGTACATCCGGATCAGCTCGGCGACGACGTCCTCGGTGGGGATGTCCCGCTGCAGCCGGTCGCCGATCACCCCGGCGACCTCGCGCCGCTTCACCGCCGGGTACGGCAGCTCGTCGCCGATGATGAACAGGTAGCCCCGGCGGCCCCGCTTCTCGTAGCAGTCGATCGAGGTGTGCCGGGCCATGAAGTACATCGCGAGTTCGTAGGACTCGGTCATCTGGCCGCCGCCCCCGCCTTCCAGCAGGACCTTGCCGAGGTGCTCGTCCATCCGGTTGTCGGACTCGAACTGGGCGACCTGCAGCGGCGCCCGGTCGCAGGTGGCGTCGCCGATCGCGCCGAACAGGATCTGCGGGTCGGTGGCGTAGCCCTTGCGCAGCAGCAGGCCGAGCAGGTCGGGCAGTCTGGTCTGCAGGGTGCGCGGCACGCCGCCCATCGAGCCGGTCACGTCGAAGAGCACGGCCACGGCCAGGGAGGCGGGGTGCTCGGCGGAGTCGCGGCTCTCCCGGGCCGCCACGCCGTGCGGGTTCAGGTCGTCGTGCACGGTGCGCGCGCCGGAGTCGCTGTAGGCGAAGGCGCTGGCGCCCCTGGCCGCCCGGAGGCGGGAGGCGGCGGAGTAGACGTCGGTGGACCAGATTCCGCTTCCCATGGGGGTTTCTCTTCCTTGAGGGGTCGCTACAGGTCTTGAGGGGTCGCTACAGGTGGAGGGGCCGGTACTTGCGCGGTCCGTACAGGTCGTCGAGGAGCTCGTCGAGTTCGGCGAGGAGCCGCCAGGCGTCGCGCGGCGGGGCGAGCAGGCTGCCCCGGAGGAAGGCGCGCATCGGCCCGGGGACGCGCCCGGCCGGGTCGCCGGGGCCGCAGGGGGCGAGGCGGCCGGGGCGGGTGAGAAGGTCGGGGCGCACGCCCATCAGGGCGGCGACGCAGCGGGTGGCCAGGCGGATGTCCAGGGCCTCGGTGGCCGGTCCCCGGGCGAGGACGTCCGGCGGGTAGTCCGCGCGGTGCCGGGTGACCAGGGCGGTCAGCCGGCCGCCGGCCGGCACCGACTGGCTCCAGTCGACGAGGACCAGGCCGTGCTCGACGGGGTGGACCAGGACGTGCTGCCCGAAGACGGCCCCGTGCACGATCCCGGCCCGGTGCGCGGTGCCGACCGCGACCAGCAGCCGCCGCCAGATCCAGGCCGCGTCCCGGGGGTCCAGCACCGGCCGCCGCCGCCGGACCTCCTCCAGGGTCAGGAACCCGTCCGGCACCCGGCTGATCACGTTGACGTGCCGCTCGACCCCGTCCGCGCGGTGCCGGAAGGAGTCCACCAGGCGCGGCACGTACGGCAGGAGGAGCGGGTCGGCCTCGCGTTCGAGCGTCCGGAGCGACTCGGCCTCGCGCCGCATGAGGTCGTTGTCGGCCGGGCCGAGGGGGAGCTTGAGCAGCATGTCGCGCCCGCACGCGCGGAGCACGGCCGTGGCGCCCCGGTGGAGCGTCCCGCCGACCCGGTAGGTCCCGCCCGCGGTGGTGATCACCGTCTCCGGCTCGGCGTGACCGCCGGAGGGGCCCCGGTGCAGCGCGGCCCAGAGGGCGGACAGCCGGGTGAAGGCCTCCGGGGCGCCGGGGGCGGTGGTCAGGTCGGGGTGGAGGCACCGGGCGAGCCGCCGGTAGGTCCGGCGCGGCGCGTCCCCGCCGAACAGGTCCTGCGGTGTCGCGGCGGCGTTGACCAGGGCGATCGCCTCGGCCGTGGTGGTCACCGGACCTCCTCCTCCCGCTCGGGCCGGAGCAGGGCCGGGTGGAGGAGCCGGGCGTCGCCCGCGCGGTAGAGCCGGGCGCGGGGACCGCCCCGGGGGCCGCCGCTCTCGGTGGTCTCGCCGGTGCTCTCCACGAACCCGGGGACCGACAGGACCTTGCGGTGGAAGTTGCCGGCGTGCAGCGGCACCCCCCAGACCGCCTCGTAGACCCCGCGCAGCTCGGAGATGGTGAACGTCTCGCCGACGAAGGCGGTGGCCAGCGGGGTGTACTCCAGCTTGGCCCGTGCCCGGTCGAGCGCGTGGTCGAGGATGCGCGCGTGGTCGAAGGCCAGCTCGGGCAGGTGGTCGACGCCGTACCAGGCGGCGTCGGCGGCGTCCGACCCGGCCTGGGGGTCGGGCAGGTCGGGCGCGAAGGCCAGGTAGGAGACCGAGACGATCCGCATCCGGGGGTCGCGGTCCGGCGCCCCGTAGCTGGCGAGCTGCTCGATGTGGACGCGGTCGGCCATCCCGGTCTCCTCGGCCAGCTCCCGGGCGGCGGCCCGGTCCAGGTCCTCGCCGGGCCGGATGAAGCCGCCGGGCAGCGCCCAGCGCCCCGCGAACGGCGGCTCGCCCCGCTCGACGAGGAGCACGTGCAGCACCCCGCCGAGGATGGTGAGCGCCACCACGTCGACGGTCACGGCGACGGGCGGGAACTCCCGCGGGTCGTAGGCCGCCAGGTACTCGCTTTCACCGCTCATCACACGTCCTTCTCACTATGAGATGGTCTCAGTATGAGAAGAACGATGGACCGTGTCAATCCCTCCTCCCGTACGGCGGGGCCCGCCGTACGGCCGACCGGCCCCGGGGCCGGTTCCGGAGCGCGGATCGAGAGGGGCGGGCCCGTACGCCGCCCGGGAACGGAGAAGGGGCGGTCCCGTGACACGGGACCGCCCCTCATCGCTGACCTGCCGCGGGAGCAGGGGGTTCTCGTCCTCCGGGAGCGGCCGTCTCAGGGCCGTCCCGCGGAGTGGTCGCTCAGAACGCGTCCTCCGGGAGCTCCATCAGGTCCTGGCCGGTGGCGGCGAGGATGCGGCGCTCGGCGGAGATCCGGGGCAGCACGGTCTGGGCGAAGAAGGAGGCCGCGGCCACCTTGCCGGTGTAGAAGGACCGGTCCTCCTCGGAGGAGCCCAGCGCGGCCAGCGCGACCTCGGCCTGGCGCAGGAGCAGCCAGCCGATCACCAGGTCGCCCAGGGAGAGCAGGAACCGGGTGGTGTTGAGGCCGACCTTGTAGACCTCCTTCGGGTCCTCCATCGAGCCGATCGCCCAGCCGGCCAGCGTGTCGGCCATGGCCTTGACCTCGTCGGCGGCCTCGTCGAGCAGGGCGCGCTCCACCTTCAGCCGGCCGTTGCCCGCCTCGGAGGCGGCGAAGGCCTTGACGTCGGTGTAGAGCGAGCCGAGTGCGGCGCCCTGGTTGCGCAGGACCTTGCGGAAGAACAGGTCCAGGCCCTGGATCGCGGTGGTGCCCTCGTAGAGGGAGTCGATCTTGGCGTCCCGGATGTACTGCTCGATCGGGTACTCCTGCAGGTAGCCGGAGCCGCCCAGGGTCTGCAGCGAGCGGGAGAGCATCTCGTAGGAGCGCTCGGAGCCGACGCCCTTGACCAGCGGGAGCAGCAGGTCGTTCATCGCCTCGGCGTGCTCGTCCCGGCGGCCCTCGAACTCGGCGATCTGCACCGCGTCCTGGTAGGTGGCGGTCAGCAGGACCAGCGCCCGCATGCCCTCGGCGTACGACTTCTGGAGCATGAGCTCGCGGCGCACGTCCGGGTGGTTCGTGACGGTCACGCGCGGGGCGGTCTTGTCGGCCATCTGGGTCAGGTCGGCGCCCTGCACGCGGGCCTTGGCGTACTCCAGCGCGTTGAGGTAGCCGGTGGACAGGGTGGCGATCGCCTTGGTGCCCACCATCATGCGGGCCTGCTCGATGACCATGAACATCTGCTTGATGCCCTCGTGCACGTCGCCGACGAGCGTGCCGACGGCCGGGTGCTTGTCGCCGAAGGTGAGCTCGCAGGTCGTGGAGACCTTCAGGCCCATCTTCTTCTCGACGTTGGTGACGTAGACGCCGTTGCGCTCGCCGAGCTCGCCGGTCTCCAGGTCCACGTGGTACTTCGGCACCAGGAACATCGACAGGCCCTTGGTGCCGGGGCCGTGGCCCTCGGGGCGGGCCAGCACGAGGTGGAAGATGTTGTCGGCCATGTCGTGCTCGGCGCTGGTGATGAAGCGCTTGACGCCCTCGATGTGCCAGGTGCCGTCAGGCTGCTGTACGGCCTTGGCCCGGCCGGCGCCCACGTCGGAGCCCGCGTCGGGCTCGGTGAGCACCATGGTGGCGCCCCACTGGCGCTCGATGGCCAGCTCGGCGAAGCGCTTCTGCTCGTCGTTGCCGATGGTGTGCAGGATGTGGGCGAAGCCGGGGCCGCTGGAGTACATCCACAGCGCCGGGTTGGAGCCGAGGATGAGCTCGGCCAGGGCCCACGCCACGCTGCGCGGCACACCGGGGCCGCCCATCTCGGCGGGGAGGTCGAGGTTGGTCCAGCCGGCGTCGCGCAGGGCGAAGAAGGACTTCTTGATGCCCTCGGGCATCTTCACCGTGCCGGTCGCCGCGTCGAACACCGGAGGCGTGCGGTCGCCCTCCTCGAAGGAGTCGGCGAGCACGCCGGTGGCCATGCGGTTGAGCTCCTCCAGCATGCTGCGGACGACGTCCTCGTCCAGGTCGGCGAAGCGACCTGTGCCCAGGATCTCCCGGCGTCCGAACATCTCGAAGAGATTGAACTCCAGGTCACGGATGTTGCTCTTGTAGTGGCCCATGGGGTCTGCTCCTTGAAGCCGGGGGTCCGGGATCGCATGTACTCGGGACAGGCGCGTACTCGCCAGTAACCTTACCGAGAATGCTACCCGCCGGTAACCGCTGAAAAACAGGCCCGACAGGGACGTTTGTCACATGGTTATGGGGAACAGGTGACCTTCATGGCGCTACCCCCGCTCCGCACGGCCGTCCTCCCGGATCCCCAGCCGCTGCGGAAGGTGCTCGGACCGGGAGTCATCGCGGCCGGCGTCGGCCTCGCCTCCGGCGAGTTCGTCATCTGGCCCTACATCTCCGCCAACGTCGGCCTGGTCTTCCTGTGGGCCGCGGTGGTCGGCGTGATCGCCCAGTACTTCCTGAACATGGAGATCGAGCGCTACACGCTCGCCACCGGCGAGACCGCGCTGACCGGGTTCAGCCGCCTGTGGCGGCACTGGGGCCTGGTCTTCGCGCTCATGGCGGTCCTGGCCAACATCTGGCCCGGCTGGGCCACGAGTTCGGCCACGGTGCTCACCTACGCCGCCGGCGGGGGAGACGTCACCGTCATCGCCGTGGTCGAGCTGCTGGTCATCGGCGTGGCGCTCACCTTCTCACCGGTCATCTACCGGACCGTGGAGGCCACCCAGTTCGTCAAGGTCGGCGCGGTGGTCGTCTTCCTGGTCGTCGCGCTCTTCCTGGCGATCACCGGTGACGCCTACCGCGGGCTGGGCGAGGCGGTCACCCACATCGGCCAGGTGCCCGCGGGGCTCGGCGCGGCGCTCGTCCTGGGCGCGATGGCCTTCGCCGGGGCGGGCGGCGGGCAGAACCTGGTGCAGAGCAACTGGATCAGGGACAAGAACATGGGCATGGGGGCCCGGATCCCCCGCCTGGTCTCCCCGGTGACCGGCGAGGACCAGGCCGCCCCCGCCACCGGCTACACCTTCGAGCCCGACGAGGCCAACCTGGCCCGCTGGCGCGCGTGGTGGCGGGTGGCCAACATCGAGCAGCTCGTCTCGTTCGTGGCGATCACGGTCTTCACGATCTTCCTGATGTCGATGCTGGCCTACTCCACGGTCTTCGGCACGGAGACCGCCGGTGACGTGACCTTCCTGCGCACCGAGGGGGAGGCGCTCAACCAGCGGTTGTCGTGGTTCGGCACCTTCTTCTGGGCGATCGGCGCGTTCTCACTGTTCGCGGCGAGCATGGGCATCTGCGACTACGTCGCCCGGATGGTCGCCGACAACGTCAAGACGGTCTACCTGCCGGGCAGCGCCCGGTGGACCGAGAGCCGCGTCTACAGCCTCGTCGTCTGGTTCATCGTCCTGTTCGGCATCGCGATGCTCACGATCGGCTTCGACCAGCCGATCACGCTGCTGGTGATCTCCGCCAGCGTCGGCGGGATCATGATGTTCCTCTACTCCGCGCTGCTCGCCCGGCTGAACCGCAAGATGCTCCCCGAGGCCGTCCGGATCCGCGGCTACCGGCTGGTCGTCGTGCTGGTGGCCTTCGCGTTCTTCGGCTACTTCTCCGTGCTCACGCTGATCGACCAGTTCGGCAAGCTCTTCTAGAGCCGGGCGGCGGCCCGCCCGTCCGACGTGCCGGAGGCCTTCACCCGGTTCGGCACCCGGTTCGGCACCCGGTTCGGCAGGACCTTCTGGGGGCGGGCGGGCCCGGCGTAGGCTCGGCGGCATGGAGGAGCGGGAGACGCCGGAGGAACTGGACGAACGCTGGCGGGCGGACCTGTCGGAGTGGGGCATTCCCGCTGGGATCGCGGCCGGGGCCCGCAGCGACCCGTGGGGGCACTCGCCCGCCCGGTTCGGCGAGCGCACCGACCGCGCGCTGGCCGACCCGGAGGGCCCGACCCTGGCCCGCGTCGCCGAGGCGCTGCCGCCGGGCGGGAGCGTGCTGGACGTGGGCGCGGGCACCGGAGCGGCCTCCCTGCCGCTGGCCCGCCTGGGAGAGCTCGTCGCGGTCGACACCTCCGCGGCGATGCTGGCCGAGCTGGAGACGCGGGCGAGGAGGCTCGGCGTGCCCGTGCGGCCGGTCGTGGGCCGCTGGCCGGACGTCGCCGGGGAGACTCCGGCGGCCGACGTCGCGGTGGCCGCCCACGTCGTCTACAACGTGCCCGACCTGGCCGCCTTCCTGACCGCGCTGACCGGCCACGTCCGCCGCCGGGTCGTCCTGGAGCTCACCCACCGGCACCCGATGAGCTGGCTCGGCCCGCTCTGGGCGCGCTTCCACGGCCTCATCCGGCCCGAGCGGCCCGGCGCCGGCGACGTGGCCGAGCTCGCCCGGCGGCTGGGGTACGGCGTGCGGCAGGAGGAGCGCCCGGCCCCGCTGCCCCGGTTCGCGAGCCTGGAGGAGATGGCCGAGAGCGCCTGCCGCAGGCTCTGCCTCGATCCCGGGCGGGCGGAGGAGGTCGTCGCGGCGGCGGTCGAGCTGGACATGTGGCCGGTGCTCAGGGACAGATGGGTCACGCTCTGGTGGGACGTGGAGTAACCCTCATAATGAGTTGAGTGGTTACGTAACCTCCTTGACGGTTTAGCCGGTGTCACGGTTGGCTGGACGCATGATTGACATCGACTACGTCACCTTCGACTGCGCCCGGCCGTACGAACTGGCGGCCTTCTGGCGCGACGCCACGGGCTTCGAGCTCGCGCCGGGGACCGGTGCGGACGACGACGAGGTCCTCCTGCTCGGCAAGGTCAACCTGCTGTTCATCAGGGTCCCCGAGGGCAAGGCCGTCAAGAACCGCGTCCATCTGGACGTCACCGGTTCCGAGGGCTCCACCCGCGACCAGGAGGTCGAGCGGCTGCTCGCCCTCGGGGCCACGGTCCAGGCCGACCGGCGCGCCCCCGACGGCTCCGGTTGGGTGACCATGCTCGACCCCGAGGGCAACGAGTTCTGCGTCTGCAGGAGCGAGGCCGAGAAGGAGTAGCCGCAGCGGCGGGCCCGCCCGCCGCCGTCCGGCAGGGCCCGCTCAGTGGCCGCGGGGGAGGGAAGCCTGCTTCCGCCCCCCGAGGACCAGGGCTAGCACGGCGGTGACCAGGTAGACCGCGACGCCGCCCTGGAGTGCGTCCAGAGCCGCGCTGAACGGCCCCTCGCGATCGACGATGAGCTGGACCGGGTACATCAGCGCGGCGGAGCCGAGCGCGGGATAGAGGGAGAAGCGCCAGGGGTGGTTGCGCGCCCACTGGCGGGCCGACCGGGTCACCCGGTCGGCGACGTCCGGCCTGGCGACCGAGCCGACCGCCGCGATCATCGAGAACAGGCTGATGCCGAGGCACAGGGCCCAGGTCAGGCTGGCGTCGCCCGGCAGGATGACCCCCAGGCCGAAGCTGGTGGCCGCCGCCGCGCCGCCGGTCACCGCCGCGGCCTTCCAAGGGGCGCCGCGCAGGGCCGCGCCGGACAGGGACATCTCGTCACGTCGAGTCAGTTCCTCTTTCATGCCTCCAGGCTGCCCTTTCCGTCCCCTTGTCCACATCGGGGGACGACCCTGATTCCTCCCTTACCCGCGGACGCGTCCCGGCTCGGGATTCCCACCGATCCGGTCGGTGCCGGGGGTGATGTCTGCTTTTTCGAAAGAATGTGCGAGTCGCCTGTGTGGAGGGCCCACCGCCGAGGTAGCGTCGGGACCGTCGCACGTCGGGCTCCCCCTTCGGCATTGACCAGGCTTCACAAAGGGGGATCGATGCTCGCCCTCGCTCGCTGGCAGCGTGTCGCGGTGATCGCGCTGCTCATCCTGCCGATCCTCGTGATCGTCCTGCTCTCCGTGCCGGTCTGGATGTCCTGGCCCTGGCTCCGCGCCGAGCGCCGGGCGGACGTGCTGGCCCTGGTGGAGAAGCTGACCGCCTGCCTCAGGGCGTTCGTGCGGGCCGACCGGACATCCCCCGGCGAGCCCGGGCGCCGCCGGTAGGCTGATCATCATGCCGGCTACCTTCCGTCCCGCCCGTCTCGCCGACCTCCCGCACGTCGTGGCCATGATCGCTGATGACGCCATCGCCGCCGCCCGCACGGGCGTCTACGGTGACGAGCACCGCGCCGCCTTCGCCGCCATCGAGGCCGACCCGAACAACGAGCTGATCGTGGCCGAGCAGGACGGGGAGGTCGTGGGCACCCTGCAACTGACCTACATCCCGGGGATCTCCCGGCGCGGGGCCTGGCGCCTGCAGGTGGAGGCCGTACGGGTCGCATCCGCCCTGCGCGGGCGAGGGCTCGGCCGGAAGATGATGGAATGGGCGATCGAACGCGGCCGCGCGCGTGGCTGCGTGGTGGTCCAGCTCACCACCGACAAGTCGCGCAAGGACGCCCACCGGTTCTACGAGTCCCTCGGCTTCGCCGCCTCCCACGAGGGCTACAAGCTCGACCTGGGTTAGCCCGCCCCCGGTTGGCGCGGGCTCACGCCGGGGCGATCTCCACCAGGTTGTCGTGGTAGGTCGCGCCCCGGCCCAGGTCGGCGTCGTGCTCGTCCACCACGGCGTTGACCGTCGAGCCGCCGGGGCTGAGCTTGCGCCAGTGCCCCTTGGTGGACGCCACCACGCCGGGCCGTACGCTCTCGGTGACCTCCACCTCGGCCTCGAACGCGCCGCCGTCGTTGAAGACGCGGGCCCGCTGCCCGGAGGCCAGACCCCGCGCCGCCGCGTCGGCCGGGTTCACCAGGACCCGGGGGCCCTTCGAACGCCGCAGCAGCTCGGGGTTGTTGCCGAACGTCGTGTTCAGGAAGGTGTGGGACGCCGGGGTGACCAGGACCAGCGGATGCCTCCCCCGCGCGGCCGTGGCCGTGCGCGGGGGCACGTAGGCGGGCCCGGAGGGGAAGCGCAGCCGCCCCGAGGGCGTCGGGAACCCCTCGGCGAAGGGCAGGAACGGCCGCGGCACGTTCAGCCGGACCCAGCCCTCCTTCCGGAGCCGGTCCACCGTGATCCCGTCCAGGGACGGGTGGCCGGAGGAGAGCAGCTGCTCGGCCAGTTCCAGGTCGGAGTCGAACAGCGACGGCTCGGTCAGGCCCATGTGCCGGGCCAGGCGGCGGAACGTCTCGGTGGTGGACAGGCACTCGCCCGGCGGGGGGACGGCCGGTTCGTTCCACAGCAGGTACATGTGGCCGTAGCCGGCGTGCAGGTCCAGGTGCTCGGTCTGCATCGTCGCAGGGAGCACGAGGTCGGCGTAGTCGACGGTGTCGGTCGCGAACTGCTCCATCACGACCGTGAACAGGTCCTCGCGCAGCAGCCGCTCGCGGATGCGGTTCTGGTCGGGGGAGGAGCCCACCGGGTTGGCGCCGTAGACCCACAGGCACTTCACCGACTCGTCCAGCTCGCTGGCGAGCCGGGTCATGGTGAGCGTGCGGACCGGCCGGGCCAGCAGGTCGTCGCGGTGGTCGATGTCCAGGTGGATGTGGCCGCTGGTGGAGTAGGAGATCCCGCCGCCGGGCCGGCGCCAGTCGCCGGTCACCGCGGGGATCGCGGCGAGCGCCCGCAGCGCCGCCCCGCCGCCCGCGTGCCGCTGGATCCCCATCGTGGCGCGGATGCCGGTGGGGCGGGTGCGGGCCAGGCGCAGGCCCAGGGCCCGGACGTCCTCCTCGGGCAGTCCGGTGATCTCCGCCACCCGCTCCGGGGGGTGGCGGAGGATCTCCTCGCGGAACGCCTCCCAGCCCTCGGTGTGCCGCTCCAGGTAGTCGCGGTCCTCCGCGCCCTCGGCCAGCACGACGTGGAGCAGACCGAGCGCCAGGGCCGCGTCGGTGCCCGGCCGGATGGGCAGGTGCTCGTCGGCCTGCTCGGCGGTGCGGGTCCGGATCGGGTCGACCGCCACGACGTGGGCCCCGGCGGCACGGGCGTCCTGGACGAACTTCCACAGGTGGTGCCCGCTGGTGAGCGTGTTGGTGCCCCAGAGCAGGATCAGTCTCGACGACGCGAAGTCTTCGGGGTCCATGCCGCCGGGAGTGCCGTTGATCTCCGTCAGGCCCGCGTTGCCCGCCGCCGAGCAGATGTTCAGATGGTGCCTGGACGCGCCCAGCACGTTCCAGAACCGGCGGCCCGCCACGCCCTCGCAACCCTGGAGGTAGCCGAGGCTCCCGGTGCCGTTGTAGGGCCAGATCGCCTCGCCGCCGTGCTCGTCGACGATCGCGCGCAGCCGTACGGAGATCTCCTCCAGGGCCTCGTCCCAGGTGATCCGCTCGAACTCGCCCGAGCCCTTGGGACCGACGCGCCGCATCGGGTGCAGGAGGCGGTCGGCCGCCCGGGTGTGCTCCAGATAGCGGTTGACCTTCACGCACAGCGCGCCGCGCGTGTAGGGGTGGTCGGGGTTGCCGCGCATCTTCACGGCCTCGCCGCCGGCGACGGTGACCACCCATGAGCACGTGTCCGGGCAGTCCAGCGGACACGCCCCCAGGATCTGCAATTCACCCGACATGAGCCCGACTGTAGCCGCGGAGCCGTAGGGACGGAAAAGGGGTACGGCCCGCCCGGCCGTACCCCTTCCGCTCCGGCCGCCCGCTACGAGGGCACGCCGGCGTGGTCGTGGTCGTGGTCGTGGTCATGGGCGAGACCGCCCCCGCCGGAGGCCGCCCGGCCGGAGCCGCCGTCGGCCGCAGCCCGTCCGGACCGGGTGGAACCGCCGGGCAGGACCGGGCTGTAGGCGTAGGTGAACGCCGCGGTGGCGATCGCGCCGCTGTTCACCCGCAGGGCCTTGTCGCTGATGTTGGCGATGGTGTCGCAGGCCTCGTGGTAGCACTTGTCGTAGGCCGTCCCGGCCCGGCCGCCGAACTTCGCGGCCTCCGCCGCGGTCTTGACGCCCTCCGCGCCGGTGAACAGCCCGCCCGCCGGGATGCCCGCCGCGATGAAGGGACCGTAGTCCGAGCGGCCGGTGAAGTCGGTCCCGGTGTACGGCTGGCGGGCGGTCCTGAAGTACGACTCGAAGAGCTTCTCGATCTTGTCCGAGCCCGCCGGACCGGCCGGGGACCCGGTGCGGTCCGAGTCGTCGCCGTCGTAGATGCCGAAGACGTGGTTCGGGGAAGCGATCATGTCGAAGTTCAGGTAGAGCCTGATCCTGGCCTTCTCCGCGGCGGACAGCTTCGCCATGTAGTGCTTGGAGCCGAGCAGGCCCAGTTCCTCGGCGCCCCAGAAGGCGAAGCGCAGCCGGTTCCTCGTCTGCAGGCTCCCGGCCTGGATCGCGGTCTCCAGCACGCCCGCGCTGCCCGAGCCGTTGTCGTTGATGCCGGGGCCCTCCGGGACGCTGTCCAGGTGCGCGCCGAGCATGGCGACCTTGCCCGGGTCGCCCCAGCGGCTCTCGGCCAGCACGTTGTGCGTCCTGCGCTTCGGGTCGCCCTCGGTGCGCGTGGTGAGGGTCACCGCCGTCCCCGGGGCGGACAGCTCCTTGCCGACCGCGAACGTGGTCCCGACGACCGGGAGGTTCACGGTCGTCCCGCCCAGGGTGCCGCCGACCACTCCCCGGCGGTCGGCCCTGCCCGTGCCGCTCTGCCCCTCGTTGAAGATGATCACAGCGCGGGCCCCGGCGGCCTGCGCGTTCTCCGCCTTGACCTGGAAGGTGCAGGTGCCGCGCTGCAGGAGCGCGATGTTGCCCGGGGTGAAGCCGGCGAAGTCGGCCGCCTCGCAGCCGGAGGTGGAGCCGTCGGGGGTCGCGGGCGGCGGCAGCTTCACGTCCACGGCCTGGACCGCGGCGGTGACGCTGCCCGACCCGGAGTACGTCATGACCCGGAAGTGGGTCATGCGGGTGTAGGCCTTCGCCGAGGGGGCGACCCGGCGCATCGTGGTCTCGGTGATCTCGCGGAAGAAGGGGAACTCGAACTCCTGCAGGGTGACGCGGTAGCCGGCCTCGCGCAGCCGGTCGGCCACGTAGCCGGCCGACGCGTCGTAGCCGGGGGTGCCCGCCGCGCGGGTGCCGCCGTGCGCGTCGGCGATCTCCTGGAACGCCTGCAGGTGCCGTTTGACGGCGGGGGCCCTGACCGCCTGGCTGAGCGTCCGGGGATCCGGGGCGGCGCCGGCCGGGGCGGCGGAGACGACGGGCAGGGCCACGGCCGAAACCGCGGTGACGGCGGCCAGCAGGCCCCTGTACGCGCGCGTGCGCATGCGGAACTCCTCCTCTGAACCAGTGGAGCGGGAAATCCCCGCGATCGCGATCAGGCGGAACATGTCCGGACAAATGGAACCTGATAAGCGTTTCTCGACATTTGTTACCGAGCGGAGTCAGATGGCAGACGACACCGCAGGTGGAGGGGCGGATGACAGGGCATGACCCGAGCTTTTCAGGTCGCTCCCGCCCCGGACCGGCGATCGCGAGAACCGGAGGGTCAATTCTCCGTCTCGGACGGGCGGCCGATCCCCGCGGGAACCGTTCCGGACGGAAGTGTGGGGCGGTGAGGCGGGCGCGGCCGCGCCTGTGGAGACTGGAAGGAAAGATCGGTGACGCAGATCTAGTACGAAACAGGCAGAATCGCAGGCGGTGAGAAATATCAAGGAACGCGGGGAGAGGACTTCCGCCGCCGGCGCGCCGCCGGGCGGCGACCCCGCCGTGCTCGTCGTCGAGCCACTGCTGCCCCAGCGCATCCGCCGCCCCTCCGACGCGCTGCGCTTCCTGGCCACCCTGCTGGCGCTGGCGGCCGTGATCCTCCTCGCGCTGGTCGCCAAGAAGACGCTCAACGGCCTGGAGGCCGACGTCACCGAGGGCACCAGGCGCGTGCCGTTCCTGCTCAGCGGCCTGGTCGGGGTGCTGGGCGGCGGCGCCATGCTCGCCATCCCGGCCGCATACGCGATCGAGCGGGTGATCCACCGCGACGGCCTGCGCGTCGCCGAGGGCCTGTTCGCGGCGATCGCCGGCATGGTCCTCTCGTTCGTCCTCGGCGAGTGGATCATCGCCGCCGGCGCCGAGGACCTGCGCCTGCTGCTCACCGGCGGCCGCACCGGGGTCGAACCGCTCAACACCCTGCTCACCTCGGTCATCGCCTACACCACCGCGGTGCGCATCTCCAACCGCCCCACCTGGCGCGCCGCGCTGTGGACGGCGGTCGTGGTGAACGCGATCGCGCTGTTCGCCGGACTGGCCGCCACCGTGCTCGGCATCGTCGTCTCCATCCTGGTCGGCCTCGCCGTCGGCTACGCCACGCTGTACGGCGTGGGCAGCCCCAACACCCGCCCGCCCGGCAGCGCGATCGTCGCCGCCGTCCGGAAGCTGGGCTTCCACCCGGTCAAGGCCCGCAGGCTCGACGACGACCACCAGAGCAGCCGCCGCTACGCCGTCGGGCTGCGGGACGGCAGCCGCCTCGACGTCACCGTCCTCGACCGCGACCGCCAGGTCGCCGGCCTGCTCTACCGCCTCTGGCGCCGCATCCGCCTCAGCTCCGAGACCCGCCGCAAGGCCATCCGCTCGCTCCGCGCCGAACTGGAGCGCGAGGCCCTGATGGCGTACGCCGCGCACGCCGCCGGGGCCAGCACCCCCCGGCTCGTCGGCACCAGCGAGATCGGCTCCGAGGCCGCGCTGCTCGTCTACGAGCACACCCCGACCCGCGCGCTGGAGGACATCCCCGACGAGGAGATCGACGACGACCTGCTCGCCCAGATCTGGGAGCAGGTCCTCCTGCTGCAGGTCCAGCGGCTCGCCCACCGGCGGCTGACCGGCGACAGCATCCACGTCGACGACGAGGGCCGGGTCGTCCTGATGGACGCCCGCAGCGGCGAGATCGCCGCCGGAGACCTGCTGCTCAGCCTGGACATCGCCCAGCTGCTCACCTACCTCAGCCTCCGGGTCGGAGCCGAGCGCGCGGTCCGCGCCGCCGCGACCGTGGCGGGGCCGCACACTCTGGCCGCGGCCCTCCCGCTGCTCCAGCGGATCGCGCTCACCCGCGAGACCAGGGTGGCGCTGAGCAAGGACAAGGGGCTGCTGCCCGCGATCCGGGAGCGGATCGTCGAGCTGGAGCCGAAGGCCGAGGCCGAGACGATCCGCCTGGAGCGGTTCCGCCCGAAGACCCTCTTCACGATCGTCGCCAGCGCCCTCGCCGCGTACCTCGTCGTCTCCTACCTGGCCGAGACCAACCTGAACATGCTCACCTCCGCCAAGTGGGGGTGGACCGGGGTGGCCTTCGCCGCCGCGATGCTGAGCTACGTCGCCGCCGCGCTGATGCTGAGGGGCTTCGTGCCCGAAAGGCTCCCGCTCGGCCGGACCGTGCTGGTGCAGTTCGCCGGGTCGTTCGTGAAGCTGGTCGCCCCGGCCGCGGTGAGCGGCGTCGCCGTCAACACCCGCTACCTGCAGCGACGGGGGATCCCCCCGGGCCAGGCGGTGGCCAGCGTCGGCGCGTCCCAGCTCGTCGGTCTCGCCTTCCACATCACGCTGCTGCTGCTGTTCGCCTACGTCACCGGCTCGGCCACGGCCGCGTCCTTCACCCCGTCGCGCACCCTGGTCTTCGTGCTGCTGGCCGTGGCGGTGCTGGTGCTCTTCCTGATGGGCGTGCCGCGCCTGCGCCGCATGGTGACCTCGCGGGTCCGCTCGCTGTTCTCCGGGGTCATCCCGCGCCTGCTGGACGTGCTCCAGTCCCCCCGGAAGATCGCCGAGGGCTTCGCCGGAACCCTGCTGCTGACGGTCTTCTTCGTCGTCTGCCTGGACGCCTGCGTGCGCGCCTTCGGCGAACCCCTGAACTTCGCCGCCGTCGCGGTGGTCTTCCTGGCCGGTAACGCCATCGGCTCGGCCGCCCCCACCCCCGGCGGCCTCGGCGCGGTGGAGGCCGCCCTCGCGACCGGCCTCACCATCGCCGGTCTCGACAGAGAGGTCGCCATCTCCGCCGTGCTGCTGTTCCGGCTTCTCACCTTCTGGTTCCCGGTCCTGCCCGGCTGGGCCTCGTTCGCCTACCTGCAGCGGAACGGGGCCCTGTAACCGGGCCGGATCGGTGTCCCGCACGTCCGGCCCCGGCCGGTCCTGCCTACATCCGGCCCTGGCTCCGGCCAGCCCTGGCTAGGACCGGTCCTGCCTACATCCGGCCTGGCTAGGACCAGTCCTGTCTACGACCGGTCCCGGCCACGGCCGACCGTTCCCGTACGGCTAGCCGGCCCCGAGGTCGACGCCGGCCTCGGCCGCGTCCTCGTCGATGGCCGCCAGCTCCTCCGGGGTGAAGGAGAGGTTCCGCACCGCCCCGAGGCTGTCCTCCAGCTGCCGCACGCTGCTCGCGCCGATCAGCACCGAGGTCACCCGCCGGTCCCGCAGCGCCCAGGCCAGCGCCATCTGCGCCAGCGACTGGCCGCGCGCCGAGGCGATCTCGTTGAGCCTGCGCACGTGCCGCATGGTCTGCTCGGTGAGCATCTCCGGCTTGAGGAAGTGCCCCAGCGAGGCCCGCGACCCCTCCGGGATCCCGCCGAGGTAGCGGTCGGTCAGCATGCCCTGCGCCAGCGGCGAGAACGCGATGCAGCCCGCCCCCTCGGCCTCCAGCACGTCCAGCAGGCCGCCCTCGATCCACCGGTTGAGCATCGAGTACGACGGCTGGTGGATCAGCAGCGGCGTGCCCATCTCCCGCAGGATCCGCGCCGCCTCGGCGGTCTGCTCCGGCGAGTACGACGAGATCCCGGCGTACAGCGCCCGCCCGGACCGGACCGCGTGGTCCAGCGCGCCCATCGTCTCCTCCAGCGGCGTGTCCGGGTCGGGCCGGTGGCTGTAGAAGATGTCGACGTAGTCCAGGCCCATGCGCCTGAGCGACTGGTCCAGGCTGGCCAGGAGGTACTTGCGCGACCCCCACTCGCCGTACGGTCCGGGCCACATGTCGTAGCCCGCCTTCGTCGAGACGACCAGCTCGTCGCGGTAACGGGCGAAGTCCTCCCGCAGGTGCCGCCCGAAGTTCGCCTCCGCCGAGCCGTACGGCGGGCCGTAGTTGTTGGCCAGGTCGAAGTGGGTCACCCCGAGGTCGAAGGCCCGGCGCAGGATGGCCCGCTGCACCTCGAACGGCTTGTCGTCGCCGAAGTTGTGCCAGAGCCCCAGCGAGACCGCGGGCAGTCTGAGCCCGCTCCGGCCGACCCGGTTGTACGGCTGCCGCCCGTCGTAGCGGTCGTCGGCCGCCCGGTAGTCGCCGGGGGTCACTGCGCCGCCTTCGCGGTGTCGAGGATCCAGGAGAGGGTGAAGGCCTCCTCGCGCCAGGAGTCGTACCTGCCGCTCCGGCCGCCGTGCCCGGCGCCCATCTCCGTCTTCAGCAGGAACGGCCCGCCGCGCGCGGTGTCGCGGAGCCTCGCGATCCACTTGGCGGGCTCGTGGTAGAGCACCCGGGTGTCGTTGAGGCTGGTGATCGCCAGGATCGGCGGGTAGACCCGGCCGTCCACGTTCTCGTACGGCGAGTACGACTTCATGTACGCGTACACGTCCGGATCGTGCAGCGGGTCGCCCCACTCGTCCCACTCGATGACGGTGAGCGGGAGCGACGGGTCGAGGATCGTGTTCAGCGCGTCCACGAACGGCACCTCGGCGACCACGCCGGCGAAGGACTCCGGCGCGAGGTTGGCGACCGCGCCCATCAGCAGCCCGCCCGCAGACCCGCCGCGCGCGATGACGCCGGAGGACCAGCCGGCCGCCCTGAGGTGCTCGGCGCAGGCGACGAAGTCGGTGAAGGTGTTCTTCTTCTGCTGGAACTTCCCGTCCTCGTACCACCGGCGGCCCATCTCGCCGCCGCCCCTGATGTGCGCGATGGCGAAGACGAAGCCCCGGTCCAGCAGGCTGAGCCTGGCCACCGAGAACGACGGGTCGACCGAGATCTCGTAGCTGCCGTAGCCGTACAGGACCGTGGGCGCGGGCCGCTCGGTGCCCTTCCGCACCGCGATGGAGATCGGCACGCGGGTGCCGTCCGGAGCGGTCGCCCACTCGCGGAACTGCTCGTAGTCGGCCGGGTCGTAACCGCCGAGCACGGGCTTGCGCTTCAGCAGGATCAGCTCCCGCGACGCCAGGTCGTAGTCGTAGACCGACGGCGGCGTGATCATGCTGGTGTAGCCGATGCGGAGCCGTCCGGTGACGAACTCCGGGTTCCCCGAGGGCGCCACGTCGTAGATCGGCTCCGGCAGGCCGATCTCGTACGGCTCGCCGTCCGCGGGCAGGATGCGGATGCCGGTGAGGCCGTCGCGGCGGAAGTGCACGACGGTGTGACCGGAGAAGGCGTCGACGTCCAGCAGCCGGGTGTCCTCGCGGTGCGCGATCAGCGGCGTCCAGGTGCCGGGGTCGTCGAGCGGGGCCGTGGCCAGCTCGAAGTTCTCGGCGTTCTTGTTGTGCAGGACCAGGAAGCGGTCGCCGGCGTGGTCGAGGCCGTACTCGACGCCGGTCTCACGGGGCCGCACGACGCGGAACTCACCGGTCGGCCGGTCCGCCTCCAGGATCCGGATCTCGCTGGTGATCTTGCTTCCGGCGGAGAGGATCAGGTAGCGCTCGCTGCGGGTGAGGCCGACGCCGATCCAGAACCGCTCGTCCGCCTCCTCGTGGACGAGCACGTCGTCGGCGGCCGGGGTGCCGACGGTGTGCCGGTAGACCCGGTGGGGGCGCCAGGCCTCGTCGACCGTCGTGTAGAAGAACGTGGTCCCGTCGGCGGACCAGGCGCCGCCGTAGAAGATGCCGGGGATCTCGTCGGCGAGGGTCTGGCCGGTGACGAGGTTCTTGACCTTGAGGGTGAAGCGCTCGTCGCCGGTGAAGTTCACCGAGTAGGCCAGCAGGGTGCCGTCCGGGCTCACCGCGCTGGTGCCGAGGGCGAAGAAGTCGCTCTCGCCGGCCAGCTCGTTGCCGTCGAGCATGACCTGCTCGCCGGGGAGCGGCTCGCCGGCCTTCAGCTCCGGAGGGGTCTCCCCCGCGGCGGCGACCCGGCACTGGATGCCGTACTGCTTGCCCTCCTCGGTTCGGGAGTAGTACCACCAGTCGCCCTTGCGGGTGGGGACGGACAGGTCCGTCTCCAGGGTCCGGCCCTTGATCTCCTGGAAGATCGTCTCCTGGAGGGGTTTCAGGTGGGCGGTCATCTGCTGGGTGTAGGCGTTCTCGGCCTCGAGATAGGCGATCGTCTCGGGATCGTCCTTGACCGTCAGCCATGCGTAGTGGTCGATCACGGTGTCCCCGTGGTGCACGCGCTCGCTGGGGACCTTCTTCGCCGTAGGCGGCATCTCGCTGCTCACCCCGTCGAGTCTATGGTTCCGGCGGCTTCGGACCCGATCAGGGAATCAGCGCGTCCTCCGGTGCGTTGTCACGCTTCGGCCGGGCTCGAATGCGTTCATCCGGCTCGTCCCGGACCCGGCCCGCCCGGTTCGCGGTTCCGTCTCGAGCGGTCCCGGGGACTGCTAATCTTTTGACGTCGCCGAGATCCGGCGCAAACCACTCCACTCACTTCGGTGACTTCGATGTGGTTTGCCGTGTTTCGTCGACAATCCCCTGAAACCAACGGCTTCAGAGATCGGTTCGCAGAACCACTCAAGGGCTGGTAAGTTTGAGGGGTTGCCCCGGAAACGGGGCGGTCCGAATTCCAGACGGATCAGCCAGA
>NZ_BMQE01000042.1:0-60868 GCF_014647955.1 Planomonospora antibiotica | reverse complement strand
TCTCGACCTGCAGAAACAGCCAAGTCGACAGCAGGGATCACGGCTTAACTACGCGGCCTTGGGCCAAGACGGTGCTGTTCATGGCCATGTGCGTGACGGACCGGCCTTCGGTTGCCTTGGACGAGGTGCTCGTGCCGGTTATGCAGCTCGCGGTGAGCATCGGCGGGCACGTCCGAGCAGGCGGCCTGACCAGCGCGGCGGCCCGCTGCGGGCTGACACTGCTGACCGCCCACGCCATCGCTTGCGCCCAGCACACGCTCGCGCTCGCCGCCGGCGACGCGGCCCTGGCCGACCGCATCCAGCCGGTGATCGACGCCCTGTGGCCGGCAACCGCCACCGCGCGACCGCCTGGCCCCGTCAGCATCCGCGCCGCGCTCGCCCTCCACCGGCACCGATGTCTCTTCGGTGACAGCGGCGTGCCGTACCTGGCTGAGCTCGTCACGCTCGGCACTGCATCGGCCACCCCCACGGTGGCCGGTGGCACCTTTGCCGCGGCGCTGCGCGCCCTGCTGCACCGCATCACCACCCCCGGCCACGCGGTCGCCCGCGACCGTTTCGCCCGCGCCCTGCTCACTGCGGTGCGCCGGCTGATCACCGAAGCCGACCCGCAGGTACGGCACATCTCCCTTGCCGAGGAGGACCCGGATGTCCGAGCTCACCATCGATGAGCTGCACGATCTGGCGCTGAAGTGGGCCGAGCACGAAGAACAGGCCCGCGCCCACCTGGCCCGGATGAACGCCCCGAACTGGACGGTGCCCTACAAGCTGCGCCCGTCCTACGACAGCTACGGCCATGGCGCCGCCCTGCTGGGCATCGCCGGACGCCGCGTGCCCGACCGGCTGGGCTGGGACGAGCACACCTGGACCGCCGCCATGCGCCTGGCCATGGAGGTTGGCCGGGCCGCCCTTGGCCGACCGTCCAGCTGGGCCGACGGGTACGTGGGGACCCCGCTGTTGGCCGCCCACATGATCGCCCGCGGATGCGTGACTTACCTGCGTGAGGATCTCGGCTACGGCGGCTTCCCGATAGTCGACGACCTGCAGGCTTACATCCAGACGTTGTGGCCCACCCCGGCCACCGCCTCCAGACCGTATGCCGTCAGCATCGCCCTTCGCGTTCACCGCCAGGCCGGTGAACTCGGCCTGTACCCGCAAGTACCAGTGCTGGAGAAGCTGGTCGAAGCGGGATTGAACACCGGAGCCTCCCGCTACGCGGTGAGCATCGGGCATCTGCTGTGGCGCGCCGCCCAGGACCGCTCCCACCGCTTCCAAGACCTCTACGGGCAGGCTCTGGCCGATCTGATCGCCCTGGCGACCCTGACGGGTGATGAAAGGTGATGGCCGCCCGCCGCTCGCAGGCGGCCCACCGTGCCCAGGTCGCAGCACGCTCGCGAACCGCCAAGCGCCGCGCTCCCAAGGCGGTGGAAGCGCTGGAGGCGCTGTATGCGCGCCTGCCCGACGTCGCTTGCCGGGGCCTATGCGCGGATTCATGCCGCAGCCCGATCGACATGTCCGACCTGGAACGCGACCGCATCCGCACCGCCTCCGGCGTGCACATCCCCGAACGCGGGCGCTGGCCGGCCACCGCCCCCTGCCCGGCGCTCACCGCCGAGAACCGCTGCGCCACTCATGCCACCCGCCCGACCATCTGCCGCCTATGGGGCACCGGAACCGCCGAGACGATGGCGTGCCCACACGGATGCGTGATCGACGGCGATCGCCTGACCGATGAGCAACTGATCGACGTGACCCTCACCTCGTTCGAGATCGGCGGCCACCCCGAGTTCGCTCACCTCACCGATCAAATGCGGATCCTGGCCGCCGACCCGCGGATCCAGCCCGTGCTGGCTCGGCTGATCCGCGGCGATGCCACCCCGCAGATGCTCCTGGCCGCGCTCCAGCATCACCGGCTCGGCCGGCTCCTCGCCCAGGCGAATACCGATGATCACGAAGGCCCTTGAGGAGGGCTTCCTCCGCAGGCGCCATGACGGCGTCGCCGAAACTTCCAGGAGATGGACCGAAGCACGCACGAATACGACTCGATCGCTGGCCGGCTCGGTCAACGCGTCGTACTCGGCCACGACCGACAGCTTGTACTCGGCGCTGAACCTGCGCCGCTTGGGCCGCCCGGCCCGCGGCTTCTGCGGCTTCGGCTCCGAACCCGCGGTTCCATCATCACGCACGCCGTACCCAGATCGGCAGCAGTCAAGGCCAGGATCGTCAACGGTCCTGTTCCCGTCCATATGCAGCTCAGAAGGGCACTTCCCGCCGACCTCCCACCTGAGCCTTCAAAGAGAGACTCACGCACCGTACCGGCGACCGTGTTCGACGGTTCGACCCCGGGCGCGGCCGGGCGGCTGACAGCATGGGGAACGTGACTGGTCATGAAGAGAACCGTGCCACGCCGGATGCGTCGGTCACGGCTAGCCTGCCATTCCAGCGACCACCTGCCGATCCCGTGCGTGCCGCGTTTTTCGCCCGGCAGGTCGCCGAGAAGCTGACGGCCGTGGAGGCCCGTCACGGCATGGGTACGGTCCTGCAGACCGCCGCCCGGGCCGGGATCGACGCACGGGCCGTCACCGGCTTGCTGAGCAGCACTCTGCCGCTCAATCTCTCAACTGTCAGAAGTCTGGAGGTCGCGCTGGCCGTCCGGCTGATGCCCGACGGGTCGCGCGAGCCGTTTCGGCCCTACAGCGCCGAGGACGTCGCTGCCCTGTATAGGTGGGCCGAGGCCCAGCCTCCGCCGTTGCGCGCGAGCTGCCGCATGCTCTTGACGCTCGGTATCGGCTGCGGACTACATGAGGATGAGCTCTTCTGGGTACGGGTGGCGGACGTGCGGCTGGCCTCCAGCCGAACCGTCGCGGTGGCGATCCCGGGCCCGCGCGAGCGGGTGATCGCTTGCCGTGAGCCGTGGGAGCACATCCTACGGGCCGAAGTCACGAGCCTGCCGGGACAGGTCACACCGCTGTTTTCTCCGCAGGCCGAAGCTCCAGAGGTGCGTCCGGCGGCGGACAGCGCCGCCGAAGCGATCGCGGCATTTGTCGCATCCACCACGCCCTCGGCTGAAGGGCCGGAGCTGTGCCCGGCACGGCTGCACGACACCTGGCTGCAAGGATTCACCGGAAGCGGAATCGAGCCGTCACTGATCGCCGCATGCGCGGGGTACGGCTCAGTCTTCGACCTGCCCGCTGTCCTGCGGCCGGGATGCATCGAGCCCGGTGAGATGCTCTCGGCAGGAGACCGTGACCAAGAAGCGGCGATGAGCGCCGGGGAGAGCACCTGACAGAGCCAGGGCTCTTCGGCTCGTCTCCGGGATGGACGTGACCAGGGTAGGGATCACCGCTCAGACCAGATTGCCGACTGCTCCCGTGCTGCCCGGATGACCAACCAGCACGACCCCGTCAGGGCTTCGACCGGCCAGCCGGCCGCGTCTGCGCTGGTTGCGGCGGCATCCGCGACGGCTCCTGAGCGGCAGGGGTTTCTGCGAAAGGAGGATCCCCCTCGCTTTCCCCAGCCCTGGCCCGGACGCCGAAAGGTCCCGGCTCTCCGGGCCGGAGGGCACCGAGTACGGGGGCTCCCTTCATCCGGTCCGGCGTACGGTGCACCTGCGCTCCCTTGTCTTCGGCGATGTCGCTGATGATCACATGTTGCCGTGTCCGTGGTGGTTTGCGCCGGTGAACGGGGGAAATCGCCGGTGGTGGTCGGCAGGTGCCTGGCGAGCTCGAGGGACATGCTGGTGCTCGCGGTCCGGCCGCAGAGCCTAGGAGCGGCTACCGGGAGGAAGGGAGCACCGGACGCTGGTCGAGGACGGCGGGCGCGTTGCAGCGCGAGCGGATCCACGCGGCGGTGTCCGGGCACGCCCATTCGGCGACGTCGAGAGTGGAGGCATGCAGTTCCTTCAGCGGCCGCTCCTAGATGGGCGCGTGGTGGGCGATGCGGTTACGCAGATCGTGCAGCTGAGCGAGGGGATCATGGACGTCGCGGCGCAGCTGCCGGCTCGGCCAGGCCCGACGCAGACGCAACCACGGAGAGCGGTCGGAGGAGCGGATGAGAAGGTAGCGCCAGAATCCGGGCGGCAGCTCGGCCGCCACATGTCCCGAGGTCTCCGGTGCCCCGCTCCTACATCCTCGCCAACATGGCTGCGGTCGTCGGCATGTCGGTCTCGAGGGTCGCACCGCCTATGATCATGCTCAGGTCGCCGCGGTGGCTGAAGCGATCGGCAGTCCGGGCCGGGACGGGCGCGTCAGCGACCCAAGCAGCCTGTTCACTGCATCGCCGGAGCCGTGACGATCTCTTCCTCTTCCTTCGCTCACGCTCTGCCCCTTCCCCCGAATGGAGCTCGCGCATGGCCGTCAACCGTCTATGGCTCGATGTCCCCTACGGGCAAAAAGACGAGGCCAAGGCCCTGGGCGCCCGCTGGGACCCGGCCGCTAAACGCTGGTACGCGCCCCGCCCCGGCATGGACGGCCTGCACCGGTGGGCGCCGCTGCCGGACGTGCCTGACCTGCTGCCCGGTGAAGACCGCACCTTCGGCTCCGGCCTGTTCGTCGACCTGGTGCCCTCCTCCTGCTGGTTCACCAACGTCCGCTCCTGCGTCGACGAGCGCGACTGGGAGCGCCTGCGCCGAATGATCACACGCCGGGCCGGCCACCGCTGCGAGGCCTGCGGCCGCGGCGAGGACCGTGCCACCGGACGCTGGCTGGAAGCCCACGAGCGCTGGGCCTATGACCCCGCGACCCGCACCCAGACCCTCAAACGCCTGCTGTGCCTGTGCACCGACTGCCACATGGCCACCCACATGGGCCTGGCCGACATCCAAGGCAAAGGCGCCCAGGCCAGAGCCCACCTGCAGGCGGTGACCGGAATGAGCTCCATCCGGGCCCGCGCCCACATCGATGCCGCGTTCACCCAATGGCGTACCCGATCCGCAGCCACCTGGAGGCTGGATTTGAGCATCCTCACCGACGCCGGCGTCACGCTGGCACCGCCGCCCGAGGCCGCAGCCCGCACCCATCAGGCGCAACAGCGGCTACAGGGGGTGCGGACTGGTGCCATCCCCACCGTGCCCCGCTCGATTGCCCCCGCCCCGAGGATCAGCCCTCGCAGTGAAAGACCCGCCTCGACACCGAGTATCGAACGCCCCGGCCCTTTTGACCCGCCTATTCCATCGGCTGATCACTCCCGCCGATAGCCGGCCGCACCTATCAACACACACCGGCCAGGGGCGGCGCCACCGTCACAGGATCGCCTTATCCCGCTGTACAGGACCTGACCGCGGCCGGCTGACTGTCATCGCGCAGGTAACCCCCATGCCTCAGCGCGAACCCGATGCCACACTGACACGATGCCCCGTCCCGACCTCAGCGAGCCCGAATACCTCCGCCACATCGAGCACCTGGCCCGCAAGATCGTCAACGCCGCGAGCGCCGAAGGATGGCTCACCTACGCCGACGACCCCGCCGAAGCCACCCCGCTTCAGCGAATGGTGAACGAGACGGCCCGCCAGCTCCGCCACTACCACTTCGACGGAGACGGATGCCTCGACGAGGAACGGCCGTTCCTGCGCCTGGCCGGGGCCGTCCTCCTACAGCCCCAGGCCGTTCCCCTCGGCATGGAGGAGAGCTACCCCGAGATCTGCGCCCGCCTGGGAGTCGAGGCCAGGCCCGAAGGCTGGGCGATCTGGAACACCTGGGCCGCAGACGGCCAGAGCCTCTCGATGATCCTGGCCGACTCCGGCGGGACCGAAGGGCTGCTCATGAACTGGGCGCGGGGAATCGAGATCTACCCGCTCACCCCGCTGTCGGCCCAAGTCGTGCTGACCCGGCAGGGATGGCTCACCCCGATGACCCTGTCGCCGCGGAGCGCCCGCAGGCTGGGAGCCATCCAGCCCGTGAGCGGGAAAGCAGCAGCGAAGCCCGAGGCCTCCGGCGGGGGCACGCCGGCTCCGGGATGATCACTGCGGACGTGCTCATCACCGCCGATCTGTCGGTGGCTGGCGCAGGAGTCCGCTCATCGCGGCGTTCCCCTCATACAGGGCGATGGCTCTGCGCAGTACTGGAGGCCGCACCGCTCACCCCGGGCGCGTAGGCGCCCCCGGGGCTCGCCGTGGTGGCCGCGCTCGCCGTGAGCGGGATCGGCCTGTCGCGTCAAGCAGGTGCATCTTGCGGATCGATGCACTCGAGGAAAAGGCCGGGCGCGACGAGAATGCCATTGGTGAGTGGAGTTAACCAACCCTCGCGATGCATTTTCGTGAGTGCTTGGTGAAGGTCGCTGACGCCAGCGAATTCCAAGACGTGTTCCTCATTGTTGATCCAATCGTCGTTGCTGACGACAACACCGCCAAAGAAACGGGCCATCATGTCGATGACCGCTAGATCGGCGGGGATCTGGTCACCGTAACGCTCGACGATGAGATCGCGCTCGTCGGCTTCGCCTTCGTAATCCGGTCCGAGCTCCTGAACCCAGGATAGATTGCGGAACTCCTCGGGGCTCCATATCAGGCCGTTCGCCGGCGTCTCCTCCTCGCCCACCAGGTCGGTGGCGCCGACCAGCTGCTCGAGCGTAGGAGGTTCCTGCCAGTCGAGCGGAACCAACCGGAACCGGGGAGGACGGTGGGCATCCCCGGTGGAAGGGCCCGTTACCAGTGGCGCGACGATTCGAAAAGGGAGAAAAGGATCGGACGGTGCCGATGAGGCAGCCCCTCGACGGCCCTCATGTTGTTTCTTTCGACGTTGCGCTTTCTGTGCTCCGCGCTTTTTTGCCCGATGGCTGTGTGTGTTCGGCCTGCCCATCGTCTTCCTTTTCGTTTGGTTGTGATTCGGTTGCCGTCCGTCAGCGGAGGCAGAGCGATACCGGCCGGAGCGAACGTGTGAAGCGGCCCGGAGCGGCTTACAGAAGGTAGGCGCGCAGGGCGGGGGTCTGCGGGGCGGTGCGGATCGCCGCCAGGGTTTTGCGCTCGATCTGTTGGAGGCGCCCCGCCGATACCCCGCATATCGGGGCGATCTCCTGGTAGGTCTTGGGTTCGCCGTCGATGAGGCCGAACCGCAACGCCATCGCGTGTGCATCGCGCGCCGACACTGTGGCCAGAAGTACCTCCTGCAGGGCACGGCGGAGCTGGTGCCGAAAGACGGTCTCGGTCGCGTTCTCCTGTCCGTTGGCGGCGTCGCTGTCTTCGATCAGTTCACCGAGTTCCCCTTCGTTGTCGAGCGGGGTGTGCAGGGAGATCGGTTCCCGCTGGTGGCGCTGCAATTCGGTGACCCGGGTGAGGGACAGGCCGGCGGCGCTGGCCAGCTCGGCGGGGGTGGGATCGCGGTTCAGCTCGTCGCGCAGCCGCCCTTGCAGACGATGGAGCTTGCCGACCGTTTCGAAGACGTGCACCGGCAGACGGATGGTGCGCGACTGGTCGGCCAGGGAACGCTGGATGGCCTGCCGGATCCACCAGGTGGCGTAGGTGGAGAACTTGTAGCCCTTGGTGTAGTCGAACTTGTACACCGCGCGGATCAGGCCGAGGTTGCCCTCCTGGATGAGGTCCGGCAGGTCCAGACCCCGGCCGATGTAGCGCTTGGCGATGGAGACGACCAGGCGCAGGTTGCTTTCCAGCATCCGGTTGGTGGCCTGGCGGCCGTCGGCGGCGAGCTGCTCCAGCTGCGCCCGCTCCTCCCCGGCCGAGTCCTCGGATGCGGTGGCGAGCCGGTCGGCGGCCAGCAGACCGGCCTCGATGCGCCGGGCGAGGTCGACCTCGTCGGCGGCGCTCAGCAGCGGGACGCGGCCGATCTGGCGCAGGTAGTCACGGACCGGATCGGCCGTCACCCCGGAGAGTTCGGGTGCCGGCTGCGGGCGGGTGCGTACGGCCTGCGGCCGGGCGTCGATGACGGTCACCGGTGCTCACCTTCCAGGAAGATCACGAATGAGGTCGGTCGCGAGGGGCGGGGGATCGAGCGGCGGTACGGCGGGCAGCGTTGCGCGGGTGCGTGGCTGCCGGGTCGCGCCGCGGCGGCGCAGGAACCAGCGGGAGCACGTCGGCCGGGAGACGGCCGCCTGCCGTTGGGCAGGCCGCGCGGCGAACACGCCCGCTCGCCGTGTCAGGGGCACGGGTGAACCGCTGCTCACTGCTCGCACCTGTTCACCCGCCCCACCGCTGAGGGCACCGCGTAGACCAGCGAGGTCAGCTCGACCGGGGTGAGGCCGAGGCGGAGCTTGTAGTCGTGGTTGGCGCGGCCCATATCCAGCACCCGGGCCTTGGTGTCGACGGCGTAGCACGCGGTTGCGTGCACCAGCGTCCCGTACAGGCCGAGCTCGCGCAGGCGCGCGTAGTCCAGCCCGGCCGCCCAGGCATACAGCCGCTCGGCGTACCGGAAACACAGGAAACCGCCGACCAGCTCGCCGCCGTGCTCGGCGGCGATCAGCACCGCGCCGGGCACGACGGCGACCGCGGCGAAGACGTCGAGAGCCCAGTTGTTCGTGCCGTGCTTGAGGGAGGCGGCGGTGGCCAGCGCGGTGAAGCGCTCCAGCCGCGGGCGCATGTCCGCGCCGTGCAGGTGGCGCACGCGCACGCCGGCGTCGGCGGCGCGCCGGGCCAGGCGGGCCAGGTCCCGGCGTTGGCGCCGCACGGGCAGCGCCTCGTCGAGGCTGCCGGTGGGCATGGGCGCGCTGTAGGCGACGCTGGAGGGCACCCGCCGGGCGCCGGGCCGGACCCGCTCCCACAAGGTGAGCAGGTCTGGCGTCAGGTTCGGCACCACCAGGGCACGGGCCTGCTGGTGGCGGGCGAGCTCGCTGCCGCCCTCGACCGCGAGGGCGATCATGTCGGGGTCGGTCAGTCCGGCGCCGCCGTAGGTGCCGTACACGCTGCCCAGCGACAGCAGCGGGTAGGCGGGTTCGCGTCCGGCGTCGTGCTCCAGCCAGTCCCAGAACGGGGATCGCTCGAGCAGGTGGAAGGCGGCCAGCCGGTCGACGCCGGGGGCGTGCAGGTGCAGGAAGCGCGAGAGGCGGATCTGCTCGGTGACCACGGTGCTCCAGGCCCGGGCCCAGGCGGGGGTGTGCATGAGGTGCGGCGGCTGGAGGTGCTCCAGCTCGGTGGGGACGCCGGTGTGCCAGTGGGCGGTGACGTTGCCGCGGCGGCGGGGCGGGATCAGCGCCGCCGCGGTGGAAACGGCCGTCCCCGTGACAGGGACGGGGATGGGGACGGCGGGGAGGGTGGTGAGGGTCATCGCGTGCTCCGGTGCGGGATGCGAGGGGCGCCGGTTCGAACCGACCGGCGCGAAGGGTGAAGACGAGGGTGAGCGGGCCCGGGGGAGTGGTCGGGAAGATGCGGGCCGGGCTGCAGGTAGCGGTCGGCCAGCAGCAGCACGGCGTCGACCCGGTCCAGCAGGTAGACGAGCTCCGGGGGAGGCGGCGGGGATACGGAGGCCGCGCGATCGGGGCGGGTGGCGGAGGGCCGGCCGAGGGCTGCGTCCGTGGTGACGGGTGCCGGCTGGAGGCGCGGGGCGCGGTGGCGGCCGCCCGTCCTGGCCCCTGCCTCGGGGAAGGAGGCGGGGGCCGGGACGGGCGGCAGGATGCGGGTGCCGATCGCCAGGATTGCCGCGGCGACCAGGCAGACGGCGCCCAGCAGAGCGAACGCGGCGCGCGGGCCGAGCGGTCCGGCGGCCAGCACCACCACCAGCGGGCCCAGGAGATTGCCGCCGTCGGCGATCATCCCGAACACCCCGAACGCCTTGCCGCTGCGTCCGGTGTGGTGGGTCATGCCGTCCCGGGCGGCCAGGTAGGTCCACGCCTGGGCACCCATGAAGATCACGATCGCGGGCAGGCCGATGCCGAGGGCATCGACGTTGACCAGGGCGATGCTGGCACCGCCCATGATGATCGCGGCGGCGCTGCCCGCCCAGGGAGAGCGGGCACCGTCGGGCAGGCGGCCCAGCGCCAGGGTGACGGCGATGAAGCTGACCAGCCCGGCGGTCAGCACCAGCGCCGAGGCGCCGGTGGAATCGTGGGCGCCCGCGCCGAGGCTCAGCGGCACCAGCGACTCGACCGAGGACCAGGCGAGGTTGCAGCACAGGCTGCACACGCCGAACACGATCACCGTGCGCAGGTCGCCGGGCCGCAGAGCCGGGCGCTCGGCCGGGCCGGTGCCGGGCGCGCTCGCCCGGGGCGGGGCGGGCAGGCGCAGCCGGACCACCACCAGGGCGGCTCCGGCCAGGCCTATGGCGGCGGCGATGGCCAGCACGCCCTGGTAGCCGGTGAAGGGTGCCAGGAGCCCGGCCAGCGGGGGTCCGGCGGCCATGGAGGTGATCGCGCCCGCGCCGAAGCTGGCGTACAGGCGGGCGGGCGGCACCTGGTAGGTCTCGGCCAGCACGGCGATGGTGCGGTAGGCGGCCGGGACCGCGATCCCGGTTCCTGCGCCCCAGATCAGCCGTCCGCCGATCGCCAGGTGCGCCTGGTCAGCGACCATGACGACGGCGATGCCGGCCACGGCGATCACCAGGCCGAGCGGCAGGATCCGGCCCGGGCCGGACCGGTCGGTCAGGGCTCCGCCCAGCGGCTGGCACAGGGCCTTGGCCGCCGGGTCGGCCAGCAGGAACACCCCGAGCAGCAGCGGCGATAGCCCCAGGTGGGTGGCCACGTGCGGCAGGAACGGCAGCACCGCGGTGTGGGCGCCGTTCAATCCGGCGATGGCGAACAGCACGATCCGCAGCCGGGCCAGCCCGGCCCGCTGCAGCGCCGTGGACCCGCTCTGGATTGGTGTTCCGGTGCGGCGGACGGTCAGGGCCGTCACGGCGTGATCAGGCCGGTCCGGCCGATCGTGCGCAGCCGTTCGGCCTCATCGGGCTCCAGGTGGGCGCCCATTGCGGTGAGCAGTTCGGTGGCGCGGCGCCGGTTGCAGGCGATGGTGTGCGCCGGGGTCCAGCCGGCGGGCGGGCGCAGCAGCGCCGACCACAGCAGTACGGGCCGGGCGCCGCGCCGCAGTTTCTGGCTGAACGCCTCCAGGCCGAAGTCGATCTTGCGCAGGCCGTGTTCGAAGGCGTAGCGCAGCGGGGCGTGCACCATGACCGCGAAGTACTCGCCGTGGGTTGCGCGTTCGTAGTCCAAGCCGATGTTGCGCACCAGCAGGGTGTCGTCGTGGATGAACGCCAGGTGGTAGGCGACGAGCTCGCCGTGGTGGTCATGGGCCAGGAAGACGCGGGCGGCCTGGAGCAGGCGGGGCGAGGACAGGATGCGGCGGAAACCGGTCTGGAAGGCGGCCGGGTCGTCGGGGGCGTTGTGGCGGCGCTGGGTGAGCAGTTGCAGCTCGACCAGCTGGTTGATGTCGCAGTCGGCCAGGTCCTTCACCGTGATGGCAGATCCCGCTTCCTGCAGGCGCGCGGTCTCCTTGTGCGCCAGGTATCGCTTGCGGGAGGGCAGCTGGGTGTGGTGCTCATCGACGGTGGCGGCGGTGAGCGTGAGCACGCTGCGGGCGCTGGTCAGCAGCAGCGGCGCATCGGGGAAGTGCGCGTGGACCGCCATGGCGGCCGGCTCGTCCAGGTGCAGCATGGCCGCGGTCCCCTCGGCCGGGATCACCTGGGCGGCGGCGCGCGCCCAGGCGGCCTGCTGGCCGCTCGCGCAGATCGGCGCGGTCTCGTATCCGGCCGTCGTGCCCAGCAGGGTGATCGGGCCCCACTGCGGGGCGGGCAGGCCGGCGGCGGAGAACAGCCGGGCCGGATGCAGGAACGCATTGGCGGGCTTGCCGGGGTCGTCGGGGTAGCGGGAGACCGGCACCACCGCCTGGAGCCGGTGCCCGCCGGGGGCGGCCGTCCACGCCAGGACCACGCTCTCGGCCGCGCCGCTCAGCGCGCGGTTGGCCTGGTGCCAGGGGCGGCTGGAGTAGAAGCCCGGCGCCCCCGGCAGCGGCAGCTCATCCCACTGCGGCGGAGCATCGTCGAGGAGCACGGTGGTGCAGTCGACGTTCCGGGCGGCGTGCGCGGGGGCGTAGGCAGGGGCACTCATGATCGGCTCCAAGGTCAGTGGGGACGGCTTGCGATGCCGCACCGCCCAGGTCGGCATGGAGCCGCCGTCCCGCCGGGTGGGGTGCGGAAAACGGGCGGCGGCTCCATGCGGCGGTCTGCTTCGGTCGGCTTGTCACCGTGCGGCCGACCTCGCCGAACCGGACACGGAAAGCCTTGTCATTTTTTCTGACTAACTATGTCAATACGGGAAGGATGGTAGGCAGTGCACTTCTTTTGCGCCAGTCCAGGAACCCCGCTGCAGCGGCAATCGTGATCAATCCGTGTCCTGGACGTTGGCGCAGCGTGGTGTCACTGCAGCCGATCACCGCAGGTGGACCTATCCGGAAACCCGTGCATACTCCGCGAGCGTGAGGTTGTGGCCGTCGGCGCGATCCGGGCGCTCCGGTCGGGAGCCGTGCGCCGATTTGCGGCAGTGGTGACGTTCTGGCGAATCCGGCCTACACTGCCGACCGCACCTGACAAGAAACTTGACTAGTAGTCACTAACACCGTTTTGTGATGGAATGCCCATGACGACAGGCCAGCGAACAGCCCGCGCGGCCCTGCGCGACCAGGTCACCGCGATACGACGGATCAGCACCCGCGCGGTGGGCGCGACCACCGACATCCACATCGAACCGGCGCCCGGCCCCGACGCCATCGCCCAGATCATGACCCCTTCGCACCGAGCCCAGCAGCAGGTCCGCCGCGCCCTGCACCGCGTCGGCTGGCAGCTCGCCCAAGGCCCTCATCGCCTGATGATCGTGCAGGGGTGGAGCCGGGCCGCGCTCACCGAACGCGCCCACCTGCTCAACCTGGCCTGCGCTGATGCCCGCCGCACCCGCCCGCACACCATCCGAAGCGCGATCACCATGACCGAAGCAGACCTGCAGACCGGTAACCCCGGCAGGGAAAGCGAACTGGTGGCCCACGTCTGTGAAGCCGTCGATGCCCGCCTGCCGTGGCCGGACCTTATCGACGAGGTCAACGGCGTGCCGCGCACCAGCACCGACCCGGCGATCATCACCGCTCTGGACGCCGTGCGGGAAGCGGAGACGACGCTGGCCCTGCTCATCGCCGAACACCTGCTACTTGCCCGCCGGACCGTCGAAGTGCTGTGGCGCTGCCACCACGCGCAGCCGGACGCGCCCAGCCCGGCCGTCGCTCGCATGGCGGCCGAGCAGGAAGCGCTGCGGCTGATCCGCTCCACCCGGCCGGACGCTCCCGCTCCAGCCAGTGCCTGACTCGCGCTGTCAACTCCCGCATCACCGTCCGCCGCCGTCTCGATCAGGAGCCCTGGATGGCCGCCACGACCTCTCCCACCTCGCACCGACCCGTCACTTCCCCAAGGACGGCAGCCTCGGGCATGCCGCCTGCGTCGATGCGCCCAGCACGGCGGCGGCGCACCGGCGTACTGACCGCGGTCACCTGCGGCGCCATGGGCGTGGTCATGGCCGACAGCATCGCCGCCACCCTCGCCCTGCCCGCCCTGAGCAGCGCGGCGATCGGCACCGGCCTGCCGCTGGGCGACCTGCAGTGGGTGACGGCCGCCGCCGCGGTGCCGTATGCCGCGCTGCTGGCCACCACCGGCCGCCTGGCTGATGCGATCGGCCGCAGCCGCATGCTGCTGCTCGGGCTGATCGTGTTCACCCTGGGCGCGCTGGCGGCCGTCGCCTCTCCGACGCTGCCGGTGCTGCTGGCCGCGCGCGCCGTCCAGGGGATCGCGGCCGCCATGGTCGTCCCCGCCTCGCTGGCCCTGCTGCTGGCCGAGATCACCCCGGCGCGCCGCGCGAGCGCGGTGGGCGCCTGGTCGGCCGCCGCCGGCGTCGGCGGGATCCTCCTGCACAGTACGGGCGGCCACCTGGTCGCGGCCTTCGGCTGGCGGGGCCTGTTCGCCCCCTCGGCGATGATCGGCGCGGTGCTGATCACCGCCTGTCTCGTCCTGCCGCAGCGCACCCCATCGCGCGGGCGCCTGCCCGACCTGCTCGGCAGCATCGTGCTGCTGACCGGGGTGGCCATGCTGGTCCTGGCGATCGCCAAGGGACACGCCTGGGGATGGCGCTCTGGGCCCACCCTCGCGCTGGCGGCCGGTGGCCTGGTGAGCTTGGCCGTGGCGATCGGCCGCTCGCTGCGGCACCCGGCGCCCGCGATCGAGATGACCCTGTGGCGCCGCCCCGGCTTCGCCCTGGCCGGAGCCATCTCCTTCCTGTACGGGATGACCAGCTTCGTCGTGCTGGCGGCCATCCCCCTGCTGCTCCGGGAGACCTGGGCGCTTCCGGCATCCCGCCTCAGCCTGATGCTGGTGCCGATCTCCACCGGCGTGCTGCTGGCCAGCCTGGCCGCCGGGCGGCTGATCCGCCGCTACGGCGCCCGCTCGGTCATCTACGGCGGTGCGCTGCTGACCGCCGCGGCGAGCATCACCGGAATCGCCACGATGCACCCGGGCACCTTCGCCACGACCACCTGGGTGGGCGTGGCCGCGGCGCTGGGCCTGGGGTTCGGTGCGCTGAGCACAGGCGTGTCGGCCGCCGGGGCGCTGACCGCGGGCGTCGACCGCTACGCCGGCGCGGTCGGCGCGAGCATGACCGCCCGCCAGCTCGGCGGCGCTCTCGGCGTGGCCCTGGCCGTGGCCATCGTCGACCGGCCGCTGCTGAGCGGGGTGATGCCCGGCTACATCTCGATCCTCGCGGTGGTGATCGCGCTGATGCTCCTGGCCGGCGCCCTGGGGATGTTCATCCGGCCGACGAGCACCCCACCGCCTGCCCGCCCGCATGCCCCGGGCAGGGCGGCCGCCGTCCCGGCGATCCGGCCCGCACCACCGAGGGGTCTTCCTGCGCCGGATGGCTTCGATGCGCCTGCCCCGGCTGCGGTTTCCTCGTTCGCCACCGCCGGTCAGCGTCGCACTCTGCGGGAGCTGTATGACGCGGCCGCCGACGTGGTGGCTGCGGCAGATCTGCTGCTGGCCCAACAACCCAGAGCACATGGAGACCGGCGGTGATCGCTCCGCCGATCCGGCGCTACGGGCTTGGGTTGTCGTCCAGTCAGCGCCCTCAGTGGCAGGTTCAACTGGCGCGCCGGGAAGCGAGGCGGTCGCCCCGTCACCCCCAGGCGTACGGCTCTCCGGGAAAGCGCGGTTCGGCTATCCTGGAGTCGCTCGTCTCATCGTCCCTTCGAGGGGTCAACTTCCGACCACTCCATGGAGACGATCATGAGCAGTAAACCTTGGCGCACCCGACGATGGGACATCTGCGCCGGCCATACCGTGCGACCAGCTAAATGGCCCGACGGCATGCACACCTTCTACTGCGCCTACGTCGGGACCTCCGATGAGCTCGTGGAAGCCATGCGATCCATGGGCATCAGCGGGCAGGCGATCCGGGAGAGTTCGACCGAGCACCCCTCCGTTGTCGCTCGCCGTACCCGCAAGCAGGCCGCCGACCGGCAGATACCGTCCGGCGACGGCGACCAGCTCTGGTGCCTGCTCTGGGATGAGTACCCAACGGAAATGTGGGACGGACGCCGCAACACGCACCACCCCGATCACCTTCTGGCCGCCGCTGGACCGCCCGGCATGTCGAGCATGGAGATGGCCCGGGGGCAGGAAATCCTCGTCGCCCGGCTGCGGGTAGCTCGCGCCCAGTGGGAACTGGACGAGCTCATCGGCGATCCCGCTGTCTCCCAGTAGCCGTCGGCAGCGGTTCTCATCGCCCCTTCGAGGGGACATCCCGACCGCTCTTCGGCGGCAGGTTCCGCGACCATCCCCAGGAAGGGCTATGACCGACAACACATCGAACACCGGCACGCCGGAGCTCGCCGCGTGGGAGCACGACCTGCTCTTCGGGCAAGGCCTTGTTCCGGAAGCGACCGATGCCGACCGGGCGCGGTGGGTGCAACAGCAGCAGGAGCAGGCGCGCGCCCGCCAACTGGCACAAAACCCGGAGTGGGCCGTGCTCCACGAGACGCCGACCGGCGAGGTCGTCGACCTGTCCGAGGTGTGGGCGCCCATCCGGAAACGCCACCACAGCGCCTACCGAAGCTACGGCCTGATCGAGTACCTGGCCGACACGATCAGCAACGGCCGCGGCTGGACCGTCGCCCGCCGCCTCCGGCAGGTGGTGGACGAGATGCGGCTCTCCCCGGACGGCCACGTCCACATGGTCATGGACACGCCCCAGCCCGGCATGCTGGACGTGACCGCTTGGTACTGGGGCAACCATCAAGATGGGCATCTGCCCTGGTGGTTTCACGCCGACCTGGAAGTCACGGTCGGGCCACGCGGCCGAACTCGTATCCAGCCCATTAGCCCGGTCCTTCTCGCCACCCGGGACTGGGACCGCGGTGCCATCACCTATAAGGACAGTCCGGATGGGCCGCTTGGCCACCTCATCGCCTCATGGCTCATCTCCTGGACGGGGAGACTCGGTATTCAGGGATGCGCGGGCCTGGTGGATGAGGATGCCGGAGAGGATCTCCCGGAGCTGGTCACCTGTGAGGAGTTCACGGGACGGTTCTCGCCTTCGACCACCGGTCCCGCAGATGCCCGGTGACACCTACGGACCTCCCGACCGCATCACAGCCTCGGCCAGCAGTAAGTATTCTGCGCCCGTACGCCCGACAGCAGACCCCAGGAGTCCCCGATGCTCACGATCGAAAAAATGATCGCGGATGTGCTGGACGCCCTCGGTGACGACATGGAGTACGCATCTGCCCGCGCAGCCCTACAGGACGCTGTCGCCGCTCTCCGCAACGGCACGACAGCCGAGGCGCACGAGTATCTCGGCCAGGCGATGCGAATAATCGACCAGGCGTGTCCCATCTGACCTGGCAGCTGTTCCCGGGCAGTAGAAACCGCCACGCCGACCGGGAAACGACGAGATCCCGCCGAAAAACGTTGCCGCTGTCGTCGAGCTGCGTACGCTCCTCGCGGGGAGAGCCGTCGACACCGAAAGGTACGACGGCCGCTTATCCAATGCCGTACCGCTCGCCCCCCGCAGGTGCTCAGACCAGGCGAGCGGTACCGCACGAGGAGCGTTACGCCGACGTCGTGGCCGCGGTCGCGCCGACCAGCCGGGTATGCGCCGCCCCTGACAGCGTCACCGGCGCCGGCGGATGCGCACGCGTGCGCCCGCCCAGGGCCGGCAGCACCGTCATCACCCGAGCCAGCTCCCGCAGGTCCCCGTCCACCAGGGCCTGCGGACCGTCACACAGGGCCTGCTCCGGGCGGGGATGGAGGTCGACGATGAGGCCGTCGGCGCCGACCGCGATGGCCGCGCGGGCCAGCGGCAGGACCAGGTCGCGGCGGCCACCGGAATGGGACGGGTCCACGATGACCGGCAGGTGCGACAGCCGCTGGGCGACCGGCACCGCGGAGATGTCCAGGGTGTTGCGGGTGGCGGTCTCGAAAGTGCGGATCCCGCGCTCGCACAGCACGATGTCCAGGTTGCCGCGCTGGGCGATGTACTCGGCCGCCATCAGCCATTCGTCGACGGTGGCGCTCATGCCGCGCTTGAGCATGACCGGCTTGCCGATGCCGCCCACGGCCTGCAGCAGCGCGAAGTTCTGCGCGTTGCGGGTACCGACCTGCAGCATGTCCGCATACTCGGCCACCAGCTCGACGTCGGCCGCATCCACGACCTCGGTCACCACGGGCAACCCGGTCTCGGCGCGCACCTCGGCCAGGATGCGCAGACCCGCCTCACCCAGCCCCTGGAAGGCGTAGGGCGAGGTGCGCGGCTTGTAGGCGCCGCCGCGCAGCAGCGCCGCCCCGGCGGCCTTGGCCATCCGCGCCGCCCGCAGGGTCTGCTCGGGGGTTTCCACCGCGCACGGGCCGGCGATCAGCGTCACCGTGCCCGGGCCGATCGGCACGCCGCCGACGCGCACCGTGGTGCGCTGCACGTGGTGATCGCGGCTGACCAGCCGGTAGGGCACCGAGATGCGGACCACGTCGGCCACCCCGCGCAGGCGCCGCAGCGCCGCCGCCTCGAGCTGGTCCACCTGCCCCGCCAGGCCGATGATGGTCCGGCTGTCGCCGCGGCTGACATGGGCCTCGCAACCGGCGGCCTCGGCGACCTCGACGACGGCGACGATGTCGGCGGCGCTCCCGGTCGGGTGCATGACGATGACCATTTACGAGACCCTCCGCACCTCGACGGCACCCCACGCGGCAGGTCCTTCCAGGTGCCCGCTGCGTTCCACGGCGGCCCGGAAGCGCTGCGCGGCCGCGCGCATGTCCAGCAGCGCCTCATACGCCTCAGCCGTCAGCGGTACGGCCGCCCCCGCGGTGAGGAGCTCGGCGGGCAGCAGGGAGGCGCCCACCACGGTGGGCGTGTCATCGATTCCGGCCAGCGAGCCGCGCGGCGGGCCCGGCGGGCCCGGCCGCCAGACGGCGATGTCGCCGGTCCTCTCCCCGGGCAGCTCGTCGTCGAACCACGGTGAGGCCTCGCGCTGCGGCAGCCGGTAGGGCGTGCCGGTGGGCGGCTCCTCCGGACGGGGCCAGCTGCGCGCCTCCGGCGCGGACCGCGGCGGAGCAGCCACCGGCAGGGAAGACGACAGCGGGGGAGACGACGGTGAGGGCGGTTCCGGGCGCGCGAGACCGCGGTGACGGCCGCGCCGCGGACGCCGTTCGGGCAGCGGAGCCGGGGAGTGCGGCGGCGGCCACGCCTGCGCCGCTGTTCCGGCGTGCGAAGCGGCACGGGAGGGGACGGCGGATCCGGCGGGCACCGTCTGGCCGTAGGGGCGGCGGTAGGTACCGGAAGCGGCCTCGGGGCGCGCCGGAGTGCCCGGTGCGACGGGGCGGTAGGGGACGAGCGTCGCATCCTGCGGAGAGGAGAAGGTCATGACAGCAGCTCCGATCGGGGGTCGAGGAAGAAGGCAAGCGGCAGCTCGTGGTGGCCCTGATGCGCCTGGCGGATCCGTAGGCGCCCGGAACCGGCCGGCTCGAGGTGCGCCAGGTGTTCCAGCAACACGCCGAGCAACGCCTCGGCGTACAGGCCCAGCAGCGTGAACCGCCCAGGCGGACCGGCCAGCACCGGCAGACGCTCCGAAGACAGGCGCTCCGGCCGGAGCGCCTGCGGATCCGGCCAGTGCCGCTCGTCGCGATAAGCGCTGGCCACCACGACCAGGACCCGGGCGTGCATCGGCAAGGTGATTGCACTGTCACCCAGCCGCACCCGACGCGTGCTCCACCGCGAGACCCAATGCACCGGCGGCTCCAGCCGCAGGCACTCGGCCACTGCTTTGGGCACGAGACCGGGATCGGCCCGCAGCGCCTGCCACAGGGCCGGATGCGCCGCCAGCGTGGCCAGCACATTGCCCAGCCCGTCGACCAGGACCTCACCCGCGGCATCGAGCGACCACTGGCCCGCGGCCCGATCCCGGACCGGCCCATCGGCGTCGACCGCTCCCGCGGGAAGCGCCGGGACCTCGTCATGCGCGAGATCAGCGGCGACGACCGGCCAGATCAGCTGGCCGATCGCGTCGACCTGTCGTCGGCCCGCCAGCGCCAAGAGCCGTTCTTCGATCCGGTGCCGGATCACCCGCAGGTACGGCCGGATCAGGTACGGGGCGAGCTCACGGCCCAGGACGGCTTCCACCCGGGCTGGGACGTCCATGGTGCCCGCCCGCTGACCGCCGGCGGCCGCGGGCAGAGGAACGAAGTCCTCATGATCGCTCAGCGCCTGGCGCACGGCCGTGTGCCGGGTGATCGCCCACGCGCCGGTGCCCGGCAGCCACACGACCGGGCCGCACTCGCGCAGCCGCTGATACAGCGCGTAGGGCCGCGACGGGCGTTGGGCAGGGTCGAGCAGGTCGATCGTCTCCAGCCGTGCCGCCTCCTCGACGCTCATGCCGCACGCTCCACCATCACGACGGGCCGGCGCGCCGGGGCGAACGCGGTCGTCTCCGGCCGAGGCGGGGAAGGCGTTCGCTCGGTCAGGACTGCCACCCGATGCGGGCCGACGGCCGCTTCGATCCGCAGCAGCGGCGTTCCGCAGGGGAGGCGGCAGGACCGTCCCATGCTCGCCGGCGGCTCCCGGTCGAGGGCGCGCAGGCGCAGCGGAACATCGGCCGGGACGCTGAAGCTCGGGGTAGTCGTGCCGTCCTGCTCATGCACCATGCGGCTGATGGGAGAAATAGGGGTCATCATCACCCTGCCTTGATGTCAAATTTATTTACTCATCTTGTTGACGTGAATGTTGAGTCTAGGAATGCCTCATCTGACAACCCCTGTTGAGGCTGACTTCGTCATCAACTTGTGATGTTGTTGCTCTTTGCCGTGTTCCGAGCTGCTTGGAGCGGTGGCCTAAGCACATACATCGCGCTGGCGCTCTGCCTGGTCAACGGCCTCATATCGAACCTGTCGAGGTGGGGCTCGGGTCGCAAGCGTCAGCGGTGCTAATGCCACCTGTGCTGCCCGGCCGGTGTCATCGCGGTTAGGCCGCCATCCGAACGACCAGAGCGGTGACGTCAACTTGACAAGGCAGTTGCGTTATCTCGGGTGATTCCCGTAAGTTTTCCTGACAATCATCGCGTAAGCCGCGACGGGAAAATGTCAGCTGGAAGGTTCTAAGGTAAGCCGCCCCGCTGGCTTCATCGCTGACGTGAGGGCTGACCGCTCCTGGGGTCCGTACCGCCTACGTCGGCATTTCCGACAGGGAGATCAGGCTTGTGGCCGTCCAGCACCCACCCGCCATCGCCGTCGAGGCGCCTCGAATCGGCCACATCTGCGAGCGCGCCACCTCAGCGACGCTGACCTCGTTGCAGATCACTCCAGCGGGAGTCGATCTTCACCTGGACTCGCCCGGGGGCTTGGAGCACGCCGTCCAGGCCCTGCACTGGCACGGATATGAGGCCCTCTGCCATACCGCGTCTCCCGCAAGCCCAGTGGGGATCCGGGTGGGAGGCTGGTCACGTGATCGTGTGCTGCGACGCATCGAGCACCTGTCGGCAGCAGCCTGGCAGCTGGCAGATGGTCACCCTCAGATGGCCGTGGCCGCTTTGGCCCGCACGTACACGGTGCCCGAGCTGCGGCAGCTACCCGAGGATCCGCAACTCGCCCGGAGTCTCCGGATGCTGGCTTCCCTGACCGATTGGCTACGTCGCGCCTACGAGGAGGGAGACTTCGCGGCGTGAAACCTCCCGAGGCGGACCCTTACCGCTGTCGTTCACGCCGTGCACATGAGGCGACGGCCTGATCATCGCGGCTGGTGCGGGCGTCCCCGTGGTGGTGCACCGCCTCAAGGACGGGTGTTGGGGCCCGGCGAGGCTTCACCGACGGCCGCCGGTTCGCCGGCGGCCGATCATGGGGCGAGAGCGGCCGCCGTCTGCGACCGCGGCGAGTTCCCGGCGCTGGCGGCTGCCCGCCGTCAGGTTCGCACGCCCATCCATCAGTCCCTTGCCGGGCCTACTTCTTGATCGCGTACCCGAACACCGCTCGCAGCCAGGGCGCCTCAGCGGCTTCCTCCTGTGGCACACCCCACGCGCCGACGTCGACGAGTTCTCCGCCCACGATGGGGAGTCCGCAGAACAGATCCATGATCTCTTCCTCTGGTCGCAGAACCAGCGGACTCGGAACATCCCGATACATCTCGCTGAGGCGCCGCTCGAGTTCGGGGTGGATGCCATCGATCGTCGCGCTCGAAATCGCCAGCACGCTCCCCGCGGGGACCGCGTCCAAGAACCGCTGGATGGCCGCGCGCGGCTGAGCGCTGTCCGGCATGAAATGCACGATGGCGAAGAGCAGCACGGTGATCGGCTCGCCGGCGCTCAGCAGGGCCAGGGTATCGGGGTGTTCCAGGATGGTTTCGGGCTTGGTGGCGTCCGCCTGTATGAAGGCGGTGTAGGGATCACCGTCAAGGATGGACAGCGCATGGATCCGGGTCGTCGGATCGACGTCAACATAGACCGTGCGCGCATCGGGATGGACACGCCGTGCGACCTCGTGAACGTTTTCCTGCGTCGGCAGACCGGAACCGAGGTCGAGATATCTCCGGATACCGAGATCCTGCGCAAAATGGGTGACCGCCCGGATCAGGCAGGCGCGATTGCTTTTGGCGAGATCGGACAGTTCCGGCATACCTTGCGATGCCTTCTCGGCGAATTCCTTATCCACTTTGAAGTAATTCTTTCCGCCGAGCGTCAAATCGTATACCCGGGCAGCGGACGGGACGGTGGGATCGACGCCAGGCAGAGCAGACTCCATAGCCATATTTTTCGTCCTTCGACTGTCATTTTCTTAACCTGACCACGACTCATGTTTCGTGTGGCCCTGTCCCGGCGCCCTGGGTGGTCGTGGCCGAGCTTGCTGACGATCGGTGTCATGGGGAGTGCACCGAGAGGACCGGCGGTAGTCGTCCCTTTGACGGGTATCGGCGACACAGGTGAGCGGCCGCGCCGGCTTCCGGGTCACGACTGGCTGAGCGTCATTGCGGGCCTGCGTGCTGTGGCTCCTCAGGCACCGCAGAGCGTGCCGGCCTGGGTAACGGGGTGCTCATCGCTTCGGATGTCGCCTCCCTCCCTGGCTCTCGGCTGCGCCGGTCTGCCCGCGCTGTTCCCTTGATCACGTAATCTAGTATGATCAACGCGGTAAGCACTAGTGCTCAGCGTTCACTCCGATATCTTCGGCCCTCGCGTGACGATGGATCGAAGGTCGTTGTTGTCTGCCGTGCTGCTGAAGTTGTAACGTTGCCGTGGTCAGGTGAAAAGCAGAAACTGCGCACGCGCGCTGTTCGGCCGACCGGCGGATCGTTGCGGGACCTGTTGGCTGATGGAAACTGGTGAGGGATGAGTTCGGACGCGGCCTCCCATTCCACCTCTGGTGGAGCATCCGCAGCAGGACTGAACGCCTACGTGCTCGGCACGAGTCAACATAGCGAGGCTGACGCCAAGGCGGCCGAAGCGGTCCTCTCTCTCAGTCCATCGGTGCGTGAGCACCTGACGACCCTGGCGCGTGAGAGCCAGGAGTTCCTCACGCGGGCGATCCACCACGTCGTCCAGGAAAAAGGGATCGTCCAGTTCGTCGACTTCGGTTTCAGTGCCAATCAGTTGAACGATCTCAGCCTCCACCGGGCGGCGAAAGAAGCCGCAGCCGAAGCGGGACTTCCCGGGGTCCGGATCGCCTACGTCGATAACACGCCCACGACGTACACGGCAGCCGCTCTCGAGCTGGCCGAAGACGAATCGATTATTTTCCTGGACGTCAATCCGCTCACCCCGGCCCGCGCTTTAGCCGATCCGCGCCTGGAGCGCCACATCGACTTCAGTAAGCCCGTCTGTGTAATTATGTTCTCCTTCCTTCACTACGTCTCTGATGCGGATGACCCGCGCGGAGTCGTCAATCGCGTCATGCGGCATGTCGCGCCCGGGAGTCATCTCGTTGCGCATCACGTCACGAGCGATGGACTGGACCCGGTTCTGGGTGCCCATGTCCGGCAGCTATTCAACAGCATCGGCACGCCCATGAGTTTCCGTTCGCAGGAGGAGTTCGAGAAGTTCTTCGGCGAGCTGGAACTGCTGGAACCCGGAGTGGTCGACACCGCTGACTGGAGAGGCCGCTCCTTGCTCAACGAGCCGCATCCGCTGCGGGCCCTGGCGGCCGTCGGACGCAAGCGGTGACCTCCCAGGAAGTCGTGCCGCTGCCGATTACTGCGCTACCGCGTCGGCTTTGACCATCTTTTTCATGCAGCGATAGCGGTGCGCGTCGACCAGATCACCGCTGTATACATGTGAGGCTTCACGGTAAGCGGCCAAGGCGGCCTTGCGATGCTCCTTCGCTGCCCGATCGTCGCCCTGCTCCTTGGCGCACCGGATCATCGCCGTCAGAACGTCGCCGCGCTTTTCCACGAACCGCGCCTCGGCTGTCCGGTGCCGGATCGCCTGTGCCAGCGCGCGCCCGCTTTCGCACGCCTCGTACGCGGCCTGATACCGGGCGCAGGCCAAGGCGGCCGTCGCCACCGCGTACAGGGCGTGCATCTCGTAGCTGCGGTCACGGTGCTCGGCGCTGTGCGCGATGCCGAGCTTCATCGCCTCATCGGCGTATTCGGCCGCGGCGGTCCCGTCTGCTTGCAGGCTGGCCGCCATGGCGAGGATCCAGGTGCTCACCAGCTCCGTCTGCCGGGTGGCGAGGGTGCGGCTGAGCTCGCGCGCCTGCTGAGCGTCGTTGACCGCCTGGGCAAGGTGATCGGCGATCCGGTGATCGGCGCGGTGTGCGGGTGGCGTACCGGTGTCTTCTGCGTCGTCGTGCGCTTCTGCGGCCATGCGGTAGTGCGCTTCGGCGCGCATCGCCAGGGCTCGGCTCAGACCCTGGTGGTCGGATTGGTCGGTGAAGACGGTGATGCACGTGTCGGCCAGCGGGACGGCGCGCTCCGACTGGCCGGGCTGCTGCATGATCAACCAGGCCAGCCGGAGCCGTGCCTGCGCGGTGACGTTGGCATCGCCGGCGTCCGCGCTGATCTGCACGATCTCTCGCCAGAGGTCTTCGGTCTCCTGCAGGCGCTCTTCGCGGATCAGGTAGGCCGACAGGCGCGAGGCCAGGCCGTAGGCCAGCCGGTAGCGCTCGTACTGGCAGGCCAGCCGGGTCACGGTGACGATGTTGCCGCATTCGGCGTCGTACCAGCCGTCCGGATCGGTTGTGATCAAGTCGCAGACCGCGGCCGGTGCGAACGTCGTCGGGGTGATGGCCCGCGCCGAGGGGAAATGGAATTCGCCCGGCGTCGCGGCGGCCGCCACGCTGACCAACTCCAGCCATCCGAACAGCAGCTGCTGAAGGGCGATGGCGTGGTCGCAATAGTGTTCGCTCAGCCGCATCGCGGCGTATTCCCGCAGCACGTCATGGAAGCGGTAGCGCGGCTGGCCCACCGCATCCACGCCTGCGGTGGTCAGCAGGTTGTGCAGCACCAGCGTCTCCAGCAGCGGGCCGGCGTCACCGGTCGCGAGCAGCATCGTCGCCAGCCAGGCCGGCCAATCCGACCCGGCCAGGGACAGGACGCGAAAGGCCTGTTGGGCGGGCTCCGGCAGCGCTGTATAGCTCTCGGCCAGGCTCGCAAGGATCGTCTTGTCGCCGACCGAGAACTCCGACAGCTCATGGAGCCGCGCCGCCAGGTCGGCGATGCGCCATGAGTCCTGGATCACGAGCCGGGCCCCGGAGATCTGCAGAGCCAATGGCAGGCCACTGCACGCGCGGATCAACTCCTTCGCGCCCTCCGGTTCGGCGGCCACCCGCTGGCGGCCGATGATCTCTTCGAGCAGCGCGCGTGCCTCCTCGATACCCATCGGGTGCAGCACCAGCGAACGCACCCCGCTGTCGACCATGCGCTTGCGACTGGTGAGGATCACCGCCGAACCCGCCGTGCCCGGCAGCAGGGCCTGCACCTGATGCAGCTCGGCGACATCGTCGATGACCAGCAGCACCCGGCGTCCGGCCAGTATTGAGCGCACCAGCATGCTGCGCTCGTGCAGGCTCGGGGGAACGTTGCGGGAGGTGACTCCGAGCGTGCCCAGCAGCTCGGCCAGGACGTCGGCGATGGCGCGCGGCTTCCCCGACATCGCCCCCATCGGCACCCAGATCTGATCCTCATAGTCTGAGCTCAGCTCGTGCGCCACCTGGATCGCCAGGGTGCTCTTGCCGACGCCGGGCGGGCCGCTGATGTTCACGATCGGCACGCCGCGGCGCCCGTGCTGAGGAGTGAGCCACTGCACAAGTTGGGTGATCTCCGATTGCCGTCCGGTGAAGTCCCATAGCGCCGGCGGCAGCTGTTTCAGCACCGGCGTCATGACCGGCGGTGCTGGGGCCGGGGCGGCCGCGGTTTCGGCTTCGGCGGCGATCTCATCGCGCACCTGGCGCAGGTGCGGCCCGGGCCCGTAACCGGTCTCCTCGCGCAGCCGTGCGTCCGCCGTCGCGAAGTACTGCAGTGCCCGCGCATACTGGCCGGCCCGCGCCAGCGCCCGCATCAGCAGCGCGTGCAGGGGTTCGGAGCTCGGGTCGTCGGCCAGCGCCTGCTCCACGTCGGCCACGAGCCCATGGTGGTGATCGCCACCCAGCTCCAGCCGCGTCTGCAGCAGCAGCGCGACCGCGGTGCCGCGGTCGCGCAGCAGCTCCTCACTCCACGCGCGCAGCTGGTCGACCTGCTCCGGCACATCCGCCAGCGGCGGACCGCTCCACAGGTCGACGGCCTCTTGCAGGATCGTGACGGCCCTGAGCGGTTCTCCGGCGCCCATGGCGGTTTCGGCGTTTTCCAGCAGAGCGTGAAAGTCCAGCGCATCCACCGTGTCGGCAGGGTCCAAGACGATGCGGTACCGGCCATCACTGCCTTTCGGCAGGCGTTCCCCCAGACGCGCGCGCAGGCCCGACAGCAGCGTTTTCAGCGAATTGGCGTGGTCGGCGTAATCCTGCCAGATGGCCTGCATCAGCCGTTCCGCCGATAGCCCTCTGTGCTCGGGCGGCAATCCTCTTCTGCGCCCTATCAGTTCGGCCGCGACCAAAGCGGCGATCGCCCGCCGCTGCAACAGCGTCAGATTCAGGTTCTCGGCGTCGGCGACCGCCGTCTGTCCCAGGATCGCAAAACGCACGCTGCTCCTGACGCCGGTCCGGTCGGGTGCTGTCGAGTAGTGGATCACCCCGTACTGGAGCACTGTAGCTAAAGGGCACGGACGGAGCGAAACGACAATACGGTCGGTGAACGGATTTTTCACCTGACCATGCGCTTACCTCGCGCTAACCCCATTCTGACCTGGGCTCTGTACGGTGCGAGGTGCTGCTTCGGCAACGCGGGGGCGTGCTGTCGCTGCCCGGGAACTTCCTGGTCAGCGGCAGCATCCTGCCGGAGCAGCCACCAGGAGACAGGGTGTCGAAAGTCCGCATTCGGAACTTTTCGACATCAAATGCTTACTCGTCTTGGGCATGTACATACGGGAGGAATCACCCATGGCTGTCGGAGTGCGCAAAGGAACACCCCCCTGGATTCCCTTCGTGCAGCTCTCGCCTCACTCCGCGGCACCCCTGCTGCCACGGCAGTACACGCCCGGGAAAGCCGATGTCCCACAGAACCACCATGACCTTGTACCGGCGACCGGCGGCATCGACCGTGATGCTCCTGCGCACCCGGCGCCCCCACTGGAGCAGAAACTCCCGCTCGGCCACGAGGCAGCATCCTGCGATCACGACGGCCCGCACCTCGACCTGAACGCGCTACGCGCACAGGACGCCGACACGCTGATCACTGCCATCCAAGCAGTGTGGCCTGACCGGCTGAGCGCTGAGCCGCAGACCCTCGCGGACGTCATCGAGCGCCCTTACCTGCTGCCCTTCGCCTACCGGCGCTCCTGCACGCCCGGCGGCGTGGCCTTGTCACCGCAAGCGCGCGCCCTGATCTGCTGTCTGCTGCGCGCGGCCGGCCACGACCCCGAGGCCATCCGGCCGACGACCGCATCCACGCACGAGCACCGGCCCTCCAGCGAAGACGACACCGACCTCGAGGTCGTCGCCTTCGTGCGGCACTACTACGCGGCCGACCGCAGCCCTCTGCGACGGTTCGCCTCCCGCGTCGACACCGCCTATCTCAAGCAGCACCCCGAGGCCCTGTCCGCCGTCTACCAGCACCACCTCACCCTCGTCCCGGAGGCGCGCTGGCCGCTGCCCGTGCACGTCGAAGAGCGCATCACCACCCTGCTGAGCCAGCGCGAAACCGCCTACAGCTGGCAACCACCATCGTCTGACCCGCACCCGCACCCGCACCCGCACCCCGACCAGCAGCCGCGCCCGCGGCCGCGCCCTGAAGGAGACAGAACAACCGTGGAATACGATCCCTTCACCCACGCGCTCCAGGAGGATCCGTATCCCACCTACGCGTGGCTGCGAGAGAACGCACCGCTGTACCGCAACGACCACCACGACTTCTACGCCCTGTCGCGCCACGCCGACGTGCGCCTGGCGCTACGCGACCACGCCCTGTACTCCAGCAGCCGCGGCGTCAGCCTGGAGATGTGGGACGTCGTGGCACAGCAAGGACTCAGCGCCGCCGAACTCGTCGGCTTCATCGCCCTCGACCCGCCGCAGCACACGCGCCTGCGCGCCCTGGTCGGCCGCGGATTCACCCGCGCCCGCGTGGCCGCGCTCGAACCGGCGATCCGCGCCATCATCCGCCAGCACCTGCACCGCGCCTGGGAGAGCAGCGACGGGAGCTTCGACTTCGCCGAGACCTTCACCCTCATCCCGATGGACGTCATCGCCGAGATCCTCGGCATCCCGGCGGCCGACCGCACCATGGTGCGCGACATGGTGATCGACGTCGGCCAGCGCCAGGACGGCGACACCCAGCTGCCGATGAGTTTCTGGGAATCGCTGCAGGACCTGACCACCTACTACGGCCACCTGATCATGGAACGGCGGGCCCACCCGCGCGACGACCTCATCAGCACCATGGCCACCGCCGACCTCGACGGCGACCGGCTCACCGACCAGGAGATCATCGCCTCACTGCTGCTGATCAACGCCGCCGGCACCGAGACCGTCACCAAACTCGCCGGCAACGCGTGGTACCAGGCGTGGCTGCACCCCGAGCAGCAGGCGCTGGCCTGGGAAGGCAACATCGACGGCTGGGTCAACGAGACCCTGCGCTACGACGGACCCGCCCAGGCCCTGGCACGCGAACTCACCCGCGACACCCTCCTGCACGGCACCCTGGTTCCCGCCGGATCGCGCATCCTGCTGCTGGGCGCCTCGGCCAACCGCGACCCCCGGGTCTTCCCCGACCCGGACCGCTACGACCTCAACCGCGACACCGGCTCCGCCATCCCGTTCGGCGGCGGACCGCACTTCTGCCTCGGCGCGGCCCTGGCCCGCATGCAGCTGCGCATCGCGCTGGAAGAGCTCATCACCGCCGTCGACGCCTACGACATCGACCCGGAAGGAATCCGCCTGGCGTGCACGACGAACCTCCGGGGCTTCGCCGCGCTGCCGACCACGGTCAAGCTGCGATGAACCGGCGGGCCGCTGCCGTCCGGTGCAGCGGCCCGCCACGAGTTTCCGCTCAGACATTCACATATGCGCGCACTGCAGCGCTTGCACCAACGCCCGATGCTCCTGATCCGCCGCGCCCACCTGCCCATGCAGATCCGCTGCCGCCCGCCATGCCCGCGACGCCCGCGGCAGCGCCACCATCGCCTGCAGGATCTCCGCCGCCCGCGCCTGCGCGGCCGCCGCCCCAGGCAGGTCCCCGGCCGTCTGGTCGATCGCAGCCAGCAGCTCGTGCGCCTCCACCGCCACCGGCCCGACCAGATCCCGGTGCCGGACGATCTGCTGCGCCCGCTCCCGCGCCTGCACAGCCCGCCCGCGCACCAGGTCGACGCGCGCTAAGGCGAGCTCACACGAGGCCACGTCACCCGGATGGGCCGGCGCCGCGATCAGGTCGGCATGCGCAGCCGCGAGCATCTCCTCGATCCGGGCCAGATCATCGGGCATGTGCAAGAGCATGTGCTCGGCCAGGAACATCCGCAGCCGACCGGAGGCGAGCCGTCCTCCCCGCTCCTCCTGCAGACGCAGCGCCCGCTTACTCAGCAGCTCGGCGTTGTCCCGGTCACCGAGGACCATCGCCACGGCCGCGCCGTTCCAGGCCGCCGCCAGCTGCGCCCGCGTCGAGCCGATCCAGTCGGCGACCTCCAGCAACTGCTCGTTGAACTGCGCCATGCGCGCGTACTGCCCGCGCTCCATGTAAGCGGCCAGCAGCGTGGCGCCCAGCTCGACCAGCCGGTCGGTCCACCCCAGCGGCTCCTCCCGCTCCAGCGCCGCCTCACCCACCCGTACGGCCGCGCCGAGGTCGCCCACCTCCCGATGGCACCGGCACAACGCCAGCGCGATCGAGATGCGCTGCTCGCGGTGCCGAATCTCCTGATCTGCCATCTCGACCTGTTCCGAGCTCACCTGCTCCAGCAGCGTCGTCAGCCGGTCGATCGCAGCCCGGCGATCACCCGTGGCCTCCAGCGCCAAGGCGTAGCCGTACTCCACCTGCCAGCGCAGCTGAGGCACCAGCGGCAGAGCGGGCTCAGATCGCAACCGTGTGAACTCCTGGACGGCGACCTCGAGCCGGCCGTCGCGCAAGGCCTTGTCCGCCCGGTCGGCCCGGGACCGCAGCACGGCCATGTCCTGGGCGGCGACGCCGTGCTGCAGGTGCACCGGTGAACAGCCCAGCCGCTCGGCCAAGATTCCCAGCACCAGCGGCGACATGGTCTCCTCACCCGCCTCATACGCCGCGATGTCGTCCTCGGCGAACTCCGGTCCGGCCAACTGCGACCAGGTCATGCCGGCCTGCTTCCGCAGCGTCCGCAGTCTCCACCCCGCCGTGCTGTCACCGATCACGTCGCGCTCCTTGCTCTGCCGACGACCCACTCATCGATCATTTCATGGGCGTATCGGCCACCACCGTTGATGATCACCGTCGCTCGCAGAGACTTGTCCCCATGCGGACGTTGTGTCACACGACGGTCCACGGGACAATTCCTCCCGAAGATCATGACCGTGATTCGGAGAAACCCGTGACCAGACGCAATCGACGCACCGCCCTCGTCACCACGGCCACGGTGGCCCTGCTCGCGTTCGCCGCTCCCGGGACGGCAGCGGCCGACCCGCGACCGGCCGACCGCGCCCCGGTCTCAGCGCCGGCCGCCGGGGGAGCCTGCTGCTACCAATGACCCCTGCCGCAGGCGACCGCGGCGCGGCGGTACGGCGCATGGTGCCGCGCCGATAAGGCGGCACCCGGGCGCGACCGACGAAACGACTCGGCCGCAGCGCACGTCACAACCCCGCGTGCGCTAACGCCTGCTGATACGCCTCGGCGCTGCCCTTCGCATCATCCAGATCCTCGCGGATGCGCGCGATCGCCAGCCATGCCCGCGCGATTCGCCGGGTGGGCGGCGCCGTGGCCAGCCATGCGCCCGCCGCCGACAGTTCAGCAAGGGCGTCTCGCGGCCGCCCCAGCTGCGCCATGATCTGCCCGGCCAGCAGATGCCGCTCCGCCCGCACATCGTGTGGCAGCTCCTCCAGCCGGTCGTCGACCACCGCCAGGTGTTCCTGCGCCTGCCGCACCGCGCCTGCCGCCAGCTCCGCTCGCGCGAGATCCACCGCGCACCGCACCGTTTCCCGCTCAGCACCGGAAAGTCCGCGCAGTTCCTCCAGCGCCCGCGACAGCACCGGCCGCCACGCGCCGCCGCGCTCCGGTGCCACGCTCAGCGCGATCGCGGCATACCGGCTGCGGACCCGGTCCTCGCTGGCGCCCGCCGCGCCGCTGCCCAGCTGCGCGGCGATCGCCCGTTCGATGGCCGTCAGCGCCTGTTCGCTCTGTCCGCTCTCGGCGGCCACGAGCGCCGCGGCGCGCCAGGCGGTCGCCAGCGCCGGGGGAGCGGCGAGCCGTTCGGCGGCCGTCACCAGCTGCCGGCAGAACTGCTGCGCCCGCAGTAGGTCACCGCGCTCGATATAGGCGGCCAGCAGTTCGACGCCCAGCTGGATGATCCCGGTATCCCACCGGGGCGCCGGCGAGCCCAGTACCACCGGTTCGGCGATCGCCACCGCCGACGTCAGATCACCCCGCTGCCGGTAGCACGATGACAACCGGCTGATGACGGTCATCGCCGCGTCGGCGGGTAGGGGCTCCTCACGTTGACGGATCCGTTCCAGCAGCGTGATCGCCTCATCCAGTTCACCGCAGGCTTGCATCGCCGCGGCCAGCCCGAGCTCGGCCTCCCGGTGCAGCTCCGGCAGACCGGTCAAGCCGCTGTCATGGACCAGCGCGGCATACCGCGCCCGCGCTTGAGCATGCGTGCCGGTCTCCAGCGCCGTACGCGCCTCCCGAAGACCTTCTTCGAACGTCGTCGTCTGCTCGGGCGTCACGCCGTGCCGTAAGTACAGGACGGAGCACCCGAGCTTGTCGGCCAGCAGTTCCAGCACGCCGGGCGTGGGGATGCGCTTACCGCTCTCGATCAGGGAGACATAGCTGTCCGACACCTCCGGGTGGGCAAGCTCCGCCTGTGATAGCCCTCGTTGCCGACGAGCGGCCTTGATGCGGTCCCCGACCGACGCTCCCACTACAGCAGTAGACACGGCATCCCTCGCCCGAACGGTCCTTGCGCGGCACGGCTCGTCCGATAGCCCGTGCGCCCCACGCGCCGTCACCCCACGATCCTGCTACGGCGTGATCCACAGGCAAATCTACCTTTACAGGCCACTTTGCTGATCGCTACCCGCCGCCAACGAACCAGATCGTTACCGCGGATGCCGGGTCCCGCGCGGACCCTGTGCGACGCCTCATCGCACTGACGGAACTTCCGGCTGCTCCGGCGGTCGACCCTCTGCTCCCACGATGTCGCCCTAGCCTGTCGGGGAAGCGCGCAAGAACATCAAGGAGCCGACGGATCCGCGTGAGCGGGTGGCAACCGTCGGCTCCATCGTCACTCACCGCACAGCGAGGACATCCTCCAGAGTAGGGCGTGTCCGCCGTCCCGGGAACGCAACACTCGGCGGTCTCGGCGCGAGCGCCCATATAGGCGCTGCCGCGGCGTCGCCGGAAAGCACCGCGGACGGCGAAAGGCGATCACCGACAGCCGTATCCTGCCTCTACCGACGTCGCCGGCGTCAAGGGGAGGGGTAGTCGCATGATCCGCGCGGGCCGTACCGCGGTCGACGCCGCCGACTTGGCCAAGCTGCACGGCATCACCAGCGTTGTCACCGCCCGCAAGAAGGGTCTCTACAGCGACCCCACCCTCCCGGCTCCCATCAGCGCAACCCGGAAAAGACTCTGGGACCGCGACCAGGCCGCGGCGCACGCGGCAGGCGAACCCATCCCCGAGCTGCCCGCCGAGGACGACCCGGACGATCTGCTGGAGGCGCAGGAAGCCGCCGCGTTGTGGGAAATCACGCCCAAGCGATGGCTGAAGAACGTGGCCGAGGACTACGCGCCGCCAGCGAGCGCCGAGGTGTACGGCATCCCGCACTGGACGCGCGCCACGGTCACCGGCTACCGGAGGCCGGGCGCCGGTGCGGGCGCGGGCCGGCCACGTGGCGCCCGCGACAGCCGGCCGCGCGCCCGCAGCATCCGGGACGAGCAGCACCACAAGCGGGTCCGCCAGGTCCAGGAGATGGTGAAAGCCGCAGCCGCCGAAAAGCGTGAACTGAAGGGCCCCGACGTCGCTGTGGAACTGGGGATCAGCAGAGCCCAGGGCCGACGACTGCTCGATATCGCCCTTGGCCTGCAGGCAGAAGGCGCCGCGACGCACCGCTGAGCAGAGCCGAGCGGCTCGAGCTCTTCGCCGTTGGCCCCTTGCGCCCTGGCTCTCACCACGGGCGAGCACTTGTTGCCCGGCCACGTCCGCGACGTGAGATCTTTCGGCCCCTCTCAGGCCAGACCGTGGCCGAAGGAGCGCCTGACGTTGAAGCACGTCGCGCAGCAGGGACAGCTTCTGCCCGGTTCCGATTGCCGCCCCACCGGCACGCCGCCGTGACCTTGCATCGACCTCTCGTGACGGGAACGCCCGCCGAGGAGGATCGGCAAGGTCACGGCGGCGTGCCGCGGAAGGACCTCGCCGCAGGCGGCGCCTCACGCTCGCGGCCGCCCAGGCAGTGAGTGACCTCACTCGCGTTGACCGCTAAATACGCTAGGATTTTATATGTGACCGAGAGAGGTGGCATCTCTCGGCGAACTCACCGCACTCATCCAAAGGACACCAATGAGCATCGATCACACTCGCGGCGTGAAGTGGCAAGACCTCGTCCGTGAACTTCGCCAGCGGGGCGACATCACCCTGCCCCGCTTCCTCGAGGAGACCGGCTTGGAGCTGGAAGACCTCTACCGGCGCCGGGAGGGCTGGACGGCACTGCGCCGCGCGGCCGGGCTAGAAGGCCCGGCCGCCGATGCGGCAGCCGACAAGCACCTCGGCCGGGCTTTCGGCCGGATGCTCCACATCGACGACGCCGAACGCCTGGACTTCCTGCGCGCGGTGCTGAACGGCGATGCCCACCCGATCTCCGGTCGGCGATCCCGGCTGCTGGCGATGGCCGAGGCCGCACTGTGGGGCAGCGTCGACTCCTGCCGCGACGTCGCAACCCGGCTGGCCCGGATCAACGAGGTGCGAGCGGCCGAACTCGCGCAGCTGGTCGACATCCTCCAGGCCAGGGCGCTGGACCCCGCTGCGCCTCTGGACCCGGCGGTCCCCCTGCGAGTGCATGCCCGCTACAGCAAGAACGAGACCTTGGCCGCTTTCGGCCTGACCAGCTTCGAGCACATGCGCCAAGGCGTCCTCTACGTTCCCGCCCACAAGGCAGACCTGTTCTTCGTCACGATCGACAAGGCGGAGAACCAGTACTCCAAGACAACGCTCTACAACGACTACGCCATCACCGAGGACCGGTTCCACTGGGAGTCGCAGAGCACCCTGCACGCCGACGCGCCCACCGCCCACCGCTACATCGGCGGGCAGTCCACCGCGCATCTGCTCCTCCGCCCGTCCAAACGGGACACGGGTCTGGGAGCTCCGCCGTACGTGTACGCGGGACCCGTAAGTTACATCCGCCATGACGGTGAGCGACCCATTCGCTTCGTCTGGCAGCTGGCCCATCCGCTGCCGCCCGAGGTCTTCCAGTACGCCGCTCGGGCGTAGTAACACGCCCGGGTCAAGCGTCGCGGAGACTTCACCGATCGGCTGGCCGCCACCCGATGGCGGCCAGCCTGCCCGCTTCCTCGCTGATCGACGCGGGCACCTCGATGCCGGTAGCGCAGCCGATGATCAGGCTCACGCGGCCAACGAGCCGCATACCCCTCATCCCCACGGCGGCAAGGGCCGCCTCCCTACACTCCGCATATCGGTATTTACGCTAAGATTTTCTATGCGACCGAGGGGGTGGCATCCCTCGGTGAACTCACCGCATCTACCAACGGAGGACACATGTCATCTCCTACGAGCCCAACTCAGCGCACCGCGGTGCTCGCCGCGATCCTCAACGACGCGTCCGAGGACGACCTGGACGCCTACTTCGAGGCGATCAAGGAGCGTCACGTCATCCTGAAGCGGCTGGCCTCCGCCGCCGTGACCACGGGCGTCACGGTCCGGATCGTCGGCATCAAGCCGCGCTTCCTCGACGGGCTGACCGGCACCGTCACCGATGTGGTCTCCCCGGCGCGACGAAACGCCACCCAGTGCGTGACGATCCTGCTGGATGAAGCATCCACCGAGATCTACAAGACGCATCGCGCATCCCCCGTCCTGCAGGACAACCGGGCCACGGTCGCCGGCATCCCCATCATCTGCTGCCGACCGCTGGACGCGGCCGGATCGCTCTGACCGACAGCGCGGTCCGCTCACCGCGAGCGGCGCCCTGACGAGCGGGCCGGGCACACGATGCCCGGCCCGCTCTTTTCTTTCCCCGCCGCAGCAAGCGCCCACGATCACCACCCCTCGGGTCGTGCTCACCGCCGTCCCTTCTACGGCCAGGGCGTCCGATCACCCACGCGATCAGCCGCCGTCGACGACGCGAACATCACCATCCGCCGGTCCAGCGGCTGCAGGACGCATTCGACCGGCCCGGCGAGACGCCCATGGCGCGCCTGCTTCCCGCGCCTGACGACCAGCCGAACGCCCGTGAGCAGGCACCGCATCACCGCCGCCTTGGCGGGGATTCTGCCCGGACGCCGCTTCGGCCGTCTTTCTGAGCTCCTCCCACCAGCCGGAACCTCCCCGCTGGCTGTCGCTTCGACCAGTAGACGCCTGATCGCCCATGCGAGGCAGCCCGCCCGCTACGGGCTGGACGGCATCCTTCCCGATCCCCGCCGCCGGGCCTGAACGCCTTGATCGGACCGGATACCGTCCAGCCCGCGGACGTGCGCAGGTATGAATGCGCAGGCGCAGCAGGACGGTCCCGCCGGTAGCCCGAGCCCTCGCCTGATGGCAGGCCGGCACATAACCGGCCGGCTTCAACGGATGTGCTCCAGCCCGAGACCGGACCGATCGGCGAGCCGGGCGATCGCCGCGGCGTCCGGCTCACCGGCCACGGGACGTCCGAGCCGTGCCGTGAGCGGGAGAGGCACCGAAGCCCGGTGACAAGGCGAAGACCGGCGGATGGTCTCCGAAGAGACCGCGGAATGGCACTCCTGTCCGCCGGCCTTCTCTCCAATCCGAAAGGACAGTCACGCTCCCCTTCCGAAGCACCCATGGTACGCCCTGGGCGGAGCGCCCTGACGCGCACAGGACTAATACCCCAAACACTCATAAAAACCGTAAACGCTCTTAAAAGGTAAAATCAGGTTGTGTCGTGTGGAGGCACCCACCGGCATCAGCCCGCCTTTTCCAATCCGATATCCGAAGGACATCCGCCATGCCTCATCCAGCGCCGCGGCGCCCATCCGCACCGCCTTCCCCCAGCGCCGAGCAACTCCTGCTCTTCGCCACCGAACCCGCCGAACCCACCAGGCCCGCTGCGGGCTCCCTGGCATCCGCCTGCTCGCCGACCTGGGGCCGCCACGGCTCCAACCCTCCCCGCTACGGCTGGCTCGGCCGCGCCTATGTCGCGCTCGCCGACGATCCCGAGGCCTTCGCCCGCGCCGACAGCACCGTCCGGCTCGCCGCCGGCAGCAGGAACCGCGTCGCGTCCATCCGGTTCTGGATGAGGGCCTTCACTCTCACCACCGAAGCCGATCCCGTGCCCGGCCAGGCCTCCAGCGTCACGCTCACCGAGCGCGCGCACTGGCTGCTGAACCCTGACACCGGCGTCGACCCCTACCTGGAGGATCCCGCCAGTCTCTGGCTGCTGCACTGGTGGCTGCTGTCTTCGCGCCCGTGCCGCGTGCCCACCTGGCACGTGGCCTTCAACCACATGCTCACCGTCTTCTCCACCGACACCTTGCACCGGCGTCTCGGCGCGCTGGCCGACCAAGCCGGATGGAAGACCCCCAGCGCGAAGGTCATCAATGAGGACATCTCGTGCCTGGTGCGCATGTACAGCCCGGATCGCAGCTGGGCCGACAACCCGCAGGCGCACCTGGAGGACATCATCGACCGGCCGTTCGCCTCTTTGATGCTGCTGTCGGCCCCCGAGGACGGTCAGCTGCGTCTGAACTCCGGTGTCATGCCTGCCGAGGTGGTCGCCTACGCCTGCCTGGCCTACAGCCACACCATCGACCCCGCGGCCCGCACGATCTCCCTCGCCCGGCTGGGCACCGACGTCGGCGGGCCGGGCCGGGCGTTTCGGCTGTACTCCCGTCAGCTGACCGCCTACCTGCAGCGGGTGGCCGACACCCACGCCGGCATCCAGCTCGCCGAATCACTCGGTGAGCCGGTCCTGATGTTCGACGAGCCCGCCATGCCGATGGGCGGGCACCTGCTGAGCACCCTGTACTCCCGTCCCGGCTACGAGGCACCGCCCTTGCCTGCGCACTGATCCCGTGAGCACCGGCCCGGTCGGGGGACACGATCCGAACCGCTGACGGATCCCTCGACCGGCACCTCATCACCGATCCTGCTCAGGCCCATCTTCGATTTCTCTGCCACCGATCGGTAAGAACCGGACACCGCCCCTCCGTCGTACACGACCGAAAGCGCTCCTGCGCTTTTCCCGAGATCCCCCCAGGGCCGTACCGCAAGGAAAAAGTCATTCCGCAGGAGACGGAGAAACATGAAGTTGCGCTTTTATTTTGAGGGATGAATTGGCTGTATCCTATTAAAGATGGACGGGATGGCACCCCGGTCATCGTCTACTCCAGTCCCGAAAAGAAACAAGAGCGTGAAATCCGTTTCCGTCCTGCCGTCCAGAAAGCAACTGGAACGGCTGCGCGATATATCCAGAACCCGGCCTCTGTCTCTCGGCTCGCTCGGCGCCGGAGTCCAATCGAGCACGCTTCTCCTCATGTCGGCGCTCGGCCTGGCTCCCAGGGAGGTGCCGAGATACGACGCGGTGATATTCGCCGACACGCAGTTCGAGCCGCAAGCCGTCTATACGCATCTCGCCGTCCTCGAGGAGATCGCCCGATCCGCGGACATTCCCCTGATCAAGGTGACCGCGGGAAGCATCCGCCACGATGCGCTCAAACCATCCGGCCACTACGCCGCCATGCCGCTCCACATCCTGGGCGAGGACGGCCGCCGCGGAATGATCAAGCGTCAGTGCACCGAGGAATACAAGGTCAAACCGATCAAGCGCGTGGTCCGGGCGGCGCTCGGGGCACCCATCGATGGCGACGGGAGCGTGGGGAGAGTTCCCGCTGGCCGCTACGCCTACCAGGACATCGGTTTTTCCGCCGATGAAATGCGACGCGTCAAGGACGACGAAGCACCAGGCCCCCACAGCGAACTCATCTATCCGCTGATCCAACTCAAGATGACACGCGAAGATTGCGTGAACCTCCTTTCCGAATACGGAATGGAGAATACCCCGAAATCAGCCTGTGTGGCATGCCCGTTTTCCGGGAACGCCCGCTGGAGAGCGATGCGCGATACGCAGCCCGACGACTGGGCGGCCGCAATCGAATTCGACGAGAAAATCCGCAACGGACATCCCGCCGCAGGCACGCCATTGAGAGGTCAAGCGTTCGTCCACCGATCCCGGGTGCCGTTGGCCGAGGCGAACATCGACCAGGTCACCCCGCGTGAATGGCGCGACCGGCAAAGCGCGATCAGTATCGCCGACTATGAGGAAGACCCGCCCGGCTGCTCCCCCTACGGCTGCCGCCGAACCGAGATCCCCAAGGAGGCAGCGATAGAAGCCGGAGCCTGACCGAGAAGAAAGAGGGTGGCTCGGCCCCCGGGCCGCCCTCTCTCTCGCGATTTCCATAGCGCCCGCAACCGGTGCCCGCGGTCGATGCCTACCGAAGCCCCCGCCCTCCGGCGAGCCGTCTTCCAAGGTGCCCGTTCCGCAGCCGCGACTTTCCCGCACATCAACGAATTCTGATTCAATGAACGTGCCGGTCTTTATGGCACAAAGAACGGCGCGTCATTCACCGATCCGACAGGAAACCCCATGAAACCCACCCACGACTTTCCCGGTCAGTTCCTCTTCCTGCCCCCCGAGGCGGCGCAACCCGGAGACGTCCTCATGGAGAGGAGCGTTTTCGGCCCCCTGGCCACCAGCCCGCGCCCCCACGCCGACGGCGAGATTCTGCTCACGATCGAGGGCCGGGCGCCCGTCTCGGTGCCGGGCACCAACAAAGTGCGGCTCTTCCGACCCGACGACCCGGCCGCCGCCGACACCTGCGCCTGCGGAGCCCCGCCGGGGGAGCGGCACGATGCCGTCAACTGCCCCCTGTTCGACGACCTCCGGTACGCCGCCCGCACCACCTGGCACCACCTGGACGAGCGAGGACGCCCCGTCGGATGGGACCTGCCCGGAGTCTTCCAGCGCCTCCCCTACTGCGAAGTGACGAACGGCGACATCGTGCTGGAGCCGGACGCGTGCGGCGTCATCGTCCAGTGGTCGCAGGGCCCCCTGCTGACGCGCAACGGCTTCCCCCAGCGGGCACCGGACGCGGACGCGCAGGTCCGCTTCTACCGGCCCGCCGATCCCTGGCACGCCGCCGCGTGCATCGACCCCGAACGCTCACCCGGCGGCTACGGCCCGCCGTGCGCGGAGAGCCACTCCAGCGACTTCTGCCTGTCGATGATCGACCTGCTCAACATCGCCTACCAGCTGTGGCCCGGACTGAAGGAGGAGCACGAGCGAGCGTATGAGCAGTCCGTCGTCCTGGCGCGGCAGCGCGACGCGGCGTTCGCAGCGGACGTGCGGGCATGCGCCACTCGCCTGGAGAGGGCGATGAAGGCCATCAGTACCCTCGGCGCCGCCATCAGCACGCACGGCCAGCAGGTGGAGGTGGCCTGGCCGGACGGATCGGTCTACTCCATCGACAGCGCCCTGTGCCCGGCCGACGATCACGACGCCCCCCACGACGGCTCACCCGCCGCCATGCTTATCAGCCGACGACGTCCCGAGGGCAAGACCACCACCATCTGCAGCAACATCGCGGTCATCCCGGTCCCGCCCCGGTACGCGCACGACGCCCGCCTGCACGCCGAGTTCGCCCTGGCGGCCATCATCCGGGACCGGAACCTGCTGGCCCGGCAGGCACCACATCGGATGTAGGCACCGCCCAAGAGAACAGACCGGCGGCGCCGGTGCCGCGCCAACCGCCCATCGAGGAGATCTCCCTCCGCCGGTCCATCCAGCACCGCAGCAGGCGTAGACGACGCCTCACCCACCGGCGCGCCGGTGGGTGAGGCCGCCTCTGCCGAGCCCGCCGCGAGGGCGGGCCCCTCTCGAAGCCGGCGCACCACCCGGAAGGTGACCCCGGCACCCGAGTACCCGTCACAATGGTCGGATGCAGGTCGATCTCACCCAGGCGCGCCGTATCGCCCAAGCGAACGCCGGACGCCGCCTCATCGGCGACGACGAGATCACCACAACCGGTATCGCGGCCCTGACCGGCTCACATCCCGCCACCGTCCGGCGCTGGGCCGCCGACCCCGCCAGCGGATTCCCGGCCAGTGTGCGCACCGGCGTGTTCCGGCTGGACGACGTCGTCGCCTACCTGCGCCAGCAGGAGGCTCTCCACGACGACACCTTGCTGCGTCTCGCCGAGTTCGCGGCCCTGCAAGAGGTTGGAGCCGCAGTGGTCAGGCAGTACGCCGACCACCCCTACCTGGTTCAGCGCAACGACCCAGCCAACGCCGACAGCAAGGGGCGCCCGCGCTGGCGTTATGGCGACCTGGTCACCTTCTGGTACGAGATCCGACCCAGCAAAGCCCTCCAGCCCCGCGGCCGCCCCGACCCGCTGCTGCCGCACGTGCGAGCCATGCAGGCCGAGGCACGCGCCGCGGACCGCCCGCTGGACGAGACAGCCATCATCCGAAAGCTGGGCGTGGGAGAGCCGCGGGCGCGGCGCCTGCTGACCGCCGCCGCCCGCCCGCAGCCCCTCGACGACGATCAGCGCACCGCCTTGGCCCCCCGCGTAGAGCAGATTCTGCGCCAGGCCGCCGCCCAGGGGATCCGGGTGACCGGTCCCGCTCTCGCCGAGCAACTGAGCATCCGTGTGCAGGACGCCCGTGCTCTCCTGGCCGAGGCCCGCGAGAAGCTCCGATCCCAGCAACCGCCGCCGGCTGCGCCGCAGCGCACCATCAGCCCTGGACTGGCCGCGGCGGTGCAGTTGCTGCGCGACGCACGCGCCGCCGGAACACCGTTGACGGGCTCCCAGGTCGCGGCCCACGTCGGGGTGAAGGAGCGGCAGGGATTTCGCCTGCTGGCCCAGGCGAAGAAGCATCTCGCGGCCGAGTCCTAGCAGCCGCGCGGCGCTGACGGCCATGGCCTGCGGCCACTACTGCCCACAAAGCGCGCATAAATGAACTAAAGTGAATATGTGTGACCGGGATGGCACCCCGGTTCGCCGCTCTCGTCTCCTCCGATCCGAAGGTCCCCCCCTATGTTGTCCACCGCATCGGGCGGCGCCGCGCTCACCCGCGAGTCTTCCGCCCCCACACCCCCGTTACTGCCCCGCCCGATCTGGTACGGCATCGTCCCGGCCGCCGAGGTGGACACCGTCCTGCACACCGGGCTGTGGCCCACCTCGCAATACGACTACCCCGACCTGACCAGCCGCGTGCCCGGCTACGTCTACCTCGTCACCGCCGACGTCCTGGTGTGGGGCGAGGCCTGGACCGGCACCCCGGTCCCGCAGCAGGACCACGCGATCATCGCGGTCAACCTGACCGGCATCAGGGCCGCCCTGCTGTGCCCGGACGGCTTCGAGGTCCCCGACCACCACACCACGGCCATCGCCGCCCCAGCGCCCCCGATGGCCGACACAACAGCGGCCCTCCACCGCGACGGCATCACGATCCGGGGCCACATCGCCCCTGAACGCCTGGTCGCGGTCCCTGCCGACCGCCAGCACCGGCTGATCGAGTGGGAAGCCCTCATGCGCCCGTTCCTGGACGGCACTGGATGGGCGCTGCCGCCCGCCCGCGCGGCGCACGCCGCACCGGCGCCCAAGCCGCTGATCACCACCGACCGCCCGGCGCCGCCCGCCGCACCCGCCGCTCCCGGCCCGGCCCCGCCGCAATCACCCGCGCGCCCCCGCCTGTACGTCGGCGCTCCGGACCCCTCCTGGCTGGGGCGCTTCGACTTCCCCATGCTCGTCTCCCGAGCGCGCCTGAGTCGCCTGGTCCGCAAGTTTCCCACCGCCATCACCGAATGGATGCTGGATTCCAGCGGCTACAACCACATCCGCAAGCACGGCCGATGGGTGATCACCGCCGAGCAGTACGCCGAGGAAGTCCAGTTCTGGATGGAGGCGATCGGCCGCATGGTCGCCGCGGCCCCGCTTGATTGGATGTGCGAAGAGGACGCCCTCCGGCAGACGGGCAAGTCCATATCCGCACACCAGGAGCTGACCACCGCCAACCTCCTGCGGCTGCGGGAACTGGCTCCCGCCGTCCCGTGGATGCCCGTCCTGCAAGGGTGGCGGCGCAGCGACTACCTGCGGCACATCGAGATGTACGCCGCCGCCGGCATCGACCTGACACGCGAACCCCGCGTGGGCGTCGGCTCCATCTGCCGCCGCCAGAACTCCATCAGCATCGCTCTGCTGATCGACGAGCTGGCCGCGCTCGGCCTGCGCCTGCACGGCTTCGGTGTGAAGATCGGAGGCCTGGAAATGTGCGGCGAAAAGCTGGCGTCGGCCGACTCGGCCGCCTGGTCCGACCACGCCCGCCATCAACGCGACAAACTGCCCGGCTGCACACACGCCGACTGCCGCAACTGCCCGGCGTACGCAGCAGCATGGCGAGACGACCTCATCGACCGCGAGCTGGTCCGGTAAATCCCAACGCGGCAAGCGTCGCGGCCGAACCGCATCAACCCGCGATCGGCCACAACGCCCATCCATCAACGACCCATCCGCTCCTTCACCAAAAAGCGGACAGTACAACCATCGAGCCCCGAACTCCCTCGATCAATGAGGATTCGCGATAACCTAATAACACCTCGAACGGGATGGCACACCGGACGAGGAAAAAACACATCTCCAACTCGGAGGAAACTCATGCAACACGCTGTCGCCCTCGCAGAGGGAAGGACACGACTCTCCGCCGTCCCCCATTCTGATTCGCTGCTACCGGACCCGATTCGGCACCGCGAGGCTTTCACCGAAGCGGCGGGCAGACCCCACTACCGGCTCACCGGCATCGGCTTCACGAAGACCATCGCCCCGGGGGTGACCAGCCGATGATGACCAGCGGCGCCACTCAGATCCACCGGCGGGGCTGCCCCTGCCGCTCGTGCGAGAAGCAGACAACCGCCCCTCTGGAGCGGGCCACAGTCGAAGACATGGCCCGCCTGATAATCGGCGAAATCGAAAACTACAGCGAGGAGCCACTGGACGTGGCCATCCAGCATCGCATCCAGGAGGGCGGGAGCTTGCTGAGACTGGATCCCACCGGGATCGTGGTCACAGCCGACGATCTGACATGGATGCTCACCGCTGAGACCTTGAAGGAAATCGGATCAGGCCGGTGGCGCCTGAGGTAACGAACACAGCGGAACCGCACTACCCGACTGTCATCCCGGAACAACCGCAAGGGTGACATCACACAAACGACGGCCAGGGCGCGAATCCAGCGCCCTGGCCGTCGGCATGTCCGCTTGCCGCATGATGGATAAAAGACGAACCGGCGGCAGCGGTAAACACCGAGAAAACACAGCTCTCGCTGGCCGCGATTCACAGGCCAAACGCGAATAAGGATTCGTGGTAAATTAATAACACCTCGAACGGGATGGCACCCCGAACGAGGAAAGAAACACATCTCCAATCCGAAGGAAACTCATGCAACACGCTGTCGCCCTCACAGAGGGCAGGGCGCGACTCTCCGTCGTCCCTCATCCTGATCCGCTGCTTTTGGACCTGCTTCGACGCCGTGAGGCTTTCGGCCTCAAGACGGAGTACGTCGCCGAGCGAATGGGCATCGCCCGGCACGGTGTCTACGAGCTGGAACGAAAGATCCGCAACGGCGAGAACATCCTGTTCTCAACCGCCGTCAACTACGCCCACGCGGTCGGTGCGCTGTTCACCGCGGAAGCCGACCCCGACTTCACGCCCCCGCCCGCACCGGAGCTGCCCACCTGCAAGAACAAGGAGTGCGGCGGCACCATCCCCAAGGGCACCGGCAGGAACGGCCTGTGCGGCGCCTGCTACAACCGCTGGCACAAGGCCGGACGGCCCGAGCAGGTTCCGCCCCGATCCGGCCGCACCCCCGGCCAGGCGATGGCCGAGCGCCGCCAGGCGATGGCGGCCATCAGGCGAGCCGAAGCGCACCGCCGCTTCACCGTCCTTCACCAGGACGTGGAGACGATCGCCGAAGCCCTTAAGGTGACCGTGGCCACGGTCAAGGGTTATCTGGCCGCTCTACCCGCGCCGGACGACACCGCCGCTCCCGCTGTCACCTGATGACGGCAGCGTGCCCAGGGATGGCGCCGAGACGCCGCCCCTGGGCACGCGTTAAGCGCACAGAACAACGCTTGCGCTGAAGACCGCGCGACCCTTCCCGCTGCGTGGCGCGTGGCCCCGGCCCGCGAACGCCTCGCGCCGCCGAGGCCACGCACCACGCAGCCCCCGCCACCGGCCCCTGACAGCCCCACAGCGCGCCGCCCCGGGCCATCGGCAGGGACAAGGGCCCTCATCCCTTTTCCAGCATCAGGGCGCGCTTCAGGCCGTGCTGGCCCCTAGCGCGCCACACCCCGACAGGACAACACCATGGACGATCTCCCCACCTACGAAAACGACCTCGACACGCTTCGCGCGGCCGGCCTCAGGGCCATCATCACCTCCGACCGGTACATCGAGCTGGAAGCCCCCGACGGCTACAGCGCCCGAATCGGCTGCGACGACCAGCCCCTGCCCGACGACTCGATGGACGTGCCCTGCTGGACGCTGCGTCTGCACCGCCTGTCCGATGCCGCGCTGTTTTGCTACCGCGACTCCGAAGGCGACACCGCACGCTTCGCCAACACGGTCCGGAACCTGCTCGACCAGCTTCCCGATCTCCCCTTCCAGCCTGTCCACCACCAACCGCACTGGATCTCCGGGGCTGTCGCGTGCCTGCCGAAGAGCACCGCTGAGCGGTTCAACCGGGCGGCCCGCTTCCACCCCCAGCTCGACGACGACACCCCGCCCTGCATCGAAGTCGCGGGCGTGCAGAACTACTCCTACGTCCACCCCGCGACGGGCGGTGTGTGCGTGGCGCTCGATCTGGAGGAGGCCGTCGCCGCCGTCCTCGACGAGGCGGGGAACGTGCGGCTGGAGATCACCGTTGGCAGCGTCACCGTGCTGGACACTGCCCCGGCGACCGGTGCCGAGGGCCTGGCCGCCAACCCGGCTCAGGCCGTCGGCGCGATCTTCCGGCTCTACAACGAGATCCTGGCCATCCACATGGAATGCGGTGGCGACTGGAACGGCGGCGACATCGTCTCCCTCGTGGAGCGCTGGTTCGAGGAGATGGGGCTGACCTTCCCCACCGAGCACCTCTACGAAGACACCGACGAAGCCCTGGACGCCTCACGCTGAGCCGCTCAGCGGGCAGGTGCCCACGCCCCGCGCCGGAGCGCGGGCACCTGCCGCATCCAGCGCCGCCGAGTTCACCATTCCCGGCGGCATCACCGCACCACTCCGGCGCTCCTGTCCGCCGCGTCGCGCAGGCACGCGCACCGGCATCTCTGATCCGAACGGAATCCCCATGAAGACCATCCCGACCGACCACCCCGGCAACTACACCCTCGTCACCACCACGGTGTGGCTCGACCACGCCGACCTTCCGCCTGTGCCCGACTGGTACGGCAAGGACATGCGCGTCGAGTCCGCCGTCATCACCTGGCGATGGGACAGCCGTGGCGGGTGGGTGAACCACGGCATCGAGGTCCGCGGAACCGTCCTGCGCAAGGACAAGACCTTGACCGCGCGGTCCACCAGTCGCCGCCAGCTCCCCGGCGCTCCCGTGGAGAGCCTGCCGCCGGAGTACAGCGACCTCATGGAGCGCAACCGTCCTGCCTGGACCCCGCTCCCCGCTTGACCCCGACTCGGGTGCGGGCCGTACGGCCCGCACCCCTTCCCATCCCAACAAGCAAAGGATCACCATGCCCACGCTCACCTTCGATGGTGTCTTCGACCCCCAGCCCCGCCGCCTGGACATCGCCGCTCTGGACCTCCAGGGATTCCTGGACGCCTCCTACGCCGACCTGCGAGCCGCGTTCGGCCCGCCGTCCATCGACGCCGTCCCCGACGGCGCCGGAGCAATGTGGCACATCATCACGCCCGCCGGACCGGTGGAGCTGTTCGACTACGACAACCCCGACTCCCCGCAGGAGTACCCGGCGCAGCGTGCCGGCTGGCATCTGGCCGCCGACGACCTCAGCGCCCTGCCGTGGATCTACCAGCACGTCCTGGGCAGCACCGAGGACTTCCCCCGGCTCACCCTGAGCCGCGACGTGGTGGCCATCACCGAGGCCTACATCCTGTACCTGTCGCACCAGGCCTCCGGCTGGAAGGCGAAGGAACGCGCGGGGGAGCTCAAGTGGTTGCAGGCCAGGTCCCTATTCGTTCCCTTGCACCGTAGCCGCACGCTCCTACTCGATGTGCTGCTGGCCGACGAGTGGGCGGCGGCCGACGAGACGCAGCGGCAGGCGTGGCAGGCCCTGCCCGAGCCCCGGCTGAGGCATCGACTCGGCGACCCGGAGTACCTGAGCGGTCTGCGTGCCCGGCACCGCTGGGCGGTGCTGACCGACTGGCGCGGTCCCGGCGTCCAACCGGCCGAACTCGCCACCGGTCTGGCCGCGCTGGCCGACCGTCTCGCCGAGCGCCGCCAGATCGCCGTCGGCCGCGCCTACTACGAGATCTACCGCCGCACCGTGGCGGCACTGGCCGAGCGGGCGGCCGAGCCGGACCGCATCGGCTGACCTGTCGGCCGGGTGACCGGCCACGGCGGTCCCGCACCGGCTGAACGGTGCGGGACCGCCGCATATCGGCCATCCAAAACAAAGCGTGCATAAACGGATTAAATGGATCTGCCGGGCGGGGATGGCACCCCCGCTTCCGGCCACCACTCCAATCCAATCCAAAGGACCCGTCTTCATGCATGCCTTCTTCCGGCACGACCCCCGCCCGGCCACCGCGCCGAGCACGCCCGACCGGCCACCCCTGAAGCCGCAGACCCCCGGCGCCGATGCCCGCCGCCCGGCAGGGGAGCGGCACTGATGCTCGCCTCCCCCTACAGCCTGTGGGCCACCGACTGGCAGCCCGCCCGGCCCAACGGCCTGACGTTCATCGACATCTTCTGCGGCGCCGGAGGATCGGCCATCGGCCTGACCGCCGCCGGCTACTCCCTGCGCCTGGCCGCAAACCACTGGAAGCGGGCGATCGCCACCCACGCGGCCAATTTCACCTCCGCCGACCACCTGTGCGCCGACGTCAACAACTACGACATGCGACGCCTGCCCCGCGCGCACGTGCTGTGGGCCTCGCCGATCTGCTGGGAGGCCTCCCCGGCGGGCGGCAACCACAAGCCGAAGTTGCCCGGCGGCATCACAGGTCAAGGCGACCTGCTGGCCGAGGACGACGACGAGCCCGCCACCGACGATCGCTGGGCACGCACCCGCGCCACCGCCTACGACGTCTTGCGCGCCACCGAGGTCTGGCGCTTCGAGGCGATTCTGATCGAGAACGTGGTCGAGTTCGCCACCCTGTGGCCCCTGTTCTGGTGGTGGCTGGAGGCGTTCACCACCCTCGGCTACCACTACAAGATCGTGTGCGTCAACAGCGCGCACATCGGCGGCGACGGCATCCCGTACGCGCCGCAGTGGCGCAACCGCATGTACATCGTCCTGCTGCCCAAGGGCGTGCCCATGCCGGACCTGGAGCCGCGCCCGCTGGCGTTCTGCTTCGACTGCGGCGAGAACGTCCGCGCCCGCCAGACGTGGAAGAGCACCGATCAGGCCAAGCTGCGCATCGGTAAGTTCCGCGAGCAGTACCTCTACACCTGCCCCAACACCCGCCGCTCGCACGCCAACCCGGTCGTGGAGCCCTACGTGCTGCCCGCCGCCGCCGCACTCGACCTGAGCGACCCCGGCAAGCGCATCGGCGAGCGCCGCAAGCCGCTGGCCGCCTCCACCATGAAGAAGATCCGCGCCGGACTGGAGATGATCAGCGCCGGGCCGACCGCCATCCAGGTCAACCACGGCGGCCACGACGGACGCCACTACCCCGTCTGGCACAACCCGCTGGCCACCCGCACCAAGAAGGGCGGCGACGGGGTCGCCACCCCGCCCATGCTCGTCCAGGTCGGCGGCAACACGTCCGCCCCCCACTCCGCCGGGCTGCCGCTGCGCACCCGCATGACCCGCGACACCGACGCCGTGATCACCCCGCCCGGCATCGAGTTCGCTGACGCGCTGCCGCCCTACCTGGTCGAGGCGCGCGGCGGAGGATCGGTCGCCCGCCCCAGCGACCACCCGCTGGCCACCGTGACCGCGAAGGGCAACCACCTGTTCCTGACCACCCCCGACGACCGCATCACCTGGGACGGCGGCCACGGCCTGGTGATCCCCTACCGGCGCGGCGAGGCCAAGACCACCGCCACCCCGCTGCACACCGTGGCGTGCAAGAGCTCGGCCGCCCTCGTCCAGCCCCGCGAGCACCGGCCGATCGAGGAATTCCACTTCCGGATGCTCAAGGCACGCGAGCACCTGCGCGCCCAGTGCTTCCCCGACCACTACATCGTCACCGGAGGCCACACCGACCAGACCGCGCAAGCCGGAAACGCCGTCAGCGCCAACGTCGCCCAATGGCTCGGCCAGCTCGTCGCCCAGGCCCTGGGCTGCTGACCGGCGAGGCGACCGCCGCCGCGCGGTGACCGATCCCCTCACCGGTTCGGGCCGGAACACCGCTTCCGGCCCGAACTGCAGCCGGTCGGCACGCTCACCGCACTCCGCCCCGCCGCGTGTCACCGGGGAAACACCCACCCAACAAAACGCGCGAAAACTGATTTAATTCAAATGCCGGATCGGTGATGGCACCTCTGATCCGGCACCGCATCCAATCCGACAGGAAGTCCACGCATGACATCCACGGCACTCGACAGCTACTTCCTGGTTGTCCGCAACCGGGAACTGCGCCCCGGCGACGTCGTCCTGGAGCCGCTCGCATGCGGCTACGTGACCGCCCCGCCCGTCGCCGCCGACCCGCGCGGCGAGCAGGTCTTCGTCACCCTCGACGGCGGCCAGCCCTACCCGGACCTCGCCGCAGCCAAGGTCAGGGTCTACCGGCCCGGCAGCATCGACCTCTTGCCGCCGTGCCCGTGCGCGGCGGCCGGACTCGGCCAGCTCCACGACGGCTCGTGCACGCGCCTGCACGAGCTCGTGGAGCAAGCCGCCGAGCTATGGCCCGACCTCGGCCGCGACTGACCCCGACCGATCCCGAGCCCCGCACCAATGGTGCGGGGCTCACCCCTCACACGGAGCACAACATGACGCACGAGACCGGCATCACCGGAACCGTCGTATTCGCCAGCGACTACGCCATGGGCCGCTACGTCTTCACCACCTCGGGAGCACACGCGATCCCCGAAATCCAGATCCCGTTCCTGGCCGACTACGCCGCCCACTGCCAGAGCATCGGCCAGAAGGTCACCCCCGCCAGCTACAGCACCTACACCGCCACCTTCCCCGAGGAGGCGATCAGCCAGGAGCTCAAGAACCCCGGTGACGGCCCGCTGCCCCACCTCAAGCAGCCCGGCGAGCACTACCTGTACACCATCACGCCCACCGACTTCACCGCCGAGGAGGGCCCGGCCGACCTGCTGCACCTGACGGTGCGCGGAGTCGATCCGGAATTCGACTGGCTGGAGATCGGCGCCTACTTCACCGCCGCAGCGCTCTACCAGACGGCTGTCCGACTCCTGCGCCACCGAGCCGAGACGCGCACCTGGCGGTTGCGGAACCGCTGGGGAGCCCTCGCCTCGGTGATCTCCCCGCTCGTCACGGACTTGTGCGAACGCGCCGACCGCCTTGCCGCCCTGATCCCCCCGCCACCCGCACCCCGAGTCCTCACCCTGGCCATGCTGGCGCAGCTGCACACCAGCTACAGCGACGTGCTGGCCCAGCTACGCCGCCACGGCGTGCCCGACCCAGGCATCGACCAGCGCGACGCCTGCACCACGCACATCACCGTGCCCCTGCCCGGCGGCCGAGCGCTTACGGCCCGCTGCGCGCATACCGACACCCTGCCGGCCAACCCCGCCGCCGTACGAAGCTGGCGAATCGAGCGCACCATCCACGGCGTGCTCGCCGAGGAAGACACCTTCGAGATCATGGACCCCTCCCGTCTGGCCGAGGTACTCGGCCGCGAAGCCGAGCTCGTCGTCAACGCCCTTGCTGCCGCGACCGTGCGCCAGCAGGCAAAGCGGTCGCGGCCATGCCCCGCGTGCGACCGCCAGGTCTGGGACAACCGACTGAAGGGCGAACCATGCTCGATGTGCACTCCCTCGCACGCCGTGACCGAGCACACCCTCTTCCGCTTCGACGACATCGCCAAGCACCTCGTCAGTGAGCACGGCATCGATGTCACTACCGCCACGGTCACCCCCGAGGCCGTCAAGCGCTGGGCGAGCGAGCAGGACCTGCCCAGCACGCTCACGGAGCAGGCCATGATCGCGCACTACCTCCACGAGCAGACCCCCCACCGCATCCCGCAGAACTGACCGGCTCCCGGCGGGCGGGCCCACGCGGCAAGCGTGGGGACCCGCCCGCCGTTCAGCGGCGCACCACCATCCCCACAAAGCGCGCAAAAACTGATTAAATGAATTCAAGCGGTTCCGGATGGCACCCGGACCGCGCCTCTCCAATCCGAAAGGAATCACCATGATCCGCATCAAGCACGACCTGCCCGCCGGTACCCGCGTGATCGAAGAGCCGCCCTTCGAAGGCGTCGGCCTCATGCTCTCGACCGCCGGGTACGAATGGGACTACCGCACCAACGAATGGATCCAGCCCGACACGGCGTACCTCCCGGCGGACACGAAGGCCATCGAGGAAGTGGTGCGCCTGCTGACCAAAGCGGGGTTCACGACCACCGTGGAAATCGCCGACTGGATCGCCCCCACCGAAGAAGCCCGCAGCAGCGCCGCCCGCCACGTCGGCCCCACCGGCCCCGCCGGTCGCTACCTGGTGACCGACCTGCGCCCCGGCGACCTGATCCGCTACGGCGACCCGCACAGCACCCAGACCAAGTGGGGCCGAGTCGGCCGCATCAACCGGCGCACCGCCGACGTCTACCCCCACAACATGCTGTGGTCGCGGGTCCGCGTCACCCCGACCGCCGTGCAGGAGGCACGCCGCACGACCAGCCCCACCCAGCTCGCCAACCTGGCGATCCACGCCCGCATCCGCTTCAGCGCGAAGATCCCCGCCTAGAGACGCCCGCCGCCCCCGGCCCCGCGCCGGGGGCGGCGCCCCGACCCACCGGCATCTCTTCGACAAGAGGGACCTTCCATGAACAAGCTGCCCGAACGCCACCTCCGCCGCCTCGTCGCCCGAGCCGCCATCTTCCGGGCCGAAGCCGACCGCGACGCGACCCAACTGGACGACACCCCCCGCTGGCGACTGCGCCGCCGCCACGGCCTGCGCCAGCAGGCCCACGACTCCGCCATCAGGGCCAGCACCGCACGGCACATGCTGTGCATGGCCTTGGCCGCCGACTGCTTCGACCAGCAGGCCGTGGAGGACGACGCCGACCGAATGATCCGCGACTACATCGCCTGGGACGGGATGCAGCAAGCAGGGACCTACCTCATGCTCGGCCTTCACCGCTCCTGATCCGCACCACGACCGCGCGGCCGCCGGAGCACCTTCCCGCCCGGCGGCCGCCCTCCCCGATGGACTTCACCCCTCACGGACACGAAGGCCCTTGATCATGAGCAACCGCGCATCGTGGAACACCGCCGCAGGGCTCCGCCGCACATTGGAGCTCCTGCCCCCGGATCTGCTGATCGTCTTGTCTCTGGATCCCGCAGGCAACGCCTACGCCCCCCTCGGCCACTGCACCGAGAACCACCTCTACGCCCCCGAACCCGAACAGAACCCTGCCACCGTCACCCCGTGCATGACGCTGTGGCCCCGCCCTGTCCTTTCCGGTCAGCAGACCGAAGGGCTCACCGTCCGCCAGATATGCGACCGGCTGCTCCGGATCCACCCGGGCGCACCGATCGTGCTGGCCCACGACCCCGAAGGCAACACCTACAGCACGCTACGCGCCTACAGCTACGGCCGCCTGTACTACAACCCGGCAGCCGACACCGCCCACGCGCTGTCCGCCGACCCCCAGAGCGGTCCCGAGTGCGCGGTCTTCTGGCCACGTTGACCAACCAGCGCCTCCCCCTCCGCCGTGGTGGCCGAACGCACCGCTCGGCCACCACGGCCGCCCCCGTCCCTGCCCTGCCCCGAAAGGCCGACCATGCCCACCGCCCCGACCGTACTGACCGCCGCCGCTCTCTGCCGGATCCTTGCCCCGCTCCCCGGGCATCGACTCATCGCGATGACCGCCGACGCCGAGGGCAACGACTTCAGCCCCGTGGCCGACGCGCTCACCTACTCCACGATCGGCTTCTTCACCTACCGGACGCACGCCGGGCGAACAGGAACGCGCGTCAGCGCCCAGGGCATCGCCCTGTCGCCAGCCAGGGCGGCCAGCGATCCTGAGCAGTGGACCACCGTCCAGACGCTCCAGCGCGTGCTCAGCCCCTTGCCCGCCAGCATGCCCGTCTTCCTCGCCCAGAACCCTTCCGGCAACTCCTACGCCCCCGTGGTCAGCCACCACATGGAGCTGTCCTACATGCGCGAGGCCATCCGGCGAGACGCCGAACGACCCCGCGGTCCCATCTGCGGCTGCCCGTGCCTTGTCCTGATCCCCGGCTGAGCCGCGCTCAGCCCGGTTCCTGGCCGCCCGCCGGCCACCCCCCAAGAGCCCCGAGCCGATCATCGGCTTGGGGCTCTTGCGTTGCCCCGGCACGGACGGGAGCAAGGACAGGAGGCGTGTCCGTCGTTCCGGCTTCCTCGGATGCGTCATCGGCCCGGCGAGCCCCGCGCCGTCGAGGTTGACGCTCCTCGGCGGGGCGACCGGTGATCTCCTGTACGGCCGCGTCCACCTTCTCTCCGTCGGCGGCCCGCTCGGCCGCCTCGATGGTCTTCACGCCCAGCCCGTACTCCTGGCATGCCTGTGGACCGAGGGTCTCGCTGAGCATCGCGTGCGCGTGCGCGGCCCCGCCGAAGAGGCGGGCCAGCACGGCCAAGGCGACCCGCTCGTTCGCCACCGCCGCCTCCCGCTCCTTGTCGGCGGCCCGTCGGCGCGTGATGGCGGCTTCGGCGCCGACGGCGGCGAGCTCCTGCTGGCGTGCCTTCTCCAACGCCCGCTCCCGCAGCGCCTTCCTCAACTGTCTTCCTGACAAGCCTCTGACTTCATCTGTCATGAAGACATGACAAACCAAGATCATAAAAAAATCAAGATCATAAATGAAAGTAACAAAAAGATAACAGAAGATCATATAACAAGATCAACAAGACAAGACAACACAAAAGATCAAGAAGATAGAAGAGATCAATATAGAAAAAGTATTCACAAAAGAGAAAACAAAGATCAAAATAACAGTGCTAAGGTATCGGTCACTTCGTGACGATACGTTGGGATTAATATACAGAGCGTAGGAGGAGGAGGTCAGACGTGTCATGGGTCACCGTCATCGGCCCCTCCGACGCCCAGGTCGAGTACCGGCTGGCCGGTCTGCACGGCTGCGCGGGCGGCAACATCGGCCAGCTGGCGGCCGCGCCGCTGATCCAAGCCGTCCAGGACAAGGCCGCCGCGCTGGGCGTGGAGGCGGCCCAGTTGCTGGAAACCGACCGCCAGCGGCACGTGTTCGCCGACGCCGTCGCCCGGCTGCAGCGCGACGGAGCCGATGTCGAGATGAACCTCGGTGCGGTGATCCAGATCGCCGCGGCGACCGGCGTCGACCTGCACCAGCTGTATCCACCGTCGGTCCTGGCGGCGTTCGCTGCACTCGATGAGCAGCTCACCTACCGGATGAGCGACACCGAACGGCCGCTGTGGTGGATCGGCGGAGGCTGTACAGACGTCGGGATCGAAGCAGGCGCCGAGCTGACGGGAGAGCAGTTCGACGACGCCCGAGCGCTGATGAAAGGCCTCGATCCGCGTACGGGCGAGCAGCTGGTGGAGCCGAAGATGGCCGCCCACCCCGGCTCCAAGCTGCCGGCGGCCCCGCTGCTGCAGGCCATCCGCGATCGCGCCGCCGCACTCGGCCGCACCGACCCGCTTGACCTGCTGCGCTCCCAGCGGCAGAAGACCAGTTTCGAGCGGATGAGCCGCCAGGTGCGCCGCTACGGCTCCACCCACCGGGTGAAGGTGACGGCGCTGCTGACCCTGGCCGATGCCGCCGGAGTCGACGCCTTGGCACTGTACGGACGGCCCGAACTGGAAGAGGCACTGGAGCGCGAGCACGACCGGGTGGTGGTCGGCAACCGGGGCTATGACCTGACCATCAACCTGCCCAAGGCCTTCAGCGTGCTGTACGCCTTCGCCCGCGGAGACCTGGCCGAGGAGGTCGAGCAGGTCTTCATCGACTGCCTGAGCGAGGCGATCGCCGCGGCGGAGGCGTGGACGTGCTACGGCATGCGCGGCCACCACGGCGACGGCGAGCAGGCCGAGCGCGTCGACGGCAACGGGTTCATCGGCTGGGTGAACCTGCACCGGGCCGCCCGGCCGGTCGGCGGGGTGCCGGTGGGGGACCCGCACCTGCACGCGCACGTCACGATCGCCAACATGTGCAAGGGCGCCGACGGCAAGTGGTCGACGATCGCGGCCGGCGGCCGGGACCTGTTCCGGCACATCCTGGCGGTCGATGCGCTGATGCAGGCGCGGATCCGGCAAGTCACCCACGAACGCTGGGGGATGGTCTGGGAACGCAACGCCCACACCGGGGTGTGGCAGATCGTCGGTGTTCCCGAGGAGACGATCCGGCTGTTCTCCAAGCGCAACACCGAGATCCTGGCGTTGTTCCAGCAGTGGGGGATCGACATCACCACCTGCACCGCGACCCAACAGCACACCGCGGCCGAGGTGCTGAAGAACGCCAAGACCCGGGAGGCGACCTCGACGCCGACCGCGGGGTTGCGCGCCTACTGGCGGGCCGAGGCTCGCGCGGACGGACACGATCCGGATGCGGTCATGGCCGATGTGATGGCTCCGCACCGACTGATCGGCCGCCCACAGGTAGCCGGAGCAGCCGGTCCATCCGATCTGGATGCACTGTGCCGGTGGCTGTTTCGCCCCGATGAGGGCCTGACCGGGCACCGCAAGGACTTCACCAGCGCCCAGGCGCTGGCCGCGGTGGCCGACGCCATCCAAGGCGGGGTCGCCTCCCGGGATGAGGCCGAAGAGCTCACTGAGCTGGTGCTCACGCATGGCGGGTACGCGGTTCGACTGGCGTCGACCGGCCCCGTCCACCTGTCCCACAATGACCGCTACACCACCGCCGACATCATCGCGGCCGAGCGCGCGATCATCGCCTCGGTCCGCCGGCGCCACCGCAGCGGGTGCGCGGTGCTGTCACCGGCGACCTTGCAGATGGCCATCGGCACCTACCAGATCACCCATCAGCTGATCCTCAGCGCCGAACAACGCGCCGTTCTGGAGCGCCTGACGCTGGCCGGACACGGTGTGGATGCGGTCATCGGTGTGGCCGGAGCGGGCAAGACCACACTGATGGAAGTGGCGCGGATCGCCTGGCAGGCCGAGGGCAAGGTCATCGCCGGTGCCTCCACCGCAGCGGTGGCGTGCGCCAACCTGCGCCAGGAGACCGGCATCCCGGCCTACACCATCGCCAAATGGCTGGAACGCATCGAGCACGGGCCGGGCCTGACCGGCGTGGACGTCCTCATCGTCGACGAGTCCGCGATGGTCGATGACCGGCAGCTGGCTGTCCTGCTCGCGCACGCCGCCGAGACCGGCACCAAGGTCATCGGCATCGGCGACCCGGCGCAGCTGCAATCACCCGGCGTGGGCGGCAGCTTCAACGCCGTGCACACCCTGATCGGCGGCCTGACCTTGTCGACGAACTACCGCCAGCAGGACGCCGTCGAGCGCCGCGCGCTGGAGATCTGGCGCTCGGGGGACCGGCGCGAGGCGCTGCGCATCTGGGCCGAGCACGGCCGGGTGCACGCCACCACCACCCGCGAGCAGGCACTGGCGCAGATGCTGGTGATGTGGGACGAGCGGCGCCGCCTGTACCCCCAGGTGCACGAGGCTATCGCCGAGGTGCTGATGCTGGCGGGAAAGAACAGCGATGTGGACGAGCTGAATCTGTCGGCGCGCGCGATCCGCCGCGCCGCCGGCGAACTTCCCGGCCCCGACACCATGTTCGCCCTAGCCGATGGCGGCACCCTGGCGCTGACCGTCGGTGACATCGTGCTAATCCGCAAGAACCAGTACCGCGAATGGCGCAGCAACGGCGCCCAAGCCGACGTGCTCAACGGGTTCCGCGGCATCGTCACCGCCATCGACCGCCACAACGGGGTACAGGTCGAATGGCGCCACAGCGACGCCGACGGGCAGATCCAGCTGATCCGCGAATGGGTCAGCGCCGCCTACATCGCCGACGGCGGCCTGTCGTACGGCATGGCGATGACCGTGCACAAGACCCAAGGACTCGGCGCGCACTACGCCCTGACCTACGGCGCGGGCCTGCACGCCAACGCCACCTACACCGCACTGTCGCGCGACATCCGCGAGGCGCATCTGTTCCTGGCGCGCACCGCGCTGGAAGATGAGGACCGCCAAGCCAGCATGGGCCTGCCGCGCAGCCCCGTCGAGGAACTCGACCGCGCGCTGAACGCCTTCGTCGACTCCCTCGAACACGACCGCGGTGAAGGGCTCATCATCGCCGAACTCGGTGAAAAGATCACGCCGATCGACCCGCCCGACCTGGCCGGACCGGACCCTGCCGCGCCTACAGACGGCCGTATCGATCAGCCCGACCCGCTGGCTGAGGCGGTCCGGGCCGCCCTCGGCCCCTGGGCCGCGATCGTCACCGTCGATGCGCAATGGCCCGTCCTGGCACGGGTCCTGCACCGGGCAGCCGAAAACGGGCACGACCTGGAGCCATTGATCAGCGCCGCGGCCGCCGAACGACCGCTGACCGACGTGCACTCCCTGCCGCGCGTCCTGGCCTGGCGGATCCAGCAGCAGCTCGACGGCGAGACAGCCCTCACGCGGCGCGCCCAGCCGGGCACATTCGCCCCGCCGGTCCTGGACGCCGCCGCCCGCGCGGCGCTGGCGCACCTGCCGGGCATCGTCATCGGACGACTGCACCCCGATGCGGCCGAGACCTTCGACGATCTCGGGGACGACCTGTCACTGCTTTCGCCGCTGCCGCACGCGGCCGAGCCGGCGGTGACGCCCTGGCAGGAGCGGCTGTTCGGCGCGCTCACCGACACCGAACTGCACACACAGATCGACGAGATCACCATCGGCCTGCCCGCCCTGCACACCGCCGCCACCCAAGCCGCCGCCCTGGCCGACGCCCTGCGCGATAGCGCCGCCTCCGGCGTCGGGCCCGCCGTCAGCGCGGTGCTGCGCGCCCACGAGACCTTGCGCGCGCACGTGGCCGCGATCGACGAGCTCGCCGCCGTCGAAGCCGACCTGCAGGCCCAGCTCGCCACCGAGCGGCGCTTGCGCGAACAGCTGAACCGAGCCACCCGGGCAGGCACGGCGAGCGAAACCGCGCGACTGAAAGAACAGATCACCGCCAGCGGGCAACGCATCGCCCAGCTCACCACGCGGCGCACCCTCGTGCGCCGCGCCGCAGGGCCGGCCTCACAGTTCGACGCGGTCCGGCGCCGCCTGCAGGCACGCGATGAGCAGCAGCCGACGCTGCTGGAGCGGGCCCGTGACACTGATGTCCGCGACGCCGAGCGCACCGCCGAACAAGCCCAGCAACTGCGCCGCCAGGCGGCGGAACTAACGGTACGGCTGCAGCATCTACGGGCTGAGGCCGCCCTGCGTGAAGAGGGCGATACCGACGACGAAGCGCATGAGGCGGTACATCGTCTCCTGGTGCGCGTCGCCGGAACCTCCACTAACAAGGCCGTGCTCGAAAGGCGCGATGCCCCGGCTGTTGCTGCGGTGGTGGAACCGCCGATCGCAGCGGAACCCGGGACGGGACTGGGCGCTCCTGCGCAGCGGATGTAGCGGTCGTTGCGCTCACTGGGCAAGGCCGACAGCGGCGGCGCCCGAGCGGACATCAGCCCATCAGCGGTGAAGCCAGCCCCCGGAGCATCGGTATTTCCGCACACGGCATCAGCATGCCCCCTACCGTACGGCCGTGCCGCGCCTGCCGGAACGAATCGGCTAGTAGCGGCGGTACGACTGGATCCGCGGGCCCCGCGCACCCGGAGCCATCGCGCCGATTCCCACGATGAACGCCAGCACGATCATGACGAAGGCCAAGCCGGCGACAAAAACGAAGACCGTCAAGAGCACGGCGAGGACCTTCAGGGCGGTGTTCATCGCCCCCTCCTTGCGTCCGTAAAAATCCGTATCGGCCAGTGTGAAGGATGTGATCACCGAGCGCAACCGATCACAGCCGGGCGCGCCAGGTCGGCCCGTCGACGGCAGGGCCGTCATTACCGGGTGGCGTGTACGGCACGGCTGCGCCCGGCTGCGGCCCGCCGTCGGTGATGCTGCGCCGCGGCGCGGGGGACCGCTGCGGCGCCTGGGTGATGCCAAGTGCTTGTTGATCAGGCCATTGCTGCTCATCGGCGTCATCGAACATGCGGGCCAGGGCGCGCCGGTCGCTGCGCCGTTGCAGGTCCATGATGGGGCCGACGAGCCCGCTGCGGCGCTCGGGCGGGGTGGCCAGCAGAGCGGCCTGGCCGAACACCGAGGACGAGGCCATAACGTCGCTGATGAGGCTGCGATAGCTCGCCAGGACGGTCCGCGCCTGCTGGTAGACCGACGGGGCCGGTGCGGTACGGCGCAGGCGTTTGGCGATGCGAGGGGAGCGCAACAGCAGCATGTCGTGAGCGAGCATGGCCTCGTTGGCGTGCGCCAGGTTGGTCCGGGCGACCACGGCCATGGTCTCGTTGACGTGATACATGGCCATGCTGATCGCGGCGATCGTCTCGGTGCTCGGCGCCACGTCGGCGGGCTCTTTAGCGGGGGCGGCGTCGCGCCGCGCCGGCGTCCAACGCGGGTTGGCATACAGCAGTCGCCCCATCCGGATGACGAGATGCTCGACATGCTCCTCGGCAGTGGAGCGTGCCGTGACCGGGACATCGGTCAGCAACTCGGTCCATGCGCGGCTGACGCCGCGCCAGGCGGCGACCGAACGTTCGCTGAGGCCGTGGGCGTCGGCCAACGCCGCGCGCAGCTGCTGGGGATGGCCGCCCGCGCGCGCTCCCAGTCGCAGCGCCCGGGCACTCAACGCGTGGCACAGCTGCAGTTGGGTGTGGCTGAGGATGGCACCGCCGGTGGCGATCCGCTGCCATTGGCGGATGTCGAGCACATCGCGATCGTCGCCGTCGTAGAACGGGTCGGTGTAGAGCGCGCGCAGCGACTCGGCATTGTCGATGATGTCCTGGCACAGTTCTTCAGGGGTTTGCGTGTGCTCGGCCGGGTGGACGGGGGCGGTGCTCGGCCGTGGTGGAACCGTGCTGAGCAGGGCATGACCGCCCGCGCGATGCTGGACGGCGGTGACCATGGGCAAGGCGTCCGGCAGGTGCCGCAGCTGATCGATCGCGGCCTGCACGGTGGCGGCTTCCGGCAGCCTTCGCCGCTTCACGGTGGGCAGGATGCGCTCCAGGACGTCCGCCAAATGCAGGCCGTGAACCGTGATCTCGTGCAGGAGCGCATGCTGGACATCGAGGCTGTCGATGGCGCGGGCCCAGTCCGAACGTGCGACCCGCGTGCCGTCGGCGTCGATGGAGTAGTGAGTGCGCAGCAGATCAAGACCGATGCCTAACATCTGCGCGGCGGTGGCTAAATGCATCGCCAGCGGGTCGTCACGCTCGGCGGCGCGGTGCCGCATCTGCTCGACGCTGTGCTGGAGAAGGTCGTCGGCCGTGCGGAGGTGGCCGACCGTGCTCAAGTCGGCCAACCCGAGGAACAACCGCTCGCGGGCCTGGATCGTCGAAGCCGGAACCGAGAGGAATTCCCACATCTGGGCGGTGATCGAGCTGAGCTGACGGGCCGCGCCGATGGCGGCCACGCACTGACCGGTCGCCAGACGCGGCTGGCTGAGGTAGCTGGCGGCCGTCATGTGCTGCTGGGCGGCGGCGAAAAAGTCGCCCAAGGTGGCGTTCACAACGCATCCACCGCCAACAGCCGGTGCGCCTCGGCGACGTGCACCGCGGCGGCCGACAGCAGTACCTGCTGGCTGGGATCGTCGTGCTCACCCACCAGGCGCAGCAGGGCCGCACGCAGAAGAGCGAGCAGGTCGATGAGCGCGGCCGTAATGGAAGCGAACTCCTCTGCGAGCGTCATTGCCACCTCATCGGGGGCCGGCTCACCCAACGTGCGCAGCGCGGTGATGATCGCTTCGTCGGCCGAGACGAACGCTGGCCACTCGTGGACCGCTGCCCTGGCAGGCAGCGCTGTACTCGCGGCCGCCGCTGCAGCGAGCGCGCTCACGGTCGCGTCCAAGCGGACCACCGGGTCGGCGTGCTGCAGCCGCTCGCGCAGGGCCGGGTCGCTCAGTGGGGGTGAAGTCATCATCAGGGTTCCCTAAGATCGATTTGTCTGGAGTGAGTCGCTCTGGATGCCCAGGGCGACGGGGTGTGGC
>NZ_BMQE01000041.1:0-64846 GCF_014647955.1 Planomonospora antibiotica | reverse complement strand
GCCGCCGCAAGGCCGTCGCCCGGGTCGCGGCGCTGCACGCCACGGTGCGGCGGCAGCGCCTCGACCACGTCCACAAGGTCGCGAACGCTCTGGTGGCCGCCTACGACGTGATCGTGCACGAGGCGCTGAAGGTCGCGAACATGACGCGCTCGGCGTCCGGCACGATCGAGCGGCCCGGCCGCAACGTCGCGGCCAAGTCCGGGCTGAACCGGTCGATTCTGGATGCGGGTTGGGGGGTGTTCCTGACGGTCCTCGCGCACAAGGCTGAAAGCGCCGGTCGAGAGCTGATCGCGGTCGAGCCCCGCAACACCTCCCGCACGTGCGCCGAATGCGGGCACGTGGCGAAGGAGAACCGCCTCACCCAGGCCGCGTTCGCCTGTACGGCGTGCGGGCATGCCGCGCACGCCGACGTCAACGCGGCGGTCAACATCCTCAGGGCAGGGCTTGCCCTTCGTGAGGCTGCGCAAGCGGCTTAGCGAGAAGCCGCTCCCTTCAGGGAGCGGAGGAGTCACGACGCTCTCCTCGGACCTCGATTGATCACTCTGCTGGTGATGCTAGATGACGTACGAGGATTTTTTGATCTTTATGTGGATCTTCTGGGGACGCGGTGCCGTTTTCCGGGTGGTGCCGCTTCCCGGGCGGGACGCGGGGTGGTGCGGTCCGTGGAACCGGGGACGGGGCGCTCCGCCGGATCCCTGGACGGGTCGGATCCCGGGATGGGCCGGATCTCACAGCAGGCCGTAGCGGGCGCCGATGGCCCTGGCCTCCTCCTCGGTCACCTGGCTCGGAGTCCGGGCGAGGGCCTGGCGCAGGTCGGAGACGACCTTCTCGCCTGAGGCGCGGACGCGGGTGCGGTGGTGGGCGAGCCGCTCGTCGAAGCGCTTGGCCGCCGGACCGGTCCAGACCTTGCCGGAGTGGAACGCCTGGAACGGCGTCTCAACGGCCTCCTCGACCTCCTCCAGCAGCGGCTCGACCGTCCGCAGCGCCTCTCCCAGCGCCTCGTGGAGCGGATTGGGCACCATCTCGGCCATGATCCGGTCAGTCCTCCGTGGATGAGGGGGAAGCGGCCTCCGCGGACGGGCTCGCCGACGGGCTCGCGGCCGGGTCTGCCGTCGGGGCTCTGGCATCGGTGATCAGCTTCGGCGCGATCAGCTTCATCATCGCCGCCACATCGGCGGCGTTGTCCCGCCCCTCGACGCCGATCTCCAGCTTGACGGATAGCCATGATCCATCGCCGAGAAGGTGGGCGTACGCGGCGTTGTTCTCGCCGCTTGGGGATTTGAAGTAAGCGCCGATGGACCCGGGAACAATCTCCGGCAGGGGAGTGGCACCATCATCGAGATACTCCTCGATCGCTGCCCGATCCTTTCCTGGCGACAGGTCGATCACCAGGACGTTCTCCTGGTCGCTTCTCCGGCGGACCACGCAGACTCCCATGTCCAGACTGCCGTCGCTGGTGAGATTGAAGCGACCGCGGGCTAGTGGGCCGCGCACACCGGTCATCAGCTCCACCGCCTTCAACGGAACGTGGTCGCAGATGTACGGCGGGGCGGCCACGGTCGGCAACGGAGTGCGGTCGACCGAGGCGGTGTCCCCGTTCTGACATGCGGCCGACAAGGTCAGTACGCACATCAGTGTCATGACCAGAACGAAGGGCCGGTTCATCATGATCCGTATGGGGCGAAGCCGTTGGAGAATCCTTGGTCCAGGCGATTCTCGGCATCCCGCCAACGTTGTCCTGCGGGTCCGCTGAGCCATCTCTGATAGGCCTCCAGCTTCCGGTCTTTGTCGATGTCGTTGGCGGCCTTCTCGTCGATCATCTCTTCCCTGGTCATGAGAGTCCGGCCGTCCTCCTTGAGGAAGTTGTTGGGGTTGTGGCGGGGATCGTCTCCCTGCTTCATGTCTTCCAGGGAGGCCCAAGGGTGTGTCGAGGCCGGAGGTTCGGCGGAGCCGAACAGGCCATGCTTGAGCATGGCCCGAGCGGTGAGGTCGTGCACGAGGTTCCGAGTGCGGTCGACGGTGGTATTTGCGGCCTCGCGGGCGTCGCTCTCCGCATTTCCCTTGACGAGGTCCTCGGCCAGCCCCGTCCACGACCCCACGACACCGGACACGATGGGCCATGCGCTGGCCTGCGGGATGGCAAGACCGGTGTTGAGCGCAGCCAGAAGCACTTTCGTGTTCCGCTTCTGCGCTTCGTCCAGCTCCTTGCCCTCCTCGATCTTGATCAGTTCGGCCGCGTCGGTGATCAGGCCGAATCCTGCGCCGATCTGTCGCGCGCTGGACAGAATCGCGTCGTTTCTCTGCCCGGCATCCGTGTTCTGGGCGGCATTGTCGAGAAGCCATCCGGCGAACGCCGTCTGAGCAGCGGTCACGAGGGAGAACGCTTTGGAATCCGCGAACGCGTCCTTCATCACCCGGCGCAACTCCGTCTTGTCGAACTGAGCTCCCCAGGGGTCCTGCCCGCGCGCGTTGGGATTGTCGGCACTTCGCACTCCGGGCACGGAACCATCGCCACTTCTCTCGGCGACGTGGTTGACGTCCCGGATGTACTCCGACAGCACGAGTCCCGTGAATGTGGGCTTCACCGCCGAGTCCGGAGGTTGGCGGTTCTTGATGCGTTCGGCTTCCAGATGGATGAACTCGGAGGCGAGTTTCGCCGACCAGTAGCCGCGTGAGGGATTGTCCGGGGTGCCGGAGTGGTCACGGAAGCGGAGCATGGCGGCTTCCAGGGCCTTGCCCAGGGCCGCGCCGCCGTCGTTCATCGTCCCCTGGGTCAGGTAGCGCTTCAGCGCGGTGGGATCGCCGATGAAGAAGTCCTGGGCCGCCTCCGGATGGCGGCCCAGCGCGTTCATCACGTCCACCATGGCCTGCGGCTCCATGGCCTTGACGTACCTGGCCCCGTCGACCTTCCTGGCGACGTCGACGAGGAAGGCGGTGGAGAAGGTGCCGTGCTTGAGGGCCAGACTGATCGCCTGGTAGTTGCGGCGCTGCTGCCAGTGGTCGCCGGACTCGGCGGTGAAGGCGTCGCGCCAGGCCTTGTCCAGCTTGGGGCTCGCCGTACCCAGGGCCTTGCTGAGGGCGGTCTGCAGCCGCTGCGACTTCTTGTCGCGGTTCTCCGCAGCCTCCGCCATCGCCTCGCGGAACGTCGCCGCGCCCAGGGTGGTCAGCAGGGCGGTGGTGAAGGCCGCGTCCCCGGTGCGTTTCTCCAGCTCCGCCACGGTCTTGGCGTCGATCTCGCCCTTCTCGGCGGCCTCGGCCAGCCTGACCGTGGCGGCGTAGACGTCGGGGTCGCGGGCGGTCTTGCCGTACAGGGACTCGTCGAAGGCGGCCAGGCCGCCGGGCAGACCGGAGGAGCCCCACTCGGTGCGCTCCGAGCGGATCGCCTCGCTGCGCCGCCGCAGGTCGGGGCGGCTGGAGCCGATCCAGCTCTGCGCCTCGCGCAGCGCTGCCAGCGCCGAGGTGTCCAGGTCGAGCTTCTCCAGGGCCGCGCGGACGCGGGGCTCGCCGCGGCCGAGGGCGTCCTCCGCCCGGCCGAGCCCGCGCTCGAAGTCGTCCATCGCGGCGGGGTCGATGCCGGAGAACTCACCGCCCACCCCCTGCGGCCCGGTCGAAGCGGTGGGCGGGTGCGGACGGGCCTGCGGGCCGGAGGCGGGCTTGGCGGGTGGCGGAGACGACGCGGTGCCGGACGGGGGCGCGGACGACCGGGAATCGGGCGCGGGGGAGGGACTCGGCGTACGGCCGCCGGCCGCGGAAGAGGAAGCGGAGGAGGAAGCGGAGGAAGAAGGGCTGGGCGTACCGCCGTCGGTCGCGGGACCGGCCGACCGGGACGCGGGCACGGAGTCGGCGGACGGAGCCTGGGGACCGCCGGTCGGACCGGTGCCGGAGGGGACCGGCGACGGTGACGGATAGGGGTGGGCCATGAGGCGGCGGACTCCAGCGTGGTCGGTGAGAACGCAGGCGGGAAATGCCAGCCTACGTTTCATCCGCCTCCGGGCAAAGGGCTTTCACATGTCCAAGATGGGCGCCGATGCGCTTATCGGCCGTGCCGCCGGTCACCATGCGGTACATAAAGGGATGAATTCCCAGTGCGCGTCCTTTGATCCGGGATAGGATTCGGCATTCCTGATGCCGGGGCGAAGACTGCGAGGGTGCATGAGCGACAGGGTTCGGGAACTGGCGAGCAGGTCGGCGAACTTCGGTTTCCTGCTCGCCCACGAGCCGCTGCTCGTGGTGTACGGCGCGGGCGCCGAAGCGGCCGTGTTCACCGACCCCAACGCCGCCCTCGTCAAATGCCGTCAGTTCATCGAGGTCCTGACGACGGAAATGGTGCGCAGGACCGGAATCCGGGTCGCCGGAGAGAATCGGCTGGAGAGCCGGATCCACGCGCTCTCCGACAACGGTGTCGTCACCCGCCCGGGGGCCGACGCCCTCCACGAGGTGCGGCGGGCCGGGAACAGGGCCGTCCACGCGCACGCCTCCGACCGCAGGACCGCGCTCGACTGCCTGAACAAGTGCTTCCAACTCGGCCAGCTCCTCCACCGCGCCATCACCGGCGACCGCAAGGTCATCGCCTTCGTCCCGCCCCAGCCGGCGGCCGACGTCACCGGGCGGCTCCGGGAGGACCTGGAGCGCTACCGGCGCGAGCTCGCCGAGGCCAGGCTCGTCCTGGACGGCAAGCGTTCGCTGCTGGACGCCCAGGCCGAGGCGCGGGCGCGGGCCGAGGAGGAGCTCGCGCGGGCGCAGAGCGAGCGCGACCGGCTGGCGGCGGAGCTGGAGGCGCTGCAGAGCGCGGTGCAGGGGCTTCGCACGGAGTTCGAGGGCCGCACCCCGGACCGTGTCTCCGCCGACCGGCGCAAGGCCTTCATCGAGCAGGCGCGGGCGCCGCAGCCCCTCACCGAGGCGCAGGCGCGGCGGGAGATCGACCGCATGCTCGGTGAGGCCGGGTGGATCGTGCAGGACCTCGCCCGGCTCAACCCGCTCGCCGATCAGGGCGTGGCCGTACGGGAGTTCACCTTCACCGGGGGCAGCTCCGACTACGCCCTCTACGTGGACGGCAGGATCGTCGGTGTGATCGAGGCCAAGCGCGAGGGCACCACGCTCACCGGCGTGGAGTGGCAGAGCGCCCGCTACGCCGCCGCGCTCCCGAAGGAGTACGGCATGGCCGCCTGGCGCAGGGACATGCCGCTGCCGTTCCGCTACGAGAGCACGGGCGTGGAGACCCGGTTCACCAACGGCTTGGACCCCGAGCCGCGCTCCCGTCCCGTCTTCTCCTTCCACCGGCCCGAGACCATCGCCGCCTGGATGGACGAGGCCGATGGGAACCCGGAGGCGCCGACCTTCCGCGCCCGGGTACGGCGCATGCCCGTCCTCGCCGCGGCCGGTCTCCGCCCCGCCCAGGCCGACGCGGTCAACGGGATCGAGGCGTCCCTGCGCGCGGACCGCTCCCGCACCCTCGTGCAGATGGCCACGGGCGCGGGCAAGACGTTCGCCGCCGTCACCCAGTCGTACCGGCTGCTCAAGCACGCGGGGGCCAGGCGCGTGCTGTTCCTGGTCGACCGGAACAACCTCGGCGACCAGGCGGCGGCGGAGTTCCGCAACTACACCACCCCCGACGACGGGCGGAAGCTCGCGGAGCTGTACACCATCCAGCGGTTGGCCGGCGGCGTCGTGCTGGCCTCGACCAACGTCGTGATCACCACCATCCAGCGGCTCGACCTCGCGCTGCGCGGCGAGCCGGTCCCGCCGGAGGACGACGACCCGCAGATCGACGACTACGTGCCCGAGCGGCCGGTGGACGCGCGCTACAACCAGGGGCTGTCGCCCGAGAGCTTCGACCTCATCATCGTGGACGAGTGCCACCGGTCGATCTACGGCAAGTGGCGGGCGGTGCTCGACTACTTCGACGCGCCCATCGTCGGCCTCACCGCCACCCCCACCGCCCAGACGCTCGGCTTCTTCGACCGGAACCTCGCCTCCGAGTACACCTACGAGCAGGCCGTCGCCGACCGGGTCAACGTCGACTACGACGTCTACCGGATCCGCACGAAGATCAGCGAGAGCGGAAGCAGCATCCCGGCCCTCGACGAGGAGGGCACGCGCGTGGTCGTGCCGGTCCGCGACCGCCGCACGCGGATGCAGCGCTACGAGGAGCTGCAGGAGGACTTCACCTACACCGGCGAGCAGATCGGCCGCTCGGTGCTGGCGAAGGACCAGATCCGGCTGATCCTGCGGACCTTCAAGGACCGGGTGCTGCCCGAGCAGTACGGCGGGCGCACCACCGTGCCCAAGACGCTGATCTTCGCCAAGAGCGACGAGCACGCCGACGACATCGTGCAGATCGTCCGGGAGGTCTTCGGCAAGGGCAACGACTTCGCCGCGAAGATCACATATAAGTCGAAGGCGCTCGGCAACGACCCCAAGAAGCTGCTCCAGCTCTTCCGGACCAGCGCCGACCTGCGGATCGCCGTCACCGTCGACATGATCGCCACCGGTACGGACGTCCGCCCGCTGGAGATCGTGTTCTTCATGCGCGGGGTGCACAGCGCCGTCTACTTCGAGCAGATGAAGGGCCGGGGCGCCCGTACCGTCGATGAGACCGAGTTCCAGCAGGTCAACCCGGACCGTACGGCGAAGCGCAAGGACCGCTTCCTGCTGGTCGACGCGGTCGGCGTCACCGACAGCCCGCTCTGCGACGCCCGCCCGCTGGAGCGCGTCCGCTCGATCAGCCTCGCGGACCTGCTGGCGAAGGCCGCGAACCTCTCCATCGACGAGAACGAGACCGCCACCCTCGCCTCCCGGCTCTCCCGCCTCGACCAGCAGATCGGCGACGGCGACCGCACCGAGCTCGCCAAGGTCGGCGAGGGCACCACGCTGAGGGAGATCGTCCGGCGGCTCGTCAACGCCGTCGACACCGACGAGCTGATCCGCGCCCAGGACACGGGAGGCGAGGCGGCGGTCAGGGAGCGGCTCAAGGAGGCCGTCGCCCCGCTGGCCGGCAACCCCGAGCTGCGTCAGCGCATCCTCGACATCCGCCGCCAGTACGACACCGTGATCGACGAGATCTCGGTCGACGAGCTGATCTCCGCCGAGGGCGTGGACCGGGCGCAGGAGGCGGTCCGGTCGTTCCGCCGGTTCATCGAGGAGAACCAGGACGAGGTGATCGTCCAGCAGCTCCGCCACGGCAGTGGGCCGAGGCTGTCGTACGGGCAGCTGGAGGACCTGGCCAACCGGGTCAGGCGGCTGCCGAACGTCTACGACGTCGACTTCCTCTGGCGGTCGTACGCGGAGATAGGCGAGGCTCCGTCCTTGGGGAAGGGCGAGGCCGCCGTGACGGACCTGGTCTCCCTGCTCCGCCGTGAACTCGGCGTCGACCAGAAGATCCGGCCCTTCCGCTCGATCATCGAGGAGCGCTACGCCGACTGGCGTGCGAAGCAGGAGCAGGCTGGCGTAACCTTCACCCCGGAGCAGCGCTGGTACCTCGACAACATCGTGGACGTCATCGCCACCAGCGTCGAGGTCACCGTCGAGGACCTGCACGGCATGCCGTTCGACCAGCGCGGCGGCGTGTACGGCTTCGCCGACGCCTTCGGCGACCGGGCCGAGACGATCCTTGACGAACTCAACGAGGAGCTGACCGCGTGACGGACCTCCCCCCTGGCTGGGAACAGGCGACTCTGGGGGATCTTCTCCTCCGTATCGAGGCCGGGAAATCCTTCACCTGTGAACCTCGCAGAGCCGATGCCGATGAGTGGGGGATCATCAAGGTCAGCGCCATGACCTGGGGAAGTTTCCGCGAAGAGGAGAACAAGGCGATTCCGTCGGGGGTTGGGTTCGACCCCGCGTATGAGATCAAGCCGGGAGACATCCTCCTCAGTCGGGCTAACACTCAAGAGTATGTGGGCGCTTCCGTTCTGGTCGGTTCGTGTCGACCTCGTTTGCTGCTGAGTGACAAGAGCCTTCGCCTCGTCCCGTCGTCGCACGTCGATCGCCGATGGTTGGCGCTTCTGCTTAGTTCGCCGTCGATCCGTGGAGAGATTTCATGCCGTGCGACAGGTACGAAGGACTCCATGCGGAACATCTCACAGCCCTCACTCAGAGAAATCCGTGTTCAGGTGCCTCCATTGGTCGAGCAGAAACGGATCGTTGCCTCTCTGGAAGACCATCTCTCTAAACTGGATGTCGCTCGTAATTATTTGAACGATGCACTGCATGGAGTCGCTAAACTCGTCAGGAAGATTCGGTCGGTAGAATTCTTTGGACCCTATGTCGGTGGAGGTGTGGAGCTGCTGCCAGGCTGGCGTTGGGGCACCCTTGAAGATGTTCTTGAGGGAATCGAGGCCGGAAAATCCTACGCTTGCGAGCCGCGTCATGCCGCTGATGACGAGTGGGGCGTGATCAAGGTTAGTGCGATGACCTGGGGAGAGTTCCGGGAGGGCGAGAATAAGGCCGTCCCTCCTGGGAAAGAATTTGACCCCCGATATGAGGTCGTTCCCGGCGATATCTTGGTGAGCAGGGCGAATACGGCAGAATATGTGGGTGCTCCGGTTCTTGTAAGAGAGTGTCGTCCTCGTCTGCTCTTGAGTGACAAGAGCCTTCGCCTGTGCGTGCGCCCCGACGTGTCGAAAGAGTGGCTCATCCAGCTTCTGTCCTCGCCCTTCGTTCGCGATCAGATATCGGCTCGGGCGACGGGTACGAAGGATTCGATGAGAAACATCTCTCAGAAGGCGCTTCTCTCGGTCAGAATTCCCATCGTTCCCCGGGAAGAACAAGATCTGATTGCGGCAAGGATTGAAGCAGGTCTCGATAACGCTTCACGGCTGAAGGGTGAGGTGGTGAGTGCGATCCGGCGAACGGAGCTGCTTCGTCGGGCTCTGTTGAGAGAAGCATTCGCGGGCAGATTGGTCCCGCAGGACCCGTCCGACGAACCCGCCGCCGAGCTGCTGGCCGGGATCAGGGCCGAGCATGCCGCCCAGCCCAAGGCCGCGCATGCCCGCCGTACCGCTCCCAAGAACCCCAAGGCGTCCGAGGACGTCGCGGCCCCGCCGGGCGGGAGCCGTACGACCTCCACGGCCCCGGACGCGGGCCTTGCCGTCCCCCGGGCCACCGAGGCCCCGCCGGACGCGGGCCGTACCGCATGGCCGGCCGCCACCCCCGCACCGACCGGATATGAGCAAGGAGAACTGCTGTGACCACGACCGTGCCCGAGAACGAGGCGGCGGAGCGGGCGGCCGAGGCGGCGCGGCAGGTGGAGGCGCGGCGGCTCGCGGACAAGATGTGGAGCTACTGCGACGTGCTCCGCGACGCCGGCGTCTCCGCGATCGACTACGTCGAGCAGCTCACCTACCTGCTTTTCCTCAAGATGGCCGACGAGCGGGCCAAGCTGCCCGCCGCCCTCGGCGGCGAGCGGATCCTCCCGGAGGGGATCAGCTGGGACGCGCTGAAGGCGCAGAGCGGCGACAAGCTGGAGAACACCTACCGGCACTTCCTCACCGAGCTGGCCAAGGAGGAGGGCACCCTCGGGGTGGTCTTCCGCAAGGCGCAGAACAAGGTGCAGGACCCCGCGCTGCTCAAGAAGCTGATCGTCGACCTCATGGACAACGAGACCTGGGGGCGGCAGGGCACCGACGTCAAGGGCGACGCCTACGAGCAGCTCCTCGCCCGGAGCGCCACCGACGTCAAGTCCGGCGCGGGGCAGTACTTCACGCCCCGGTCGCTGATCACCGCCATGGTCGACTGCGTGCGGCCGACCCCGGACGACACGATCATCGACCCGGCCTGCGGCACCGGCGGCTTCCTGCTCGCTGCCAACGACTACATCCGCAGGCACCACGGGAGCCTGACGCCCGGCCAGCGCCGCCGCCTGACGCACGGCGAGGCGTTCCGGGGGGTCGAGCTGGTGGACGGCACGGCCCGGCTCGCCGCGATGAACATGCTGCTGCACGGCATGTGCCGGGCGAACGGCGCATCGCCCATCGAGGTGCGCGACGGGCTGGCGGCCCCGCCGTCCACGCACGCCTCCCTGGTGCTGGCCAACCCGCCGTTCGGCAAGAAGTCCGCGATCACCGTGATCGGCATGGACGGCAAGGCGACCCGGGACGACATCGCCTACGACCGGCAGGACTTCTGGGAGACCACCACCAACAAGCAGCTCAACTTCGTCCAGCACATCGCCCGGCTGATGGCGATGTCGGGCCGGGCCGCCGTGGTCGTCCCCGACAACGTGCTCTTCGAGGGCGGCGCGGGGGAGGGCATCCGCCGCAGGCTGCTCAAGGAGTACGACGTGCACACGCTGCTCCGGCTGCCCACCGGCATCTTCTACGCGGGCGGCGTCAAGGCCAACGTGCTCTTCTTCGACCGGAAGCCGGCCGCCGAGGAGCCCTGGACGAAGCACCTGTGGGTCTACGACTTCCGCACCGGGCAGCACTTCACGCTCAAGCAGAACCCGCTCCGCCGTGAGCACCTGCAGGACTTCGTGGACCGCTACCTGCCGGGCGGGGACCGTACCGAGCGGGTGGACACCGGGCCGAACGGGCCGTTCCGCCGGTTCTCCTACGAGGAGCTCGTCGCGCGGGACAAGTGCAACCTGGACATCTTCTGGCTCAAGGACCCGAGTCTGGAGGACGCCGACGCGCTCCAGCCGCCCGAGATCATCGCGCAGGAGATCGTCGAGGACCTGGAGGCGGCGCTGAGCGAGTTCGCCGCCATCGCCGAGGCCCTGCAGAGCCGGGCATCTCAGCGGGATTCCGGAAGTCCGTTGAGCGAAGATCAATAGGCGGCGTATCCTCGGCTCGGCGTGCCCGTCCCGAGTCCCCGAGCCGAGGAACCCCGCATGCCTCCCACCGAAGCCTTCCAGGAGTTCCACCGCAACCTCGAATACGCCCGCGACCTGGTGAACGGCGGGCGCCGGCTGGAGCAGCTCAAGGTCGGCGCCTTCGACATCGGCGACATCTACCGGGCCGCCTGGGTGCAGGCCGTGGCGGCGCTCGACCACTGGGTGCACCAGGAGATCTACAGCCGTGCCGTACGGCTGGCGCAGCAGCCCGGTGTGGAGCGGCCGGACCGGTTCAACAGGCTGCAGATCCCGATGGAGCTGTTCGAGCGGATCCACCACCACGAGGCATCGCTGGGCGAGGCGTTCCGCGAGCACCTGGAGGCGACGCTCGGCTATGTCTCCTACCAGAACCCCGACCGGATCCAGCAGGGGTTCTCGCACGTCAGCAAGGTCAAGCTCTGGCCGAAGGTGGCGAAGGTCCTGACCGAGCAGCGGACCGACGGCCGGCAGATCACCGGCGAGACGGTGGTCCAGAAGCTGAAGGCGATCACCGCCCGCCGGAACAGGATCGCCCACGAGTCCGACCGCGACCCCGCCGCGCCGACCGGCAGGCGGAGCATCACGGCCGCGGAGGCCACGGACACGATCTCCTGGCTGGAGATGACCGCGGCGGCCATCCTCGTCGCCCTCGACGAGAGCTGACGGCACCGTTCCGAGCCATCCCCGATGGGATTGTCCTGGCCACGCAAGCCAACATCCGGCACGGACCGGATTGAAGCGACAACTCAGAGTGATGTCTATGCCATAGATGCATAGTACTATTCATTTATGAGAGAGCACCCTCCTCTCCTGCTTCCGCTGTTCCGGTCCGGTGCCGTCGGCGAACTGCTGGCCTGGCTCTACCTCCATCCGGAGCAGGAATATTCGACGACCGAGCTCGCCCAGCGAACAGGTGCGTCCCAGGCGACGGTGAGCCGCGAGGCGAACCGGTTCGCCGCCGCAGGACTGACCTCGGAAAGACGACACGGAAACCTCCGGCTCATCAGGGCCGACACGGACACGATCGTTGCGAAGCCGCTCACTGATCTGCTGGCGGTGACCTTCGGACCGGCAGCCGTCCTGCCACCTCTCCTCCAGCCGATCTCCGGCATCGACGAGGCCTATGTCTACGGTTCCTGGGCCGCCCGGTACGCGAACCAGGCGGGGCCGCTCCCTCGCGACGTCGATGTCCTCGTGGTGGGAACCGCGGACGAGGACGAGCTGTACGACGCGGCGCGGGCGGCGGAACGATCCCTCGGCCGTGAGGTGAACATCAGCCGGATCTCACCTGCGTCGTGGGCCGCAGGTCCGGAAGATCCGTTCGTGACGTCTCTGCGCAGCAGGCCCCTCTACCCCCTGATTCGGAAACGGAGCACTTCATGAGGTGGATGCAAGGGCGTGGCCGGATCGACGAGATGCTGGCCTCGGGTCAGCTGGAACGGGTGCCGCCGAGCCGAGAACACGCCGACACCCTGCTGGCGCAGGCCGAGCGGCATATCGAATTCGCTCGCAGCGGGTTCGAGACGGATCCCACCGGCGCCTACCAGCTTCTCTACGACGCCTCCAGGAAAGCGCTCGCGTCGATCCTGGAGAACCAGGGACTCCGTGCCACCAGCCGGGGCGGGCACCTCGCGGTACTCGACGCGGTTACCGCCCAGTTGGATCCGCCCCTGGGCCAGGCGCTCCGCTCCTTCGATCGGATGCGTCGCCGTCGCAACAGCGCCGAATACCCTCGCCCTGAAACTCCGCAGATCACTCCCGACGATGTCGTGCAGGACCTGGTGAAGGCCGAGCAGTTCCTGGCGCTCGCTGCCAAGGTGCTGGATCAGATGAGCCCTTATTGAACCGGTCGGCGATGAGCGGTCCATGATGAGGGGGAGCACGGCCATAACCAGACGGTGGACATGCGGAGGTCCGCTCCGCTTCCGAAAGACGGTGCCCCTCCGGCGTCCGGCGGTGCCGGTGGTGTAACCGATCCCTCGTGGGGGAGGGCCGTCCCGGACGGTCCGTTCCCGGGGCTGCAACCGCGGACGGCCGCGGCGGCGAAGAAGCCCGTGTGAACGGTGGCGGTTCCCACTACGGTGGCGGTTCCTTCCGGAAGGCGGGCGCGGTGCGGGGCTTGAGCGCGGCGGTGTGCGGGCGCAGGGGCAAATGGGTGGTCCTGGTGATCTGGCTGCTCGTCGCGGCCGGGGCGGGCGTGCTCGGCGGCCGGCTGGAGGAGGTGCAGCGCAACGACCCGGCGTCGTTCCTGCCCGCCGAGGCCGAGTCCACCGCGGTGCAGAACGCGCAGCGTGCCTCCGCGGCGGGTGACCGGGTCCCGGCGATCGTGGTCTACGAGGGCAGGCCGCCGGCGGAGGCCGCCGCCGACGCGGAGCGGTTCGCCGGGCTGGAGGGGGTCGCCGGGCAGGTGTCGCCGCCGGTCCCGGCCCCCGGCGGCGGGGCCGTGCAGGTGGTGGTGCCGCTCGACGGGAGCGACTACGACGTGCTCACCGCGGCGGTCGACCGGATCCGCGAGATCACCGGCGACCGGGCGTACGTCACCGGCCCGGCCGGGCAGAGCGCCGACGCGATCGAGGTCTTCGGGTCGATCGACGCGACGCTGCTGGCGGCGACCTCGGCCGTGGTCGTCCTGGTGCTGCTCGTCACCTACCGCAGCCCGCTGCTCTGGCTGATCCCGTTCTTCTCGGCGGGCGTGGCGCTCGCCTGCTCCCGGGCGGGAAACTACCTGCTGGCTGAGTACGCCGACCTGACCGTGAGCGGGCAGAGCGGCGGCATCCTGCTGGTGCTGGTGTTCGGCATCGCCACCGACTACGCGCTGCTGCTGGTCGCCCGCTACCGCGAGGAGCTCGCCGTACACGAGGACCGCCACGAGGCGATGGACCTCGCGCTGCGGCGGGCCACCCCGGCCATCGCGGCCAGCGCCGCCACCGTGGTGGCCGGGCTCTGCTGCCTGCTGGTGGCCGACCAGAACGCCACCCGCGGGCTCGGCCCGGTCTGCGCGGTCGGTGTGGTCTGCGCGCTCGCCGCCATGCTCACCCTGCTGCCCGCGCTGCTCGTGGTCTTCCCCCGCGGTGTGTTCTGGCCGAAGGTCCCCGTGTACGGCGGTGCGGCCGAGGGCGGGTCCGGTCTCTGGGACCGGGTCGGCCGGGTGATCGCCCGCCGGCCCCGCGTCGTCTGGATCGGCACCGCCGCGGTCCTGGGCGCCATGGCGCTGACGCTGCCGCTGACCACGGTCGGCCCGCTGGCCGAGGCCGATGCCTACCGCACGGCGCCCGAGTCGGTGCGCGGCGCGGAGGTCCTGGACCGGCGCTTCGGCACCGGCCAGGAGGGATCGCTGCTGGTGCTCGCCCCCTCCGGCGAGGCCGGGCGGATCGCGTCGGCTGTGGCCGCGGACCCGGGCGTGGAGCGGATCGGCGGCCGGGACGCGGGGGCCGGGCGGCCGGAGGCGGGGGAGCCCGGCGGGCGGCCGGGCGAAGGGGACGCCGGGGGAGAGACCGGCGGAGAGCGGCCGGGGGCCGGACCCGAGACGGTGGACGGGCGGGTCCTGCTGCGCGGCACGCTGAAGGACGCGCCGGACAGCCCCGCCGCCTACGAGACGGTCGAGCGGCTCCGGGAGATCCCCGGCGCGCTGATCGGCGGCACGGCGGCGGTCAACCTGGACGGGAAGCTCTCCTCCGAGCGGGACCTGCGGGTGGTCGTCCCGCTGATCCTGGGGGTCGTCCTGGTGATCCTGGTGATCCTGCTGCGCGCGCTGGTCGCGCCGCTGCTGCTGATGGCCACCGTGGTGCTGTCCTTCGCGGCGGCGCTCGGGGTGAGCGGCCTGGTCTTCACGGAACTGTTCGGCTTCGCCGCCGTGGACACCGGGGTGCCGCTGCTGGCCTTCGTCTTCCTGGTGGCGGTCGGCGTCGACTACAACATCTTCCTGATCACCCGGATCCGGGAGGAGGCGGCGGTGCGCGGCACCCGCGAGGCGGCTCTCGCCGGCCTGTCCGCCACCGGAGGGGTGATCACCTCGGCGGGCGTGGTGCTCGCGGCCACCTTCGCGGTGCTGGGCGTGCTGCCGCTGGTCGTCCTGGCGGAGCTGGGCTTCGTCGTCGCGTTCGGCGTCCTGCTCGACACCTTCGTGGTCCGCTCGGTCCTGCTCACCGCGCTGACCCTGGACGTGGGCCGGTGGATGTGGTGGCCGGACCGCGGGCTCACGCGGGAACGTGGTTCCGCAGCCGGAGCCGTTCGGGGAACGGCGCGAAGTACGTCTGGTCCCTGACGTAGGAGGCGGCCGCGCCGCGCGCGTTGTGGCGGAGCAGGGCCAGCGGCACGCTGAGCGCCACCAGGCCGGCCTGGTAGGAGGCGATGACCTCGGCCAGGTCGGTCCGCCGGACCGGGTCCAGCAGGTCGCTCATCATGCCGGCGCAGTGCTGGAGCACGTTGACGTGGCGGCCGACGCTGGCCTTCCTGACGAAGGCGGTGCGGAAGGCCTCGGCGTACCGCGCGGCCAGTTCCGCGCGGCCGAGCACGCCGGCGTGGGCCACGATCCGGCCGGTCTCGCGGTAGACGTCCGGGTCGTGGGAGAGGATCTGCATCTTGTGGCGGGCGTGGAAGGCGACCAGGTCGCGCGGGTGCCAGTCGCTCTCCAGCAGGGCCCGGAGCCGGGCGTTCGCGAAGATCCGCTCGACGAAGGTCTCACGGATCAGCGGGTCGTGCAGCCGTCCCTCGTCCTCCACCGGCAGCAGCGGGTGGGCGTCGAGGATGCGGCCGGCGAACACGCCGCGGCTCCGGCGGTCCACGGCGGCGGTGCCCGCGTAGACCGGGATGCCGTGGATCCCGCAACTGGGACTCTTCGACTTGAAGACGTAACCGTCCACGTCGAGGGTGCGCGCCCGTTCGGCGGCCAGGTCCGTCATCTCCTCGGTGAGGTCGCGCCCGGTCTTCCTGGTCACCAGGTGCGGCCCTTCGGGGGAGCGCTCCAGGCGGAGGGTCTCGCGCGGGGCGCCCAGGCCGATCGCGATCTCCGGGCAGATCGGCACCCAGTCGACGTAGGGGTCCAGCTCCCCGCTGAGGAACCTGTCGCGGCTGTGGCCGCCGTTGAAGCGCACCATCTCGCCGATCAGGCAACTGGAGACCGCGACACGCGGCCGGACCTCGTCCTCCTGGTAGTGATTCGTGGTGGTTATGGGATTTATGTCCATATCTGGTTCCTGCCGCTGAGGCCGGGGTTCATGCCGCGACCGGGGTAAGGATGTCCGAGAGCCTGCACAGGCCCCGGGCGGTGCGAGCCTTGACGGTGCCCAGCGGCACGCCCAGCCGCTCGGAGATCTCGCGCTGGGTCAGCTCGCCGTAGTAGGCCAGCTCGATCGCCTCGCGCTGGGGTGCGGGCAGCTCGGCCAGGGCGCGGCGCATCTCGTCCCGGTCGGCCAGGCCGTCGCCGTCGGCCGCCTCGGCGGGACCGGCCGGCTCGGCAGCGCTCTCCAGCGGGACGGTGTGCAGCCTGCGCACCCGCAGGTGGTCCACCGCCCGCTTGTGCGCGATGCCGAGCAGCCAGGCGGGCAGGCTCCGGAGCGGGTCGAAGCGGTGCCGGGAGCGCCACACCTCCGCGAAGACGATCTGCTGCACGTCCTCCACCTCCTGCGGCGGCACGTACTTGCGCAGGTAGGAGCGGATGAGGGCGGTGTGCGCCCGCAGGCACTCCTCCAGCGCCGCCTCGTCGCCGGCGGTGAAGCGGGCGTTGAGGCTCGCGCCCGCGCCCGTGTCCGCGCCGGTGTCCGCGCCCGTGTCCGCGGTCCTGCTGGTGATCTCTACCGTCATGGCGGCCTTCCTTCCGAGATAACCTATTCAAAACTTATTCATACGCCTCCGGGCGGTGTGATCGCAAATGAGGGCCGGGCGGGATCAGCGAGGGCCGGGGGAGGGCTGCAGGGCGGCGGAGATCCGGGTGAGGGCGTCGCGGAAGGACGTGACGTGCGGGACGGACGGCGGCAGCCCGTCGCGCCATCCCGGGCCGCCCGCCAGGACGCGGGCCGGAGGGCGGAGCGAGGGGAGCGCGGCGAGCGGCGAGGGGTCGCCGGTCGAGGCCTGGTGGGACCAGACGAACACCACCGCCGGACCCAGCCGGCGCATCGCGTCCGCCAGCGCGGAGTACGGCGTGCGCGCGCCCAGCAGGCGCGTCTCGACCCCGTGGTCCAGGGACAGTACGGCGGCCAGGGCGTGCAGCGGCAGGCTGTGCTGCTCCTCCTCGGCGCAGGCGAGCAGCACCGGCCGCTCGTTGACCGGCGTCCGGGGCCGCCTGGTCAGCGGGGCCAGCGCGGCGGCCAGCCGGTCGGAGAACAGGTGCTCGACCTCGACGGCCGCCCCGGTCTCCAGCTGGCGCCTGGAGACCGCCGCGAACACCGGCAGCACCAGCCGCTCCCAGGTCCACAGGACGCCGTGCCGGGCCAGGGCCGCGCCGATCCAGTCGGACACGGCCTCGCCGTCCAGTGCGACGGCGGCGCGGGTCAGCATCGCCGGGGTCGGGACCTGCGGGCCGCCCTCCGGACCGGTCGCCGGGACCTCCTCGCCACCGGTCGCGGGCCGGGCGGACGCGGGGCCGGATCGGGCCTCCAGGACGTGCCTGGCGGCGTCGGCGGCCGGGACCCCTGACCGGATCAGCCGGTTCATCTCCTCCAGGCGCCGCAGGTCCGCCGTGTCGTAGCGCCGGTGGCCGCCGGGACTCCGGCGACTGGGGCCGACGCCGTACCGCAGGTTCCAGGTGCGCAGCGTGGGGGCGGGCACGCCGAGCCGGCGCGCGACGGCTCCGATGCCGTAGTCCGGCCCGTCCTCGGCGGTCATCTGCCCACCCATCTCCTCACGACCTCTCCGGCCCAGCTTGCCAGGTGGGGCCCGGGCCCGTTCCCCACAGGTCTCTTCGGGCCGCGGTCACCGGGGGATGCCGGTGCCGGGTGAGCGAACGGGAATGACTGAGGCTTTTGTGCCCTAAGTCAGTAAAGAAAGCAATGTCCACAGTGGCCTCCGCGCCGGCGGAGTCTCGGCTACGATCTACGGAAATGCCGGTCCGCGGCGAGTGGGACAGCAGGGTGAGGCGGCTGCGATGAGCGATCGGAACCCCTACGGGATCGATGTGAGCACGGCCAACGTCGCCCGGATCTACGACTTCATGCTCGGCGGCAAGGACAACTTCGCCGTCGACCGCGCGGCGGCCGAGCAGATCCTCAAGGCCTTCCCCGAGTCGCGCGACGGCGTCCGGATGAACCGCGAGTTCCTCGGCAACGTGGTCCGCCACCTCGCGGCGGAGCAGGGCGTCCGCCAGTTCGTCGACATCGGCGCCGGCCTGCCCACCCGGAAGAACGTGCACGAGGTGGCGCACGCGGCCACGCCCGAGGCGCGCACCGTCTACGTCGACAACGACCCCGTCGTCTGCGTGCACGGCAGGGCGCTGCTCGCCAACACCCCCACGGTCGCCATGGTCGAGGGCGACCTGCGGGCCCCCGGGGAGATCTGGGAGCGGGCGGTCGGCACGGGCCTGATCAAACCCGACGAGCCGGTGGCCGTGCTCCTGGTGGCGATCCTGCACTTCCTCGACGACCCCTACGCCGAGGTCGCCAAGCTGCGGGAGATGATGGCGCCCGGCAGCTTCCTGGTGGTCACCCACCTGTCGATGACCGAGCGCCGGGCCGAGGACACCGACAAGATGAAGGACGTCTACTCCCGGGCCAACTCGGGCGTGGCCCCGCGGACCGTCGAGGAGATCAAGCGCTTCTTCGGCGACTTCGAGCTCCTGGACAACGACGCCTTCATCGCGCCCAACGTGCTGGAGCGCATGGCGATCCTCGGCTGGGGCGGGGTCGGCCGCAAGCGCTGAGCGCGCGGACGGAACGATTTCCCCTTTTCGGACGTCGCTACAGGTGTGACCTCCTTCGACACCCTTGACGACGACCTGCGCACCGCCCGCGAGCGGGTGCGGCGGCTGGAACGACTGACCGGGCAGCGCCGGGCCGTGGCCGCGCAGATCCAGGAGGTCGAGGCGCTCCTCGGCGACCTGGAGATCCGGCTCGCCGAGGAGGAGGAGGACGTCTCCCGGCTGGAGGGCGGCTTCACCGCGTTCCTGTCCGGGCTCACCGGCTCCCGGGAGGAGAGACTCGCCAGGGAGCGGGCCGAGGCGCAGGCCGTACGGCAGCGCATCGAGGGGCAGCGGGCCCGGCTCGGCTGGCTGCGGTCCGACCGGGCGGCGGTGGAGAGCGGCCTGGCCGAGGTCGGCTCGGCCCCGCAGGAGTACGGCGCGCTGCTGGAGCGCAAGGAGCGCCGCCTGATGGCGTCGGGCGACCCGCGCGGAGGCGAGCTCTCCCGGATCGCCCGCGAGCTCGCCGAGACCGCCGCCGACCTGCGGGAGCACGAGGAGGCCCACCGGGCGGGGACCGCCGCCGCGGAGGCGGTCGGGCAGGTCCTGCGCTGCCTCGGCGGCGCGCGCGGCGCCTCCGTCTGGGACATGCTGGGCGGCGGCACCTTCGCCGACATGGTGGAGCACGGCCACCTGCGCAACGCCGACGAGGCCGCCTGGCACGCCCAGCGCGCGCTGGACGCCTTCGCCCGCGAGCTCGCCGACGTCGGGGTGCACGCCGCCCCGGTGCTGCCCGAGGTGGACACCCGCTGGTTCGCCGACATGTTCTTCGACAACATCGTCACCGACGCGTTCAAGCACCAGCGGATCGCCCGCACCGGCGAGGCCGTCGCCGAGACGGCCCGGTGGGTGAGCGGCACGGTGGACGCCCTGGCCGCCCGCTGCGGCGAGCTGGCCCGGCGGCGCGACTCCCTGGAGGCCCGCCGCGAGGACGTGCTGACGGGCTGATCGGCGCTCCGCGGCGTACGGAAGGGGGGGCCGCATCCGGACGGGTGCGGCCCCCCTCTCACCTGCTCTCTGGGTCAGACCTCAGTGGCCGTGGCCGTGGCCGTGGCCGTGGCCGTGACCGTCGTGGTCGTGATCGTCGTCTTCCTCGTCGGACGGGCCGTCGGAGGGCTCGACGCTCAGCACGGCCTCGCGGGGCTCGATCTGCTCGACGTGCTCGATCAGCCCCAGGACGTGGTCTGGCTCGATCAGCCACTGCAGCGCCGTGGCACCGCTGTCGTCGGCGGAGACCATCTCCGCCTGCTCCTTGCGCTCGTCGTCGTCGAGGTCGGTCTCGGGGTCGTTGATCTCCTTCAGCGCGGCGGCCTGGAGGGCTCCGATGTCGAGCACCTCCACCGTCAGCTCGACCGTCAGACGCAGGTAGCGCTCGGTGCCAGATTCATCACTCATGATGAAGAATCCTAGTGCCCCGCCGAGGCCCCATCGGCCCGGGGGAGGTTAAGGGAGCTTCCAGTCCACCGGGTCGGCGCCCTGCTGCTCCAGCAGCTGGTTGGCGCGGCTGAACGGCCGGGAGCCGAAGAAGCCGCTGCGGGCCGAGAGCGGGCTCGGGTGGGCCGACTCGATGCGCGGCACGTCGCCGAGCATCGGCGCGAGCGAGCGGGCGTCGCGGCCCCACAGGATCGCCACCATCGGCCGGTCGCGTGCGACCAGCGCCTTGATGGCCTGCTCGGTGACCTCCTCCCAGCCCTTGCCGCGGTGCGAGGCGGGCTTGCCGGGCATGACGGTGAGCACCCTGTTGAGCAGGAGCACGCCGTGCTCGGCCCACGGGGTCAGATCGCCGTTGCTCGGCATCGGCAGGCCGAGGTCCTCGGTGAGCTCCTTGTAGATGTTGCGCAGGCTGCCTGGGACGGGCCGCACGTCGGCCGCGACCGAGAAGCTCAGGCCGATCGGATGGCCCGGCGTCGGGTAGGGGTCCTGACCGACGATCAGCACCTTTACCTGGTCGAAGGGCTGTTTGAAGGCACGCAGGACGTGCTCCCCCGAGGGGAGGTACTGCCTGCCCTCGGCGACCTCTTTCCGGAGGAAGTCGCCCATTTCGGCGATCTTGCCTGCGACGGGTTCGAGGGCCTGGGCCCACCCGGCTTCCACGAGTTCGTTCAAAGGACGTGCGGCCATGGGCGGCACCCTATCCGGATCCGCCGACAATCCGGGCGACATCGCGCCGCAGGCGTGCGGCTCCTCCGGCGCGGGACCACGGAACCCGGTCCGGCCCGAGGAGCCCGTCCGGCGGGGCCCTCCGGCGCGAGGCCGTGAGGCCCGGTGCGGTCCGCGGCGCCATGCCGCGGACCGCACCGGGTCTGCCCCCCTCGGATCGCCTCCCCTACTTCACGGAACCCGCCATCATTCCCTGGACGAAGTACCGCTGGAAGGCGAAGAACAGGATCAACGGAATGATCAGCGAGAGGAAGGCGCCCGGGGCCAGGATGTCGACATTGGTCCCGAACTGCCGCATCTGGGACTGGAGGGCCTTGGTCATCGGCTGGTTCTCGGTGTTGGCGAAGACCAGCGCGACGAGCAGGTCGTTCCAGACCCAGAGGAACTGGAAGATGCCGAGCGAGGCGACCGCCGGCTTGGCCAGCGGGAACACCACGGTCGAGAAGATCTTCCACTCGCCCGCGCCGTCCATCCGCGCCGCCTCCAGCAGCGAGCCGGGGATGCCCGCGAAGAAGTTGCGGAGCAGGAAGATGGCGAAGGGGAGCCCGAAGGCGACGTGGAAGAGCACCACGCCGGGGATGGAGCCGAAGATGCCGAGCCCGCCGTACAGCTTCGCGATCGGGATGAGCGCGATCTGGATCGGCACGACCAGCAGGCCGACCACCACCAGGAAGAGCGCGTCCCGGCCGGGGAACTGCATCCAGGCGAACGCGTAGGCGGCCATGGCCGCGATGCCGATCACCAGGACCGTGGTGGGCACCGTGATGGCCACGGTGTTCCAGAACGACGAGGTGAAGCCGGTGGCCAGCAGGTCGGCGTAGTTGCGCAGGGTGAACTCGGCCGGCTTGGTGAACGCGGTCCACCAGCCGCTGGAGTTGTTGGCGGTCTCCTGCCGGATGGAGACCACGAACAGGCCCAGGGTGGGGACCAGCCAGAACACGCCGATCACCACCAGCACCGCCTGGACCAGGCCGCCGCCGACCCGGTCGGCGATCCGGCCCAGGACGCCGCGGGGCGGCGCGCCGAGAGCGGAGGTCGTCGTCACTGGTTGTCCCTCCTGAACCGCCGGATGTTGAGGATCATGAAGGGCAGGACGAGGACCAGCAGGAAGATGGCCAGCGCGCTGCCCAGCCCCTGGTTCCCGCCGCCGCCGAACGAGACCCGCCACATCTCCAGCGCGATCACGTTGGCCTGCGGCTGCACCGATCCGGGTGCGATGACGAAGACCAGGTCGAAGACCTTCAGCGTGTTGATGATCATCGTGACGAACACGACGAGCAGCACCGGGGAGAGCAGCGGGACGGTGATCCTGCGGAACACCTGCCACTCGGTCGCCCCGTCGATGCGGGCGGCCTCCAGCGCGTCCCGCGGGATGGCGGACAGGCCCGCCGCGATCAGCACCATGGCGAACCCGGCCCAGACCCAGACGAACGCGCCGATGATCGCCGGGGTGATCAGCGCCGGGCCGAGCCAGGACAGGCCGTTGAAGGAGGCCTCGAAGTTCGACCGCGGGAGCCGGACGGTGTAGTCGCCCGGGGAGAGGCCGGTGAGGCGGAAGGTCCCGTCGGCCTCGGTGACGGCCGTGGCCGCGACCTCGCCGCCGGGGCCGCCCCGGACCGCCTCGACGGTCATGCCCGCCAGGCCCTTCTCCGTGCCGTCCACCTGGTTGGCCTGCCCGCCGCCGCCCTGGGTGAAGTCGAACCACACGGTCCCGGCCAGCTCGCCGGGGCCCGGCGAGGCGGGGCGGGCGGTCGCGGCCGAGGCGAGGTCGGCGGGTTTCACGCCGACCAGGGGCAGCAGAACGGCCTGGCCGGGCTTCGCGGCCCCCTTGGTCACCACGGCGCCCTGGGCGGCGGTGACCGGGGACTGGTCGTTCTCCCTCGGCCGGGCGTCGGGATAGCTCTCACCGGAGCCGAAGACGCCGCGGACCGAGCTGAGGACGGCGTTGGCCACGCCGCGGTCCGGGTCCTGCTCGTAGACCAGGCGGAAGATGACGCCGGAGGCCATCAGGGAGACGGCCATCGGCATGAACACGATCAGCTTGAACGCGGTCGCCCAGCGGATCCGCTCGGTCAGCACCGCGAAGATCAGCCCCAGCGTGGTGACCAGGAGCGGGGCGACCACGACCCAGATCAGGTTGTTCCTGATGGTGGTCAGGGTCGAGGCGTCCTGGAAGATCGTCGCGTAGTTCTCGGCGCCGACGAAGGTCTCGCCGCCGGCGTCGTAGAGGCTCCGGAAGGCGGAGTAGACGATCGGGTAGATCACCATCGCGCCGAGCAGCACCACGCCCGGCAGCAGGAACAGGACCGCCATGACCGGCGAGGGTCCCAGCCGGGGGGCCTTCGGGGTGCCCGCCGCAGCCGGTGCGGCCGGTCCCGCGGTGGCGACGGACGGGACCGCGGACGGGGCGGCGGGCCCGGTGGCGGATTCCGCGGTGGAGTCCGGGGTGGCCCCGGTGCCGGTTCCCGAGGTGGTTCCGGCGGATTTCGCGGTGGAGTCCGAGGTGGTTCCGGCGGTGGAGTCCGGAGCGGATTCGGCGGAGGGGGTGCGGGGGCCGGGGGAGGACCCCGCGGCGACGGCGTCGCCGTCGTCGCCGCGGGGGTCCGGCGGGCCGTCCAACCGGTCGGTCACGGCCTGCCCCCTCTACTTCCAGGCCTTGGCGGCCTCGGCCTCGAGGCTCTTCTGGATCTCCTTGATCTTCGACGGGTCGCGTACGAAGTCCTGCAGGAGCTTCCACTCGCCCTTGCCGTCGGTGCCGCCGAAGGCGCTGGGCGCCAGGTCGGACATGTCGTAGCGGACCGACTCACCCGCGGAGATGATCGTCTGCGCGAGCTGCTTGGTCAGCTCGCTCGGGTAGTTGTCGGGGGAGACGTTGCGGTTGGGGGACAGGTAGCCGGGGAGCTTGGCCCAGACCTCGCCGCCCTCGGTGGAGGCGAGGTACTCCAGCAGCGCCATGGCGCCCTTGGAGTCCTTCAGCGCCACCGCGATGTCGCCGCCCAGCACGACCGGCGCGGTCTCGCCGGCCTTCGGGAACGGGAAGTACTTGGCCTCCTCGCCGAGCTTGGCGCCCGACTCCTCGGCCGTGGTGCCGACGAAGTCGGCCTCGATGACCATCGCCGCCTTGTCCTGGCCGTAGACCTGGGTCACGCAGGTCGGGAAGTCGGTCTGCAGCGCGCCGGAGGTGCCGCCGAGCAGGAACTCCTTCTTCCCGGTGAGCTGGGCGATCTTCTCCAGCGCGGTGGTCACGCTCGGGTCGGTCCACGGGATCTCGTGCTTGGAGAGCTTGGTGTAGTTCTCCGGGCCCGCGCTGGACAGGTAGACGTTCTCGAACAGGTCGGTGAGGGTCCAGCCGGACGCCCCGCACAGCGAGATCGGCGGGGTGCCGGAGTCGGCGACCGTCTGGGCGGCCTTCACCAGCTCGTCCCAGGTGGCCGGGGGCTGCACCCCGGCGTCGGCGAAGGCCTGGTCGCGGTACCAGACCAGCGACTTGTGCGCGGCCTTGACCAGCACGCCGTACACCTGGCCGTCGGCCGAGCCGAGCTCCTTCCAGTACGGGGTGTAGTTCTCGTCGATCTGCTTGATCACCTCAGGGGTGAGCGGCTTGAGCGACTTGGCGTCGGCGTACTGCTGGACCAGGCCGGGCTGGGGCAGGATCGCGACGTCCGGCGGGCTGCCGCCCTGGATGCGCGGGCCGAGGTAGGCGCCGGTGTCCTCGCCGGTGGAGGAGTAGGTGACCTTGGCGCCGGTCTTGGCCTGGAAGGCGTCCAGCACCTTCTGGAAGTTGGCCTGCTCCGGGCCGGTCCACTTGGCGGCGACCTCGATGGTCACCCCCTCCAGGGTCTTGGCCGCCGCGGGGGCGGAGGAGGCCCCGCCGCTCGCGGCGGGAGCGGTGGTGGAGCCGGCGGTGCCGTTGGTGTCGGTGGAGCCGCCGCACGCGGCGAGCGCGAGGGCGAGCCCCGCGGTCGTCGCGGTGATGATGGTTCTGCGCATGGTGAGAAGACCTCCTGTTGTTCTCAAACCCCCGAGGTTTGGACGACTTCGGATGACGACGAGATGGGGATGACGGCTCGCCGGGAGGATCGCCCCCGGATTCAGGGAGCCCTGATGATCTCGTTCAGCTGGCCCTTCAGGGAGGCGACGACGTCGTCGCTCGACTCCTCGAAGGGCGGGGTGAGCGCGCCTGAGACCGCACCGGCGATCGCCAGGCTCACCTGGTCGTAGTTGGCGCTCACCGGCCGGGGCCTGGCGGAGAGGATGCTCTCCTTCAGGACCGGCAGGTAGGGGAAGCGCCTGATGAGGGCGGGGTCGTCGTACAGCTCGGTCCACACGGGCGGGAACGAGCCGTCGGTGAGCACCCGCCGCTGGTTCTCCAGCCCGGTGAAGTAGCGGATGAACTCCGCCGCCGACTTCTGCCGCTTGGAGAACGCGCTGAGCGCGAGGTTGGTCCCGCCCAGCGTGCTGGAGCCCGGCCCGTCCAGGCCCGGCAGCCGGGTGACCGCGAACTTCCCCGCGATCTCCGACTGGGTGGCCGGGCCGTAGGCGGGCGGCCAGTTGCGGGCGAAGGCCAGCCGGCCCTCCTGGAAGGCCAGCCGCGACTCCTCCTCCTTGTAGGAGAGCGACTCCTTGGGGATCCACCCCTCCCGGAGCCCGCCGACCAGGAAGTCGAGCCCGGCCTTCGCCCCGGCGGCGTCCATGGTGACCCGCGTGCCGTCCGGGCTGAGGATCGGCCCGCCGCCCGCGGACTGCACGGCCTCGGCGAAGTTGACGGTCAGCCCCTCGTAGGCGAGGAACTGCCCGGCGTAGCCGCCGACGCCGTACTCCTCGTGCAGCGCCCGCGCCTGCTCGCGCAGCTCCGCCCAGGTCCTGGGCGGGGCGAGGCCCTCCTTGGCGAGGAGGTCCTTGCGGTAGTAGAGCAGCCCGGCGTTGCTGGTGTACGGCACCGCCCAGAGCTTGCCGCGGTAGACGGCGGTGTCCACGACCGGCGGGAGGAACCGGTCGAGCGGGAACATGCTCCGCTCCAGCGGCACGATCCAGCCGGCGTCGGCGAACTCCGCCGTCCAGACCACGTCGAGACCGAGCACGTCGTAGCGGTCGCTCCTGGCCTGGAGGTTGGCGACCATCTGGGCGCGCTGCTCGTCGGCCGCCTCGGGGAGCTCCAGCAGGGTGACCCGCTCGGCGGGACGGGAACGGTTCCACCGGTCGAGCAGGGGACGCAGGTAACCGGTGGTGTCGCGCCCCGTCACCAGGGTGAAGGGGCCCGTCCCGCCCTCCCGCAGGGGAGGCTCCTGCCCGCCCGCCCCCGCCGTGCACCCCGCCAGCAGCAGCGCGGTGAGGGCGAACGGGACCAGGCGGTTCACCTGTGACCTCCGGATTTCGGCGGGGTTACATACGTGTTAGGTAGATGCATTCATGTTATGCACAGCGCTAATGTGAACGTCAACGGATGAGTCCGTAACGCTCGCATAACGCGGGCACGACGAGGAGGTGGGCGTGCGGCCGTTCCTGCTGGCGCTCCTCGCGAAGGAACCTGCCCACGGCTACGAACTCAAACAGGCGCTGGAGCAGACCTTCGGCAGCGCCTATCCTTCGCCGAACATCGGCCAGATCTACGTCACGCTCGGCCGCCTGGAGAAGGACGGGCTGGTCAGGGCGGTGGACGTCGAGCAGTCCAACCGGCCGAACAAGAAGGTCTACTACCTGACGGCCGCCGGCCGGGAGGCCCTGGACGACTGGGTGGACGAGCCCACCGAGGGGCCGCGGGTCCGCGACGAGTTCTTCATGAAGCTCGTCCTGGCCCCGATGACCGGCATCGCCGACCGGATGGCGTTGATCAACCGGCAGCGCCGCCACTACCTTTCGCTCATGCGCGACCTGAACGAGCTCGCCGAGCGGACCGATCCGGACAACCACGTCGCGCTCCTGCTGATCGAGGGCGCCATGCTGCACCTGCAGGCCGACCTCGACTGGCTCGAACGCTGCCAGGAGGACCTCAGTTGAACCGGAGCGGTTGATGGACACCCCCCCTGTGATCAGCACCGTCAACCTCGTCAAGATCTACCAGGACGGAGGCGTGCCGGTCCCCGCCGTGCGGGGCGTGGACCTGCGGGTGGAGCCCGGAGAGTTCGTCGCGATCATGGGCCCCTCGGGCTCCGGCAAGTCCACGCTGGTGCACATGCTCGGCGGCCTGGACGTCCGGACCAGCGGCGAGATCTGGCTGGACGGCGAGCGGGCCGACACGCTGGGCGAGAGCGCCTGGGCGCTGCTCCGCCGCAGGAAGGTCGGTTTCGTCTTCCAGTTCTTCAACCTGGTGGCCAACATGACCGTGGCCGACAACGTCGAGCTGCCCGCGCTGCTCGCCGGGGCGTCCCCCCGCGAGGCGCGCGAGCGCCGCGAGCAGCTCCTCGGCGCGCTCGGCCTCGCCGACCGGGCCGGCGCGGCCCCCGCCCAGCTCGCGGGCGGCGAGCAGCAGCGCGTGGCGCTGGCCCGCGCGCTGGCCAACCGCCCCCGGCTGCTGCTGGCCGACGAGCCCACCGGCAACCTGGACAGCCGCAACACCCGCGACGTGCTGAGGCTGCTCGGCCAGGTCCACCGCGACGGCCAGACGATCGTCCTGGTCACCCACGACGCCCGGGTGGCGGGCCTCGCCGACCGGGTGGTCTCCCTCCTCGACGGCCAGATCGTCGACGACGGGGCCCTCCCGGTGTCCCGGCGCCGCCCCCGGGGCGGCGTCGGCGACGTGGTGGAGCTGCGGGGTTAGCCGCCGTGGACACCGTGCGGGCGTCGGCCCGCTGGCTCCGGGCCGACCTGCGGGCGCGGCGCGGGCAGGCGCTGCTCACCGTCCTGTCGGTGGCCGGGATCGTCGCCGCGCTGGTCGCCGCGGCGACCCTGCTGGAGGACGGCACCAACCCCTGGCGCGGGCTGTTCGAGCGGACGCGGGGCGCGCACGTGTGGATCCACACCGGCGAGGCCCCGGACCTGGCGGCCCTGCGGAGCCTGCCCGGCGTGGTGCGGGTGGCGGGGCCGTACCGGACGGCGCCGGTGACGCTCACCCTGGGCGGCCGCAAGTCGCCGGTCGCGCTGCGCGAGGCGACCACCGTGCCGCCGGAGACGGCCGCGCCGCTCGTCCGCGAGGGGCGGTGGCTGCGCGCGGGCGACGCCGGCGGGGCGGTCGTCGAGCGCTCCTTCGCCGAGGCGCTGGACCTGCGGGTCGGCGACCCCTTCCCGGTCACCGCGCTCAGCGGCTCCGCCCACCCCCTGGTCGTGGTGGGGCTCGCCGAGACCGCCGACCAGGGCTTCTACCCCGAGTGGACGCCCGGTCTGGCCTGGACCCTGCCGGAGACCCTCACCCGGATCGAGCCCGCCCCCGGCCGCCGGGAGGTGGTCACCGGGCTGCGCCTCGCCGACGGCGAGGACACGCTGCCGGCCGTGCACGGCGCCGTCACGCTGCTCGACGAGCAGATCCGCCGCATGTCCACCTGGCGCGAGGTCCGCGCCTCCATGGAGCTGGACAACCGGCTGCTCGGCCTGCTGCTGGGGCTCTTCGGCGTGGCCGGGCTGGTCGCCGCCGCGCTGGCCGTCGCCAACGTGACGGGCGGCCGGGTGCTCGCCCAGACGCGCGACATCGCCACGCTCAAGTCCCTCGGCTACACCCGGGGCCAGGTCGTCGCCCTGCTGGTGACCGAGCACGGGGCACTCGGGCTGGCCGGCATCGCCCTCGGCGTGGCGGGCGGGCAGCTCGCCGCGGCGCTCACCCTGGACGGCCTGCCGTTCCCGCCGCTCTCGCCGCTGCCGCTGCTCGCCATCGCGGCAGGGACCGCCGCGGTGGTCCTGGTGGCGGCGGCGCTGCCCGCCTGGCGAGGGGGCCGCACTCCGCCGATCCCCGCCGCCCCGGCCGCCCCGCCCCGGGGCCGCCTGTCGCGGCTGGCCAAGCTCGCCCTGCTGGTACGGCTCCCGCCCGCGCTCGTGCTGGGCACCCGCGACGCCTTCACCCGCCGCACCCCCGCGTTCCTGAGCATCGTCGGCCTGGCCGTGCCGATGATGATGATCACCATCGGCCTCGGCTGCTGGGCCACCCTCGACGACTTCCTGCGCCGCCCCGAGCGGGTCGGCCAGGCCGCCGCCCTCACCGTCCACCCGGGCCGGCTCACGGCCACCGAGGCCGCCCGCATCGCCCGGGCCGACCCGGAGGTGCGCTCCGTCCACCCGGGCAGCGAGGTCTCGGCGCTGGAGCCCAGGCAGACCAGGAGCGTGCTGGTCCGCGCGCTCGGCACGTCCACGGCGCCGTACCCCCTGGTGGTCGCCGAGGGGCGGATGTTCGCCGCGCGGGGCGAGGCCGTCGCCGGGCAGGGCCTGCTCGACCTGCTGGGCGTGCGGATCGGCGACCGGGTCCGGATGACCGTCGGCGGCACGCCGCTGATCGTGCGCATCGTCGGGCGGGTGGTGGAGCCCGACCAGGACGGCGAGGTGCTCTCCACCGGGCTGGACACCCTGGCCGCCAAGGACGCCCTGCCGCCCCAGTTCCACCGGCTGGTGCTGGCCGACGGGGCCGACGCCGAGGCGGTCCGGGCCCGGCTGCTGGCCGCCTCCGGCGAGGCCCTGGAGGTGCGGCGGACGGTCAACCCGGCCGAGCGGCTCGCGGTCATCCGGGTGGTGATCGTGGCGCTGACCGCCGTGCTGGCGCTGCTGGGCCTGGCCAACCTGCTCACCGCCGGCGCCCTGGGCCTGCGCGACCACGCCTCCGACCTGGCGGTGCTCAAGGCCATGGGCCTCACCCCCCGGCAGGTGGCCGCGACGCTGGTCACCGGGACCGGGCTGCTGGTCGTGCTGGGCGTGGCGGCGGGCACGGCCGCCGGGGCCTCGGTGGTCGGCGGCCTGATCGACCTGCAGGGCCACACCAGCGGCGTCGGCGCGGGCATCGGCCGCACCCCGTCCGCCTCGGTCCTCGCCGTCGCGGCGCTCGCGGCGATCGGCGCGGGCCTGCTGGTGACCCTGATCCCGGCCCGCCGGGCGGCCCGCGCGCAGGTCCCGGTCACGGCCCGGTAGGCGGGCCGGCGCCGGAGGCGGCCGCCGGGCGGACGCCCGCACCGGGCGACGCCATGCCGATGAACCGGGCGCCGCCAGGCGCGGAGACGGCACCGGGCGGCCCCGTGTGGGAGCCGCCCGGTGAAAGGGATGCGGGTCCCGGGGGCGCCTCGTGGGAGCCGCCCGGGACCGTGCCTGCTGAGTGCCTGCTGAGTGCCTGCTCAGCGCCGGCCGATGGAGAACCAGTAGAAGCCGTGGCCCGGCAGGGTGAGCAGGTACGGCAGTTCGCCGATGACGGGGAAGGGCACCCCGCCGCGGGCCTCGACCGGGGTCATGCCCTCGAAGCGCCGCAGGTCCAGCTGGACCGGCTGCGGGTACTTCGACAGGTTGTTGACGCAGAGCATGACGTCGTCGGCGTCCTCGCGCAGGAAGGTCAGCACCGCGGGGTTGTCCGACCACAGCTCGATGTACTCGCCGGTGCCGAAGACCGGGTGGTGCTTGCGGATCCGCAGCATGTTCCGGGTGAAGTGCAGCAGCGACGAGCCGCTCTTCTGCTGCGCCTCCACGTTGACCGCCTGGTAGCCGTAGATCGGGTCCATGACGGCCGGGAGGTAGAGCCGGCCCGGGTCGGCGGTGGAGAAGCCCGCGTTGCGGTCCGGGCTCCACTGCATCGGGGTGCGGACCGCGTCGCGGTCCTCCAGCCAGATGTTGTCGCCCATGCCGATCTCGTCGCCGTAGTACATGACCGGCGAGCCCGGCAGGGAGAGCAGCAGCGCGGTGAACAGCTCGATCTGGTCGCGCTCGTTCTCCAGCAGCGGGGCCAGGCGGCGCCGGATGCCGAGGTAGGCCCGCATGCGCGGGTCCTTGGCGTACTCGGCGTGCATGTAGTCGCGCTCTTCCTCGGTGACCGTCTCCAGGGTCAGCTCGTCGTGGTTGCGCAGGAAGATGCCCCACTGGCCGCTGTCCGGGAGCTTCGGCGTCCGCGACATGATCTCGGAGATCGGCTCGCGGCTGCCCCGCCGCACCGCCATGAAGATGCGCGGCATCAGCGGGAAGTGGAAGGCCATGTGGCACTCGTCGCCGCCGACGGCCGGGTCGCCGAAGTACTCGACCACGTCCTCGGGCCAGCCGTTGGCCTCGGCCAGCAGCACCCGGTCCGGGTAGAGGCGGTCCACCTCGGCGCGGACCTTCCTCAGGTAGGCGTGGGTCTCCGGCAGGCCGGAGCAGGCGGTGCCCTCGCGCTCGAACAGGTACGGCACCGCGTCCAGCCGGAAGCCGTCGATGCCCAGGTCCAGCCAGAACCGCAGCACCTCCAGCATGGCCTCCTGGACCGCCGGGTTCTCGTAGTTCAGGTCCGGCTGGTGGTGGAAGAAGCGGTGCCAGTAGTACTGCCTGCGGACCGGGTCGTAGGTCCAGTTGGACTCCTCGGCGCCGACGAAGATGATCGGCGCGTCGGGGTAGCCGGTCGGGTCGTCGGACCAGACGTAGAAGTCCCCGTAGGGGCCCTCGGGGTCGTGCCGGGAGGCCTGGAACCACGGGTGCCGGTCGCTGGTGTGGTTCATCACCAGGTCGGTGATGACCCGCAGGCCCCGCTTGTGGGCCTCCTCCACCAGCTCCACGAAGTCGGCCAGATCGCCGAAGTCGGGAAGGATCTTCATGTAGTCGGAGATGTCGTAGCCGCCGTCGCGGAGCGGCGACTCGTACAGCGGGAGCAGCCACAGGCAGTCCACGCCGAGCCACTGCAGGTAGTCCAGCTTCTCGATCAGGCCGCGGATGTCTCCGGTGCCGTCTCCGTTGGAGTCCTTGAACCCCCGGACCAGCACCTCGTAGAAGACGGCTCGCTTGTACCACTGCGGATCGGCGGAGACGAAGTCCTCGGAGACCGAATCCGGGCAGGGGGATGCGTTCATCATGTACTCGCTCACAATGAGGAAGGGCAGGACGAAGTCACCGGGTGCCCCGGCTGAATGATGTTTGGTGACCGCGCCGGCGGGAGCCGTCATCCCCACGAGCTCCCTGCCCCCGGCCGGACCGAATTCGTGGTTCGGTGCCAGCCGTTGTAGCGCTTTCTGCGGCGAACACTACCAGCCGAGTGGATCGTGGGAAGCCCGATCGGAATCTCCGTCCGGACCGCCGGCCCCGAACCCGTGCCGAAGCCACGTAATCGCCCTGTCACCTGGCGTTTCCTTGGGGAAACACCGCAGGTGGAACGGTCCCCGGCCGGCCCACCCCCGGCCGCCGGATGCCGGGAGCCCGTCCCGCCGGTACGGCCCGGCGCCCCTGATACCGGAGACGTTAATCGCTCTCCGTGTCCTTACATCTTCATAGGGTAAAGAAGTATGGGAGTATTGCTTCATGGGTATGGCCGGCCATATGAAGACGACTGTCGATATCTCCGACGGACTGCTCCACGAAGCCCGGCGGCTCGCCCGGAGCGAGGGGACCACGCTGCGGGCTCTGGTCGAGGAGGGATTGCGCTCCGTCCTCGCCCGTCGCGCGGAGAAGGAGGGGTACACGCTGCCCGACGCCTCCGTGGGCGGGCGGGGCCTGCAGCCGCAGCTCCGCGACGCCTCCTGGGAGGACGTGCGGGCACTCGCCTACGGTGACCGTCTGTGATCGCGGTCGACACGAACATCCTGGTCCACGCCCACCGCAGGGACAGCGAGTTCCATGCTCGCGCCGCGCCGAAGGTGAAGGCGCTGGCCGAGGGCCGGGCGGCGTGGGCGATCCCCTGGCCGTGTGTTCACGAGTTCTTCTCGATCGTGACCCATCCGCGGGTGTACGCCCCGCCCAGCAGCACGGCGGACGCGATCGCCCAGATCGACGCCTGGCTGGGATCGCCGTCCCTCGTGCTCCTCGGCGAGGCGGAGAACCACTGGCAGGTGCTCCGCACGTCGCTCGAGACGGGCAAGGTGACCGGCCCGCTGGTCCACGACGCGCGGATCGCCGCACTCTGCGCGGCGCACGGGGTCCGTGAGCTGTGGAGCATGGACCGGGACTTCAGCCGCTTTCCGGAACTGACGGTCCGCAACCCGCTCCGGGACTGAACCCGGCCCGGATCCCGTCGTCTTCTCCGGGAAGATCAGCCCTCCCACGGCGGGGTGAGACCGCCGAGGCGGTCGGCGCGGTCGTCGAGCCAGGCGCCGAACAGGACCAGGCTCCGCACCCAGAACCGGTCGTTCCAGCCGTTGAAGCGGGCCAGCGCGTCCGGGCCCTCGGCGACCACGGAGTGCAGGTGCTCGGAGAGCAGCGACGGCACGGCCCGCGCGACCCGGGTCAGCATCGTGTGGCCGTAGGCGCGGGCCGGCGCGGCGGCCGACCGGAGCGGGATCCGCTGGAGCGGCTGCTTGACCACGTTGGTCGAGGGCAGCGCGGCCACGCGCGGGTTGGCGGCGTGCAGGACCTCCCGATAGAACCGGCCCTTGTCCTTGCGGGCGACGCCCACCGAGAGCGCGGCGTCGAAGAAGTCCGGATGCATGAACGGCGCCGCGAACGAGACCTCGGGGCCGACCAGGTTGACGGGGGAGCGGGCGATGCCCCGGGCGGTGCGGGTGTGCAGGACCGACAGCGGCAGTTCGGCCCGGTGGCCGTTGAGCATGGAGGTCGACTGGGCGAACGCCGTGCGGACCGAGTCGGAGATCCACTCCGCCGCCCGCTCCGACAGGAACGGCACCGAGGGCGCGCCCAGCGCGAGCGAGCCGAGCAGCGCGGCCTTGCGCTCGGCCTGGCCGGAGGCCTCCAGCGCGGCCCCGCTGACCATGAAGTTCTTCAGCAGCGGCCCGCCGGCCAGGCCGTCCACCAGGGTCCGCCCGGCGCGGTGCACCTCACGGGCGAAGGGGGCGTACCAGGCGTGGTGCGGGGTGAGGAACTCCAGCCTGCGGGCGACGGCCAGCGCGTCGGCGGGGTAGGCGGCGGGGTCCTGGGGGATCACCCGGTGCCGCACGCCGAGCTCGCGGGTGATCGCGCGGGCGAAGGCGATGTCGGTGTCGGTGCCGTCGTCCGGGCTGGTCGTCCACGACTCCACGTCCGCGCCCCGGGCCACCGCCACCGAGCAGAGCAGCCGCGAGTCGTAGCCGCCGCTGACCGGAACCAGCAGCGGCCGGGAGTCGAACTCCTTGTAGACCTCGTGCAGGATCTCCAGGATCTCCCCGGCGCTGCGGCCCGCCTCGAACGGCTCCTCGCGCAGCCAGCGGGGCAGCCGCCGCTCGACCGCGATCCGCCCCGACCCCTTGCCGAAGACCAGCGCGCTGCTCCCGGCCAGCCGCTTGACCTGCGCGTACGGGGTGTCGTCGCGGAGCGGGAAGGTGAGCTGGACGATCGCCGCCCAGGCGTCCCAGTCGACCTCGTACGGCGTGCGCGCCAGCGCCAGCAGCGGCTCCAGCAGCGAGGAGAAGTAGACGGCCCCGCCGACGGAGACGTAGTAGACGTCCACCAGCCCCAGGCCGCCGGCGTGCAGCGTGACCCGGTCGCCGTCGTCGATCAGGCCGGGCGTCTCGTAGGTCTCGGCCACGGTGATCCACGGCGCGGGTCCGGACGGCCGGCGCTCCCCCCAGGCGAACGCCCAGGTGCCCGAGTCCGCCCGCGCCGAGTCCTCGCGTGCGGCGTCCGCGCGCGCCGGGTCCCCGCCTCCGGCGGTCTCCCGCCCGGTGCCCCCCTGCCCGGCGCTCTCGCGCCCGGGCTCGGGGCCCCGGTGGTAGGGCGGCAGCGGCGAGGAGCTGAACAGCGCCGCCTCGGCGGTCCGCAGCGCCGGCCGTACCCGCGGCCCGGCCTCGCGCAGGGCGGCCAGGACGGCCTCGTCGAGCCGGCCGACGCCGCCGCAGACGTACGGCCTCACATTGAACGTCGGCCACTGCACCGTGCTGACTCCTCTGTGTCGGGATTGACCAAAGGGTATCCTTTCGCCCGGCTCAGGAATCGGAGGACGACGTGGCGAGCGAGCGACTCGAGAGCACGCGGCAGGCGTTGCGGGAGGCCATGGCCCAGGCGGAACGGGCCGCGGAGCTGGCCCGCCTGCTCGACGCGGCCCAGGCGAGGATCGCCGACGCCGAGCGCGCGGTCGGGGAGCTGCGCGACGTCCGGGAGCGGCTGACCGAGGCGGAGGAGCGGCTGGCCGAGGCCGGGGCCGCGGAGGCGGCGCTGCGCAGGGAGCTGGCCGAGCAGCGCTACCAGACCGAGGTGGCCCGGTGGAAGCTCTCGTCGGTGCAGGTGGCGCGCTGGTCCCGGATCGGTGACGCGATCAAGACCGGCAAGAGCAACCCGGTGCGGCTGGCCCGCGGCCTGCGCGGCGCCGCCAGGCCCGCCCAGCGTCCGGCGGCCCCCAAGCGGCAGCCGGTCCCCGAGCCCCGCGACCACTCCAGGCCGGCGCCGCCCGGCGCGGCCTTCCAGGCCACCACGTCCACCAGGACGCTGGACGGCGCGTCGTTCCGGCTCAAGCCCTTCCGCGTCCCCACCGGCCCGAACACCCGCCCGCACCTGACCGCCGCCGTCGTCGCCGACCCGCACGCCGAGGCGCTGCTGCGCTACGAGTGGCGGCAGAGCACCGGGTTCACCCCCCGGGACTTCGCCCGCGTGCTGGCCGCCGAGGTGCCGCACCTGCTGCTGGTGGAGTCGGTCACGCAGGGGCCGTGGGCCGAGGAGCTGCGCGAGCCCGGTGAGGGGCTGCGCGCGCTGCTGGCCTGGTGCGCCGAGCGGGGCATCCGCACGGTCTTCTGGCACACCGGGGGAGAGGTCGCCGACCTGGCCGCCGCGGCCGGACTGTTCGAGCACATCGTCACCGCGCGGACGGCGTCGGTCCAGGCGTGGGGCGCCGTGCTGGCCTCGGCGGAGCCGGAGCCCGGCCGCCGGGCGCCCTCCCTGGGCCTGCTGCCGTTCGCGGTCCAGCCCCGGGTGCACAACCCCCTGCCGCTGGCCTCCGGCCGGTTCGACCGGGTGCTCTCCCTGGACGAGCTGCTCCCCGGCCACCTGTCCTACCCGGACGTGCTCACCTCCTACCGCTGGCCGAAGGCCGTGGACTGCCCGCCCGGCACCGAGACGTGGCGGCTGGCCGAGCTGGCCGCCTGCGGCACGCCGATCGGCGCGCCCGAGGGCGGTGAGCCCGACGGGCGCAGGACGCACGCCGCGCTCCGGCAGGCCTACGCCTCCGGCACGATGACCGACAAGGTCGACGACCTGCTCGACGCGGTCGGCCTGCCGAGCGCCCGGCCGACCCTGGGCATCTCGGTGATCATGCTCGACCGGGGCGACCCCGAGCGCGCGCTGGCCCTCCTCGCGCCGCAGCAGGGCGTCGTCCAGCTGGTGCTGCTCTCGCAGTCCGAGGACGAGGGGGCGGCCGAGGAGGCGGAGCGGCGCGCCCGCGCGGTGCTGGGCGGGCACGTGGGCGTGGTGGTCCGCCGCGCCGACCCGGAGCTCACCACCGGCGCCCTGCTCGACCGGGCCCTGGACCTGTGCGAGGGCGACCTGGTGGCCGTCATGGACGCCCGGGACTCCTACGGCGAGCACTACCTGGCCGACCTCGCCCGGGTCTTCACGTTCACCACCGCCGACATCGCCGGCAAGGCGGCCTACCACGCCCATCTGCGCGACGTCGGCGCGACCGTGCTGCGCCGTCCCGACGCCGAGTACTCCTACCTGCCCGAGGTGACCGGGGCCACCCTGCTGGGCCGCAGGAACGTGCTGCGCTCCCTCGGCTTCGCCGACCTGTCCGAGGGCTGGGACGAGGTCCTGATGCGGCAGTGCCGCACCGACGGGGTCAAGGTCTTCTCCGCCGACCGCTACGGGTACGTCTGCCTGCGCGACCACGACGCCGACCTGCTCGGCTCGGCCCGGCTGGTCGAGTACGGCCCCGCCGAGCCGCACGCGCTGGTCTGACCGTGACGCCCGGCCGGCTCGCCGAGGTGCTCGGGGCGCCGCCGGTCCCGCGGGGGACGTGGGAGCGGGAGGCGCTGTACGTCTCGACGGCCGCGCTGCGCCACGGGGAGCGGGCCGACGAGGTGGCCGGGGAGCTGGCCCTGCGGCTGCGCGCGCTGCCGGGGGTCGAGGCGGTCCGGGTACGGCCCGGCGGGTTCCTGGAGATCGTCGTGGCGGTCCCCGGCGAGCTGGTCGGGGAGGCCGGCGCGGTCCTTCCCGATCCGGTGCCGCCCGGTGCGGTGCCGCCCGATCCGGTGCGGTCCGGTGTGGTCCCTCCCGATCCGGTGCGGTCCGGTGCGGGCCGGTCCGGGGACGTGGCGGGGTTCCGGGGAGCCCCGGGCCCCCCGGAACCCCGGGAGCCGTCGCCCCCGGGGGCGCCGTGGTCGCCGGGCACCTGGGACAACCCCGGGTTCGTCGTCGGCTACGCGCACGCGCGGGCGGTCGCCGTACGGCGCTGGGCGGCGGAGCTGGGCGTGGCGGGGGAGTTCCGGCCGGAGCTCCTGGCGGGCCGGTGGGACCGGGCGGTGCTCAGGGCGCTGGCCGAGGCGCCGGGCAGGCGGGTGAGCCGGGATCCCGGGTGGGCGGCCTACGCGGAGCGGCTGGCGCTGGCCTACCACGACGCGTTCGAGCGGGCTCCGGCGCTGCCGCGGGGGGACGGGGAGGCGTCGGCGCTGCACGTGGCGCGGGTGCGGCTGGCGGGGGCCGTGCGGGAGGTGCTGGCGGAGGCGATGGCGGCGGTCGGAGTGGCTCCACCAGATAGATTGTGATGAATCATCCGAAAACGTATCGAGGAGAAGTGGTGAGCGGTCCGCGCGACTGGTCCCCTCACGGCGCGTCGCGGCCCGGCGTGCTCCGGCGGACGCTGCCCGTCCTCCTCGTCTTCGCCCTCCTGCTCGGCGCGCTGTTCTACCTGCGCGACGACCTGCGGGAGCTGATCGGGACCGCGCCCGGCTCGGCCCGCTCGGCCGTGGCCACCCACCTGCTCTACGAGAAGACCGGCCCGGTCGGCGGCCGCTGCCCCGGCCTGCCGAAGGACCTCGACGCCGACCCGGAGGCGACGCTGAACACGATGGCGGGCTGCCTGGACCGCATGTGGAGCGCCACCCTGGAGTCGGCCGGCTTCGACTACGAGCCGCCCGCGGAGACGCGGCTGGTCGCCACTCCTGAGGAGGCGGCCTGCGGGATCGACGACTTCGACTGGGCCGGCATCTACTGCTCGCGGGACCGCATCGTCAACGTCCTGGTGGAGGACGACGGCGAGGAGCGCGACGCCTTCCCGATGATGTTCACCCTCGCCCACGAGTACGCCCACCACGTCCAGCAGATCACCGGGATCGCCGACCAGAACGGCTCGGAGGTCTTCGACGAGGCGTGGTCCCGGCGCCTGGAGCTGCAGGCCGACTGCCTGGCCGCGGCGGCGCTGCGCAACGTCCACCCGTACCTGCTGAACGACCTGCGCCGCGGTGCGGCCGCGGAGCCTGACGAGGCGGACGCCGGCGCGGACGCGGCCCGCCAGTCGCACGGGTCCGGCGCCAGCGGCGCCCGCTGGATGCTCCGCGGGCAGCAGCAGGGCACGATCGCCGGGTGCAACACCTGGAAGGCCCCGGCCGAAGAGGTCTCCTGAGGACTCGGATCCGTCCGAGGCGCCAAAATCTGCGGCGAGAACGGATGAACGCCTGAAAAGTTCGCGTTTCCGCGGGCGATTCCGTCTCGACAGGTGAGCAGGCGTCTCATCCGGATCAGCGGGTCCGATAGCCTCTTTTGGGTGAGTCGATTCGTCCACCCCGCCGGTGACCGGCACGCCGAGATCCTTCCCGAGGACCGCCCGCCGCAGGCGCCCGCCGACCTCAACACGCTCGACCCGACGATCTGGCCGCGAACGTCCAGCCGCGCCGACGGCTCGATCACGATCGGCGGCGTGGACGTCAGGGACCTGGCCGAGCAGTACGGCACGCCGCTCTACGTGGTGGACGAGGAGGACTTCCGCTCCCGCTGCCGCGAATACCGGTCCGCGTTCGAGGGCGGCGAGGTCCACTACGCGGGCAAGGCGTTCCTGTGCCGCGAGGCCGCCCGCTGGGTCATGCAGGAGGGCCTGGGCCTCGACGTGTGCAGCGCGGGCGAGCTCGCCGTCGCGCTGAGCGTCGGCTTCCCGCCCGAGCGGATCACGATGCACGGCAACAACAAGTCGCCCGCCGAGCTGGAGCGGGCCGTCCAGGCCGGCGTCGGGCACGTCGTGGTCGACTCCTTCGAGGAGATCGCCCGGCTGGGCTTCCTCGCCGAGCGGCACGGCGTGCGGCCCAAGGTCCTGATCCGGGTCACCGTGGGCGTGGAGGCGCACACCCACGAGTTCATCGCCACCGCCCACGACGACCAGAAGTTCGGCCTCTCGCTGAGCAGCGGCGCCGCCGCCGAGGCCGCCCGCCGCATCCTCGCCCTGCCCCAGCTGGAGCTGGTGGGCCTGCACTCCCACATCGGGTCGCAGATCACCGACACCGCCGGGTTCGAGGTGGCCGCGACCCGCCTGGCCAAGCTCATGGTGCAGATCCAGCAGGAGCACGGCGTCGTCCTGCCCGAGCTCGACCTCGGCGGCGGGTACGGCGTCGCCTACGTCGAGGGCGACGAGACGCTCGACGTCAAGGAGATCGCCGACAGCCTGCGCGAGATCGTCACCAGGGTGGCGCAGGCCGCGCACCTGCCGGTCCCCCGGCTCACGGTCGAGCCGGGCCGGTCCATCGCGGCGATCGCGGGCGTGACCCTCTACGAGGTCGGCACGATCAAGGACGTCGAGGGTCTGCGCACCTACGTCAGCGTCGACGGCGGCATGAGCGACAACGTGCGCACCGCCCTCTACGGCGCCGACTACACCGCCCGCCTGGCCTCCCGGGCGAGCGACGCGGCGCCGATGCTCTCGCGCCTGGTCGGCAAGCACTGCGAGAGCGGCGACATGGTGGTCCGCGACCTGTGGTTGCCGCAGGACCTCGCCCCCGGCGACCTGATCGCCGTGGCCGGCACCGGCGCCTACTGCCGCTCGCTGGCCAGCAACTACAACTACCTCCCCAAGCCGGCCGTGGTCGCGGTCGCGGGCGGGGCGTCCCGTGTGATCGTCCAGCGGGAGACCGAGGACGACTTGCTGAGAGGACAGCTGTGAACCAGGTTCCCGGGAAGAAACTGAAGGTCGCGCTGCTCGGCTGCGGCGTCGTCGGCTCCCAGGTGATCCGGCTGATGCGGGAGCAGGCCGACGACCTCGCCGCCCGGATCGGCGCGCCGCTGGAGCTCGCGGGCGTGGCCGTGCGCAGGCCGGGCCGGGCGCGGGACGTCGACGTGGACCCCGCGCTGATCACCACCGACGCCGAGGCCCTGGTGACGCGCGACGACGTGGACATCGTGGTGGAGGTGATCGGCGGCATCGAGCCGGCGCGCTCGCTCATCCTCGCCGCGATGGGGGCCGGCAAGTCGGTCGTCACCGCGAACAAGGCGCTGCTCGCCGAGGACGGCGCGACGGTCCACGCCGCGGCCCGGGCCGGCGGCGCCGACCTGTACTTCGAGGCGGCCGTCGCGGGCGCGATCCCGCTGATCCGGCCGCTGCGCGAGTCCCTGGCCGGCGACCACGTGCACCGGGTGCTCGGCATCGTCAACGGCACCACGAACTACATCCTCGACAAGATGGACTCCTCGGGCGCCTCGTTCTCCGACGCGCTGGAGGAGGCCCAGGCCCTGGGCTACGCCGAGGCCGACCCCACCGCCGACGTCGAGGGCTTCGACGCCGCGGCCAAGGCCGCGATCCTGGCCGGGATCGCGTTCCACAGCCGGGTCACCGCCGCCGACGTGCACCGCGAGGGCATCACCGAGATCAGCGCGGCGGACGTGGCCAGCGCCAGGGAGATGGGCTACGTCATCAAGCTGCTGGCGATCTGCGCCCGCTCGGAGGACGGCCGCTCCTTCGGTGTCCGGGTGCACCCGGCGATGATCCCCCGGACCCACCCGCTGGCCGGGGTCCGCGAGGCCTACAACGCGGTCTTCGTCGAGGCGGAGTCCGCCGGGCAGCTGATGTTCTACGGCGCGGGCGCCGGCGGCGCGCCGACGGCCAGCGCGGTGCTCGGCGACATCGTGGCGGTGGGCCGCAACCTGCTGGCCGGCACGCGCGGCCCGGAGGAGTCGACCTACGCCGACCTGGCGGTCCACCCGATGGGCGAGACCGTCACGCGCTACCACGTCTCCCTGGACGTCGCCGACAAGCCGGGCGTGCTCGCCCGGGTCGCCGACATGTTCGCCAAACAGGACGTCTCCATCCAGACCGTCCGGCAGGAAGGGCTCGGCGCCGACGCCCAGCTCGTCCTGGTCACGCACCGGGCCAGCGACGCCGCCCTGTCGGCGACGATCGAGGGCCTGCGGGAGCTGGACATCGTCCGCGACGTGGTGAGCGTCATGCGGGTCGAGGGCGAGGACGCCTCCTGACCGTCCACCCGGAAGTCCTCCGGCGGGCGCCGCTCCCGTGCCGCGCGCCCACCGGAGGGCTTGCGCGGACAGGCGGTCATCCGGGCGTCGTATGCGTGTCGAGTATGGAAACGGCCAAATAGGCGCCATGTGTCGGTAAGGTGCTTTTCTGTATCTCCGGTCCGTTTCCCGCCAGGACGGTCCGGCCTTCCCGGGGCCGGCCGCCTGCGCGAGCCTCCCCCGAAGGAACGTCGCATCGTGAAGATCCCCGGCCGCCTCGCAGGGGCCCTGACCGCGCTGGCCCTGCTCGTCTCTCCCGGCATGCCGGCCCAGGCGGCCGCCGCCCCGAAGAAACCCGAGAAGCCGAGGACGATCGTCGCCCTCACCTTCGACGACGGGGACGCCACCCACGCGGCGGCCGCGCGCATGCTCGAGAAGCACGGCATGCGGGGGACGTTCTACGTCAACAGCGGGACCATCGGCTTCGACGGCAAGCTGACCGAGCGCCGGCTGGCCGCCATCGCCCGGGCGGGCCACGAGATCGGCGGTCACACGCTGAGCCACGTCCGGCTCAACGAGCTCCTGCCCGCCGAGCAGCGCGCGCAGATCTGCGACGACCGCCGCGCCCTGATGAAGATGGGCCACCGGGTCACCACCCTCGCCTACCCCTTCGGCGCGCTGAACGCCGACGCCAAGAAGACGGCCGAGTTCTGCGGCTACAACGCGGCCCGGGGGGTCACCGGCCTCAAGCACTGGAACTGCTCCGCCTGCCCCGGCGCGGAGAGCCTGCCCCCGGCGGACCGCTGGGCGGTCCGCGCGCCGAGTTCGGTCCGCGACGACACGCTGGTACGGCACATGCGGCAGCAGGTCGTCGACGCGGAGAAGGCCGGCGGCGGCCTGGTCCCTCTCATCTTCCACATGGTCTGCGACGACTGCGGCACGTACTCGACCAGCCCGGAACGGCTGGAGGAGTTCCTCGGCTGGCTGGAGAAGCGCAGGATCCGCGGCACCGTGGTCAGGACCATGGACCAGGCGATCGGCGGCAAGCCCGGACCGCTGCCCGCGGAGTGACGTCGCGGGGCCCGGCGCCCGTCAGCCGGTCCCGGGCCGCTGCCCGCTGGGTGACGTCGCGGAGCCCGGTCCCGGCGCCCGTCAGCCGGTGACGGTGGCGGGAGGGCGGAACCCCTCCCACCGCTCGACCGCCTGCTCCAGGAACCAGTCCGTCCCCTCCTGCCAGGTGTGCCGGTCGGGCCGGCCCCTCCGGATCAGGAAGCCGAGGCCGTGGGTCTGGTAGATCCGCCCGCCGGCCCGGCGCACCGCCTCGAGGAACTGCCCGTCGACCGTCCGCGCGACGGGCCGGAACCCCCCCACCGCCTCGAACGTGTCCCGGGGCATGAAGATCGTGCCGCCGGAGACGAAGTCCTCCCAGGTCTCACAGGCCCAGCGGTGCCGGACGGTCGTGTCGAGCTCCTCCAGATAGAACAGCTCGGCGGACGTGCCGGTGACCTCCGCACCGGTGTAGACGCGGGCCAGGTGCATGTCGGCCAGGTGGTGCGGGCCGTACCAGTCGTCGTCGTCCCACTTGGCCAGGTAGTCGCCGCCCGCCCGGGACACCGCCCGGTTGAGCACCTCGCCGAAGGGCACCGCCGCGTCCGCCTCGACGGCGGTCACCGGGTACGGCCCGGCCCCGGGCACGCCGCGGAGCGCGTCGGCGGCGGAGAAACCGTGGGCGGCGAGGACGACCTCGGCGTCGACCAGGCGCTGGCGGGCGATCTGGGAGAACGCGAAGCCCACCATCTCCGGCCGCCGGGTCGCCAGCAGCACCGAGATCCTCGGCCGGGACGCCCGGGCACGGCGGCCGTGGGCCAGCAGCGCCCGGCGGCGCAACCCGACACTGTGCTCCTCGCGCCGCAGATCGTCGGCGAGCAGCTCCGGGGTGGCGCTCTCCAGCAGGAGGGCCAGGTCCTCCCCGAGCACGGGACGGACCTCGGCGGGGATCCGGGAGACGAGCAGCGGCACCCCGGCGGCGGCCAGGGCCACGACGAGGTCCGCCAGGCCGTGCCCCTCGCTCTCGCCGGCCAGGCCGTGCCCGCCGTGCCCGTCCGCCAGGCCGTGCCCGCCGTGCCCGTCCGCCAGGCCGTGCCCGCCGTGCCCGTCCGGGAGACCCGGTCCGGCATCCGCCCGTCCGGCTCCCCGCGGCGGCCGCCCGCCCTGCGCGGTCCAGTCGACGCGGACCGCGCGCAGCGGGCGCAACCGGGCCACCTCCACCTCGGTGACCCGGCCCGAGGGCTCCGGGAACACGACCACCGGGGCGCCGTCGAGCACGGCCTCCCAGCGGCCGCCGCGCCGCAGGAGATCCGCGGTGCCCAGTTCCGGCCCGCCCAGGAAGCCGACAGGGTTGACCGACAGCTCGTCCACGGGGCGGACCGGCCGGACCGGCCGCTCGCGCACCCGCGCGGGCCGTGCGGCCGGCCCGCCCGTCCGTGCGGCCGGTGCTCCGGGTCGGTCGTCCGGCTCCGCCGGTCCGGGTGCTCCGGCGGAGCCGGGCCGGAGGGGCCCCGCCATCGACGCGAGCACGCCGGCGGGCGGGACCGCCGCGTGGAAGTGCATCTCGGCGATCCAGCCGGTCTCGCCGTGCCTGGCGAGCCGGAGGGAGTCCAGGGCGCGCACGGCGAAGCCGCCCTCGCCCGGGGTCCGCAGGTGCCACCACTCCGGAGCCTCCACGACGTGCACCACCAGCCGCCGGGCCGAGGGCAGCCGGGACGCCGGCTCCGCGACCCGGCGCAGGTCCGCGGGCGTCCTGAGGATCAGCGCGATCCCCTCCACCACACCGGGGGACGCCGCCGGCGTGGCGGGATCCGCCCGGCGGTCGGGGTCCGCCGGGCGGTCGGGGTCCGCCGGGTGGTCGGGGTCCGCCGGGTGGTCGAGGTCCACCACGCGGGCGGCGGGCTGCGGGCCGACGGCCTCGGCGGGCCGGAGGAAACCCGCGCAGGCCACGACCGCGCTCGACAGGCGGCCGGGGGTGAGCACCTCGTCGATCGTGGCGCGGATCTCAGCGATCATCGGAGTCCTGGGGCCGGATCAGGGTCTTCCTGACCGTGCGGAGGAACGGGGCGCGCTCGGCGAGCCGGCGCCGCCAGCGGTACCGTGCCCTGCGCAGCTGGGAGAGCTCCCGCCGCCACTGCACGGCCGACCGGCGCCACCGGGTCGCCTCGGCCTTCCACTCCGCGGCGTCCTTCTTGCGCCCGGCGGCCTCGGCCTTCCACCGGGCCGCCTCGCCCTTCCACCGGGCGGCCTGGGCCTTCCACTTCTCGGCCTCGTTCCGCAACCGGGTGAGCTCGGCGTTCGAGCGGGAGGTGCTCGGCGCGCCGGCCGCGGAAGCGGGGAGGAACCCCCACATCTCACCACTGGTCCACCGGGCGCCGAAGGTCTGGTGGACCACGTCGTCGAGGTCCTCGTCCGCCGCGGCGAGGAACCGCGCGCGCGTCATCGCGGCGGTCCGCTCCAGCCGGGCCGCCACGAGGTCACCGTGCCCGTCCAGGACGACGTCGACCACGCCGGCACAGTCGGTGTCCGCGTCGGCCGTCAGGTTCCGCAGGGTGTCCGGGCCGGGCACCCAGCCCGCGGGCAGGCGGAGGCGGAACATCGCGGGAGCGGAGTCCTCGCCCGGGTCCTCCGTGAAGGCGACCCTGCCGTCGTGCTCGTAGGTGCCGCGGGCCAGCCGCAGATCCAGCAGCGGGTCGTCGAGCGGGGAACGGCGCTCGGCGGTCAGGGCGCTCCACGGGCCGACGAGCGTCACGGCGAGGTCCGGCAGCGTGGAGGCCAGCACGCCGTCGACCGTCGCGCGCACGTCCTCGTAGCGCGCGCCGGCGACGTCCACCACCACGTCCACGTACGGCACCAGCCTGCGGCGGGTGGGGTGGGTGCGCAGCCAGCGCAGCTCGGGCACCCGTTCGGCGATCAGGGGCCAGTTGTGCCGCTTGACCTCCGCCTCGCGCGTGCCGACGGTGTGCAGCCCGAGGTGCCGGCTCCGGGCCTCGCGCTCCGGGACGAACACGGCCCCCTGCTGGGCGAGCCGGTAGCCGAGCTCGGTGTCCTCGCCGAGCACCAGGGAGGTGTCCATGCCCCCGGCCGCCCGCAGCAGCCGGGCGGAGACCGAGGCGGTGGCCCCGCAGTGCACGTTGTAGGCGTCGATCGGGCAGTCCCGCAGATCGTCCGTGCGGGCGAGGAACTCCTCCACCCAGTCGTGCGGCTCGGTGGTCTCCGGAGGGAAGAGCTCCTCCACCCGGCCGCCCGCGACCGCCGCGTGGACCTCGGCCGCCGAGGGCAGGCCCGCGGACACGTCGGTGAACCGCAGGGAGCCGAGCACCACCAGGTAGTCGGCGAGGTGGTGCCAGCGGAGCTGGGCCTCCACGTGCTCGCGGAAGGGGACCATGTCGGCGTCGAGCCAGTGGATCACCTCGCCCTCGGCCGCGTCGGCTCCGGTCTGGCAGGCCCAGGCGCGGCCCCAGCCTCCGGGGCGGCTGGGGACGATCCGGGTGCGCTCGGGGGCGATCTCCCCGATCCGCAGGGCGGGTCCGCCGCCGTCGTCCACCACGATCACCTCGGTCAGGTGCGCGGGGTAGCTCTGCCCGGCGAGGGCCGCGAGCGTCAGGTCGAGCGTCTCCTGGCACCGGTAGGCGGGGACGACCACGCTGACGGTCCTGGTCGGCGTCCAGGCGCCGAGCCCGGCGGGGGTGAGCGGACCGTGGTCGTTGAGCCGGACGCGCGGCTGCCCGCCGGTCGTTCCCGCGGTCATCGGGGACCGTCCAGTTCCATGAGCCGGCCGGCGTGGAAGCCCCGCCACTGCCGTACCGTCCGGTGGTCGAGGAAGGTGTTGACCGGCGCCTTCCAGGTGTGCCCGGAGGAGGCCTGCCGGCGCAGGATGTAACCGAGCCCGTGGGCCTGGTAGATCCGGCCGCCCGCCTGCCGGACGGCCTCCAGCAGCTGGCCGTCCTCGGTGAGCCCGACGGGCCGGAAACCGCCCACGCCCTCGAAGACGTTCCTGGGCAGGAAGAGGGTGCCGCCCGCCACGAAGTCCTGCCAGGTCTCGGTGTTCCACCGGCGCTGCACCGTGGCGTCGATCTGCTCCAGGTAGACGATCTCGGCGGGGGCGCCGGTCAGGTCGGCACCGGTGTAGAGGTGGGCGAGGTGCAGGTCGGCCAGGTGGTCGGGACCGTACCAGTCGTCGTCGTCCATCTTGCTGAGGAACACCCCGGAGGCGCGCGCGGCGGCCTCGTTGAGCACCGCGCCGAACGGCAGGGCCGGGTCGGCCTCGTACACGGTCACGGGGTGCGGGAAGCCGGCGACCGCCCTGACGACCTCGGGGAGGTCCGCGGGGACGCCGTGCAGGGCCAGGACGAGTTCGAGGTCGACGCCGCGCTGGCGGGCGACCTGCGAGAGGGCGAAGTCCACCATGTGCGGCCTGCGGGTCGCCAGCAGCACCGACACCCGGGGCGGCGCGGCGGCGGGGAGCCCGGCCCGGACGGCGAACTCCGCCCAGCGGGCGCGGTTGCCGTGGACGCGCAGCGCGCAGCGGCGGAGCGCGATGCTGTGCTCCTGCCGCCGGAGGTCGTCGGCCAGGTCCTCGGGACGGACGTCCCGGACCAGTTCGGTGAGGTGTTCGCCGAGCAGCGAGGCAGCCCAGGCGGGAACGGCCGGACCGGACAGCGGGACGCCGGCGGCGGCCAGGCCGGCGACGACACGGGCGGCGGCGACCGGGCCGGTGTGGGCCGGCCGCCACTCCACGGTGATCCCGCGCAGCGGCCGCAACCGGGCGACGTCGGCGTCGGTGACGCAGCCGGAGGAGGCGAAGGCCGCCATGCGGACGCCGTCGAGCACGACCTGCCAGCGGCCCTCCCGCTGGGTGAGGCGGGCGAAGCCCAGCTCCGGCGTGGCGGCGAAGCCCGCGGGGTTCACCGAGCGTTCGTCCACCGGCGGGACCGCCGAGGGACCGGACAGATCGAGGTCCGAGCCCACGCCGTGGCCGCCCGGCCGGCCGAGGCGGGTCCAGGCGGTCACCGCGGCTTCGGGGCGTTCGATGGCCGGGACCTCGGGGTCGGACCACTTGCCCGATCCGGGGCCCACGGTCCGCAGCGCGAGATCGCAGCCGGGTGCGGCGTGCCTGGCGGGCACCGGCCCGTCGGCGTCGGCCAGTGTGGCGTTGGGGTCGGCCGGGCGCCAGTGCGCCGCCCCGGCTCCCGCGAGGGCGGCGACCGGCTGGGGCATCGTGTCGGGCCGGCCGGGCGTGAAGGCGCGGGCCGCGGCGACCAGGACCTGACCGGCCTGCATGGGGGCGGTGAACCGGGCCTCCACCGTCCAGGAGCGGTCACCGGTCCGGCTGATCCGCCAGTCCTGGAGCGTGCGCCAGTTGGCGTGCGGTGAGGCGGCGGCGAGCGGAGCGTGCCGCAGCGGCGGCGTGTCGGCCACCGCGACGGTGACCTGCGCGGCCTTGGGCAGCAGGGTGTTCAGGGTCACGGCCCGGCGCAGGTCGGTCACCGTGCGCGCGAGCACGACCACCCGGGCGACCGGGCCCTCGCTCAGGACCGCGCCGGTCGGGACGGCGTCGAGGTCGGCCACCGTGGTCTGCGGGCGCTGGGCGGCCAGCTCGCCGAGGTCCCGGTCGAATCCGGTCGAGCACAGGAGCAGTTCCCCCGGTCCGGTGAGGAGCCCGCGCAGCAGCGGTTCCGTCCCGGGCGGGAGCCGTTCCGCCGCGGTGTCATCCACGGCGGGCCCCGCGGTCGGCGGTGCCGGGCTCCAGGCGGGGCGCGCGGTCCGGGTCGGGGGCCGGGGCGAGACCGTCGGAGAGACGGCAGAGCTCCGGGAGGACCCGCTCGCGGAGCTCGGAACCGATCTCCAGGAGCAAGCCGGTGTGGAGCGAGTTGCGGGTCATCGCCTCGATCCTGTCCTCACCGAGCGAGGTCAGGACGTCGGCGGTCCCCACGGCGCTCCGGTCCTCCAGCTCGCGCACCGACTTCTCCAGGCGGTCGATCGCCGCGGTGAGCCGGGCCAGGTCGGCCCGGACCTCCTTGAACTCGTCGAGCCGGGCGGGCACCGGCTCCAGCCGCTCCCGCAGCGCCGCGACCTTGCGGTCCAGCCGCAGGACCTTGCCGTCGGCGCGCCGTACGGAGAGCAGGGCCAGGCCGAGCGCGGCGAGCGTGGCCAGGGAGAGGGCGATCTGGAGGGCGGACACCGCGTCCACGGCGCCGAGCCGGACCAGCACGAGCAGCACCAGGACTCCGGCGGTCCCCGCGACAGCGGCCATCATGGCGAGACGGCGCGGCGTCGTAGAACGCATAACGGGCCTTTCACGACTGGTGACGGCGACGTACTGAATCGCCCGAGGTGGTTGTCAAACGTGGGGTCAGGGTGATTTTAAGGTAAGTAGACGACCTATATGCCTGTTCGTGGTCAGTGAAGCCGCACGCAGACCCGCCGAGGACCCGCTGTCACCGGCCGGTGCCGTGCCGTACGGCCACGACCAGGCCTCCCGGCAGCCCGCGGGTCACGGTGAAGGCCGTCTCCCCGAACTGGCCGGGGCGGAACCGGAGATCCTTCCACGACCAGACGTCCCCCTCGTCCCACAGCACGAAGACGTCGATCGAGCCGTGCCGCATGGCCGCCGAACGCCGGGCGAACTCGCCGGGGTCGGAGACGGCGGCCAGCCGGCCCACCTCGGCGTACCGGTCGTCCCACCGGGCCATGCTGTTGGCCGCGGTCCGGTCCACGGCGAGATACGCCCGCCAGGGCAGGAAGGCGAAGAGCCGCTCGTCGCAGGAGAGCGTCACCGGCCGGGCCTTCGTGCCCACCGCCCGCGCGACCCGCGCTGCGGGGAAGCCGGAGAGCATGTGCTCCGGCGCGGCGAACCGCGGACTGCGGCCGTCGGGGAACGGCTGCTGGTGGGCGACGGCGGCGGGGTTCGGGGCGGTCCGGTCGGCGTTGGGCATCCAGGCCCGGCCGAGCGTGAGACCGCACCAGGCGGTGAACATCACCAGAGCCGCCGTGCCGAGCCCGTGCGGCGGGGTGCGTCCGAGCCGGCGGACGAGCGCGGGGCCGGCCTGCGCCAGAGCGAGCACCCCGCAGATCGCCAGGACCGGCCCCAGCACGCGCGGCACGTAGTGGAAGAACATGGTGTGGCCGGTCAGCACGAACCGGGCCGCCATGACGGCCCAGTAGAGGTAGAGGCCGCCGATCAGGCAGAGCATGGGGGCCGCCCACCACACCGTGCGGCGGTACCACAGGGCGCCGGCGAGGCCCGTCGCCTGGAGCAGGCCGAGGAGCGAGACCTCCCCCAGGGGCGGCGGGAAGGCGAGCATCCCCGCGCTCACATAGAGGTCTTGCACGGTCTGGCCGCCCCGGGTGAGCAGGACGAAGGCGTAGGGGACCAGGTACCAGCCGGAGACCGCGGCCGCCACCGCGACGACCTTCATCATGTGCAGGACGTCGCCCCGCCGGTCCCCGCTCCGTCGCAGGGCCGCCGCGGCGAGCGCGGCGAGCCCGAACACGCCGAGCATGAACGGGCCCAGGTAGGTGCACAGGATCAGGCCGGCGACGACCCCCGAAAGCGGCCAGGGCAGGCGCCCGGCCGGAGGCGTCCACAGGGTCTGCAGGACCCATGGCACGAACACGGCGACGGTGAGGATCACGAACGCCTTCGCGGGCTCGTGGAACGCGACCAGTCCGGCCGCGGAGGCGGCCAGAGCGACGGGCGCGGGGACCAGCCGGCGCCACAGCGTGAAGGAGAGCACCACCGCGCACGACAGGAACAGCATCTCCGCGGTGCCGAGCAGGCGCCACGGCTCCAGACCGAGCAGCGCGGCGGCCCGCCCGATCAGCCAGGGCTGGAGCGGCGGGTACTCCGAGGGCGCCCCCACGGCCAGGGGGTCCCCGTTCGCCCAGGCCACGCTGTAGTGGGTGGCCATCGCCGACATCCGCCCCATGTCCCCGTCCAGGGGACTGAACCCGTACGGCGTGCCGTAGAGCGCGCTGCGCAGGGTCAGCATCACCCAGGCGGCGAGCAGGCCCGCGGCGGCGGAACTCACCGTGCTCACCGCGTCCCGGGACCGCCGCAGGGACACGGCCGCGCCGACCGCGAGGGCGAGGAGGAGCGCACCGGCGGCGAGAGGCAGCGCCGCGCCCCGGACGCTGAACGGGTCGAGGTCGGCCCAGCGCGGCAGAACGAGCGCGACCGCGGAGGCGGGGATCCAGACGGAGACGGCGACGACGCAGTCGCGGCGGGGCCCGCCCGCCCGCACCACGAGGGCGCTCCGAACCGCCTCGGGTGCGATTTTCACAACGGAAATATACATAGCGGACAGTTGACGACTGCCACCGGAGCTGTCACCCGGTTTGCCTAGTATTGACGTCCGTATGCTGATGGATCGGCGTATATTCGAACGAGTCAGGAACCCCTCATGACAGCTGTCATCGGTCTCGGCGCGCGCGAGACCGATCCGACCCCGGCGGGCTTCGTGCGGAACCCGCCGGGCGGGGTCGCGGACCTGCACTGGGAGCACGGCCGGTGGACGGTCCCGGCGGAGAGCCCGCACTCCCTGCGCGGCCTGCGCGTGCACTGGCCGGATGCCGCCCCGGAGGGCGGCGCGGCCACCTCCGCGGTCCTGGCCCCGCTGCTGGACCTCGCCGCCGCCGGAGTCCCGCTCCACGCCGGAGAGGTCCCCGCCTGGGTGATCCAGGCCGATCCCGCGCTCGCGAACCTCCTCGCCGACGGCGACTGGCTCGCCGAACCCCCGCGGGACACGCCGCACTGCACGGCGGCCCTGCGCCGCGAGGAGCACAGCGTGCGGTTGCGCCGCCACGGCCTGGCCCGCCGGGGAGGAGGGGCCCCGCCCGGGGCGCCGACGGTCAGCGTCGTGATGGCCAGCATGCGTCCCGGCCTGCTGGAGTCCGCACTCGGCCAGCTCGCCCGGCAGCGCGGGGTGCGGGCCGAGGTCCTGCTGGGCCTGCACGGCTTCCCCGCGGCCCACGAGGCGGTACGGCGGGCGGTCGAGGCCTGCCCGCTGCCCGTCACGGTGGTCGAGGCCGACGCCGCCACGCCGTTCGGAGACGTGCTCAACCTGGCGGCGTCGGCGGCGGGCGGCGACTACGTCGCCAAGTGGGACGACGACGACTGGTACGGTCCCGACCACCTGTCGGACCTCCTCCTGGCCCTCTCCTACTCCGGGGCGGAGATCGTGGGGACGGCGGCCGAGTTCTTCTACCTGGAGCCTCTGAACGTGACGATCCGGCGCACCGACTACACCAGCGAGGTCTGGTCCGACCACGTGGCCGGAGGCACGATCCTGCTGGAGCGCGACCGCTTCCGCGAGACCGGCGGCTTCCCCGGCCTGCCCCGGGGGGTGGACGCGGCCTTCCTGAAGGCCGCGCACGCCGCCGGGGCGCGCATCTACCGGACCCACGGCCTGGGCTACATGCTGCGCCGCGGGGCGAGCGCCCGGCACACCTGGCGGCTGCCCCTCGCCCACTTCCTGCGGGTCGCGTCGAACCAGTGGCGCGGCTTCCGGCCGAGCCGGATCCTGGCGCCGTGACCCCCCGGAAGGTCCCCCGGATCAGGGGGAACGACTACCGCGGTCTCGTCCTGCCCGAGTCCGGAGCCTGGACGCCGTCGCTGCGGGTCAGCGTCGTCGTCCCCGCCTACGGGAGCCAGGACAAGCTCGACCTGGCGCTCGCCGGGCTGGCCGGGCAGACCTACCCCGCCGGTCTCACCGAGGTCGTCGTGGTGGACAACGGCAGCGAGCCGCCCCTGCGCCTGCCCGCCCTCCGGCCGGAGAACACCCGGCTGGTGGTCTGCCCCACCCCGGGCCGGGCCCACGCGCGCAACGCCGGGCTCCGCGAGGCGGGCGGAGACGTGATCCACTGGCTGGACTCCGACGTGGTCCTGGACCGGCACTCCGTCGAGGCCCACATGCGCTGGCACCACGCCGCGCCGTACCTCTCGGTGACCGGCTACATCCGCTTCAGCCCGGCCCCGCGGCCCACCCCCGAGGAGGTCGCCGCGGCCGGTGACCTGGCCGCGCTCTTCGAGCCCGCCGAGCCGCACGCCTGGCTGGTGGACCTCATCGAGTCCACCGGCGGTCTCACCGACCGGCCGGGTCGCGCGTTCAGCCTGCACGTGGGCGGCGCCACCTCGGTCTCCGCCGCGCTGCTGGACCGCGCCGGGCCGATGGACACCGACCTCATCCTCGGCCAGGACACCGAGATGGGCTACCGGCTGGCGCAGGCGGGCGCGGTCTTCGTCCCCGAACCCCGGGCCCGCGCCTTCCATCTGGGCCCGACCATGCGGATGCGGGACAAGGCCCCGGTCGACCGGGTCAGCCACGCGTTCGTCGCCGACCGCATCCCCACCTACCGCTGGCTCCGCTCCCACCCGGCCCGCCAGTGGAAGGTCCCCTACGTCGAGGTGGTCGTCGAGCCCCCGGGAACGGGGGAGGCGGGCCTCTCCTACGACGACGTCCGCGCCACGGTGGACGCCGTGCTCGCGGGCACCGTCCCCGACGTCGCGGTGACGATAGAGGGCCCCTGGGACCGCGTCCGGGACGAGGGGCGGGCCCCGCTCACCAACCCCGACCTCGACCTGGTGCTGATCCGCGGTCACTACGCCCATGAGCCCCGGGTGCGCACGGCGCCCGCCTCGTGGGGCGCGGTGCCGTACCGGCTCCGGCTGCCCGCGGGCTGGGTGCCGGAGGAGGACGCCCTGGCCGGCCTGATCGACCTGGCCGAGGAGGGGGAGTACGGCCTGGTCGCGGTGCTCCTGGCGGAGGACGGGGGGCCCCCGCGGGAGCCCGGCGGCGGGATCGTCGCGGCCCGGCTGGAGCGGACCGCGGCGTTCGCCCGGGCGGAGGTCGTCCGCGCGGAGGGGGAGGACCTCGACGACGCGGTGGAGGACGTCTTCGGCACGCTCTGGACGGACGGCGAGACCTGCGGGTTCACCTCCGAGGCGCGGCCGCCGACGGGCCGCCGGAGCGCCTACCGGGCCAGGGCCGAGGCGGAGAAGCAGGCCCGGCAGGCTGAACGCCTCCGCGCCAAGGTGGCCGAGTGGCGGGAGGAGGCCGGCCGCTGGCGGAAGAGCGCGGTGGAGCTGAGACGCGAGGTCGGATCGCTCCGCAAGGAGCTGGCGGCCTCCCGGAAGGTCGTCCAGTACAGCCTGCTGACGTCGGTGAAGCGGGCGATCCGCCGCCGGTGACGGGGCCGCCGGGGCGTCGTCGTCCTCGCCCGGGCGGCCGCCGCCCGCCTACCCGGCCGGAGCCCGCACGACCCGCCTCCGGCCGGGCGTTCCCGCGACCGCTAATCCTGGCCGATCACGGTGCGCAGGCGGGAGAGCAGCGCACGCGCCTTCCGGAGGGACGGCTCCGCGGGACCGCGACCGCCCGGCTCCGGCCTCCGGCCGTCCGCCTCCGGCCTCCGGCCGTCCGCCTCCGGCCTCCGCGCCCCGTCCCGGCCCTGGAGCGGTCTCTCCCGGGCCGCCGCCGGGGACCGGGCCGGGGCCTTCGCCGGGGACGGAGCCGGGGCCTTCGCCGGGGCGGCTCCGGCCCCGCCCGGGTCCGCCTGCGTAGGCGGCCAGAACTCGGTGCGCTCGCCCCGCCCCGCGCCGTGGGTCGCCCGCACCGAGGCGGCCACGGCGGCCGGGTCGCCGGCCCCGAGCAGCAGGGCCCGGCCCAGCGCCTCGGTCCGCTCCAGGACCGCCGTGCCGTCGGCGCCCAGGTCGACGGTGAGCATCCCCAGCCGGTCCCGCTGGAGCGCGCCGATCATCTTCTCCAGGGTCCGGGGGCCCGGCGGGAGTGCGACCGGACCGGTGTAGCGGAACGGGACCGGCGCCGGAGTGGGGGAGACGCCGGTGACCGTCCGCACCCGCTCGTCGTGGGCGAAGTGCTCGCGCATCAGCAGCAGCTCGAAGTCCGGGCCGTCGGGCACCGGGCGGCGCTCCCCGTCCGGCTCCGGCCACGGGGCGACCAGCGCGACCGCCACGTCGCCGACCGACCCGGACAGCACCGCGCCCACCGCCCGGCGCACCTGCTCCTCGGCCGCGCCGTCCACGTGCAGCACCACCTCGACGTACGGCACCAGCCAGCGCCTCTCCCGGTCCTTGCGCAGATCCCGGCGGAGCGGGATCCGGTGGGCGAGGTAGGGGGAGACCAGGCGCAGGGCCCGGTCCCGGTCGAGGCGCTGCGCGGGCAGCCCGAGGTGCACCGCCTGGGCGGCCATGTCGGGGACGAACACCACGCCGTGCTGGGCCAGCCGGTAGGCGAACTCGGTGTCCTCCCCCCTCGGCACGGCGGGGTCGAGCCCGCCCGCGGCGTGGAAGACCTCCCGCCGCATCGACACCGTCGGACCGGTGCACACGTGGTACGGGTTGCGGCTGGCCCGCAGGCCGTCGAGCCGGGCGATGGTCTCCTCGGTGGAGCTGGGCACCGCCGCGGACAGGTCGAAGACGTCCCCCAGGGAGCCGCCGCGCACCGCCTCGTGGACCCGCGCGGGCGTCGCCGGCGGCTCCTCGACGAACTTCTTCGCGCCGATGGCGACCACGTGGTCGCTCAGGTGGTGCCAGCGGGCCAGCGCCTCGATGTGCTCGCGGCAGACGACCATGTCGGAGTCCAGCCGCTGCAGCACGAGGCCGTCCGCCCTGGCCGCCCCGGAGTTGACCGCGTGCGCGATGCCCCACCCCCCGGGGTCCGCCGCGACGATCCGGGTGTCCGCGGGGGCGATCTCCGGCAGCCGCAGCGGCGGCTCGCTGCCGTCGTCGACGACGATCACCTCCATGAGGTGGTCCGGGTAGCTCTGCGCCGCCAGGGCTGCGAGGACCAGGTCCAGCCGGTGCTGCCCGCCGCGCGCGGGGATGACCACGCTCACCGGAAGGGACGGCTCCCAGCCGCCGAGCCCGGGGGGGTCCAGAGGCGAGTAGTCGTTGTGCCGGATCGGGGGCAGGCCGATCGCCGCTCCGCCCGTCATGACAGCTGCGCTCCTTGTCAGATCGTCCGGGGTTCCGTCTGTCAAGCCCTGTCGACCCTACCCGCCGTTCCCCGGTGTCTCCTGGCGGGAGGCCGCATCGAGGGGGGCCGTTGTCCACTTGGTGGACGCGGCATCCCGGGGGTCAGGCGGTTGCCCGTAGACTCGTTGCCCAACACCGCAGGTAGGGCGCGCGCGGTGAAGCCGCGTGCGGGAGGAGCAATCATGACCAGGGCATGGCGTGGCCTCATCGAGGAATACCGTGACCGTCTTCCGGTCACCGAGGAGACGCCCGTCGTGACGCTCCTGGAGGGCGGCACGCCGCTCGTCCCGGCGCACAGGGTCTCGGCGCTGACCGGCTGCGAGGTCTACCTGAAGGTCGAAGGGCTGAACCCGACGGGCAGCTTCAAGGACCGCGGCATGACCATGGCCATCAGCAAGGCCGTCGAAGACGGCGCGAAGGCCGTCATCTGCGCCTCCACCGGCAACACCAGCGCCTCCGCCGCGGCCTACGCCGTCCGCGCGGGCCTGACCTGCGCGGTGCTCGTGCCCCGGGGCAAGATCGCCATGGGCAAGCTGGCGCAGGCGCTGGTCCACGGGGCGCGGCTGCTGCAGGTCGAGGGCTCCTTCGACGACTGCCTGGAGATGACCAGGAAGCTCTCGGAGAACTACCCGATCGCGCTGGTCAACTCGGTGAACCCGTTCCGGCTGCAGGGACAGAAGACCGCGGCCTTCGAGATCGTGGACGCCCTCGGCGACGCGCCCGACGTCCACTGCATCCCGGTCGGCAACGCCGGCAACATCTCCGCCTACTGGATGGGCTACACCGAGTACGCCGCCGACGGCACCGCCACCAGGACGCCCCGGATGCTCGGCTTCCAGGCCAGCGGCTCGGCGCCGATCGTCAACGGTGCCCCGGTGACCCACCCGCACACGATCGCCACCGCGATCCGCATCGGCAACCCCGCCTCCTGGAAGCTCGCCGAGGCCGCGCGGGACGAGTCCGGCGGCGTCATCCAGGCCGTCACGGACCGCCAGATCGCGGCCGCCTACAAGCTGCTGGCGCAGGAGGAGGGCGTGTTCGTCGAGCTCGCCTCCGCGGCCAGCGTGGCCGGTCTGCTCCAGGCCTGCCAGCAGGGGCTGGTCGAGCCCGGCCTGCGCATCGTCTGCACGGTGACGGGCAACGGGCTCAAGGACCCCGACTGGGCCATCTCCGGCGCGCCGACCCCGATCACGATCCCGATCGACGCCCACGCCGCCGCGAGCGCCCTCGAACTCGCCTGATCCCACCGGCTCCTCGACAAGGGAACGCATGACCGACAGCACGGTGGTCGTCCGGGTTCCGGCGACCTCGGCCAACCTCGGCCCCGGATTCGACACGCTGGGGTTGGCCCTGGCCCTCCACGACGAGGTGGAGGCCACCCTCTACGAACCCTCCCCAGGCGGCGCGGCCGAGACCGCCGAGGTCTCCGTCGAGGGTGAGGGCGCGGGCGAGGTCCCCCTCGACGGCGGCCATCTCATCGTCGCGACGATGCGGAGGACCTTCGACAGGATGGGCCTGCCCCGCCCCGCCGGCATCCGGCTGCGCTGCGTCAACCGGATCCCGCACGCGCGCGGGCTGGGCTCGTCCTCCGCGGCGATCTGCGCCGGGATCCTCGCGGCCCGGGCCCTGGCCGCCGCGCCGTACGCCGCGGCTCCGCGTCCGGACGGTACGGCGCCGGCCCCGCCGGGGAGCCCCCCGGAGTTCACCGACGACGACGTGTTCGCCCTCGCCACCGAGATCGAGGGGCATCCCGACAACGTGGGGCCCTGCCTGGCCGGCGGGCTCACGGTCGCCTGGACGGAGCCGTCGGGTGTTCCGCGTATGGCGAAACTGCTCCCGCACGCCGGCGTACGGCCCGTGGTCCTCGTCCCGGAGCACCGCCTGGCCACGGAGACGGCGAGGGGACTGCTGCCCGCGAGCGTGCCGCACGCCGACGCGTCGGCGAACGCCGGGCGGGCCGCGCTGCTGGTCGCGGCGCTGACCGGGCGGCCGGAGCGCGAACTGCTGCTGGCCGGGACGGAGGACCGGCTGCACCAGGGCTACCGGGCTCCCGCGATGCCGCGGACGGCGGAGCTGGTGGCGCGGCTGCGCGCGCTCGGGATCCCCGCGGTCGTCTCGGGCGCGGGTCCCACGGTCCTTGCGTTTTCCACGGGGGATAAGCAGGATTTGATCGCACCAGAAGTGGGTAATGACTGGCACATCCGGCCACTGGATGTCGAAACCCGCGGTGCGTGCGTTGTTTCTCCCGAGACACGTTGATGCCTCTTCGGCCTTCAGGGAATAGCTGTGTGCGCTGGTGATGTTAGGCTGATAGCCGCACCAGATGCCCCCGTGCTGGGTGCGTGCTTGTCAGCCACACATCGTTGCCTCACGTCCCGTTCCACGAGGCGTGAACGCCGCAGTGGCTTCCCCGAATCCGCCGCCTCCGAATGGTCCACATTCGAGCGGGGCAAGGAGAGGCGGCGTTTTAGGGGACATGCGCGTTCGAAACACCTCGACATCTGGTTGCCGGTAGCAATCCGGGGGGTGTCCTCCGCGCCTCACCGTCGGCGGGTCTCGATGGCGGGTGCGTGGATGTGCCCTTCTCCGACAGTGGCGACGGCCCTCCCGGGCCGTCGAGGATCGCAACAGGATCGCAACAGGATCGCGACAGGACCACAACGTGCAACCTGACCCGGTCTGTCCCACCGGATCGATCGCACCACCGGGACGATTGGCTGATCATGGCCACGCCCGACCCCTGGGAAGGACCCATTAGTGAGCGACACCACCGAACTCCTCTCCGACGCGAACGGCGCACAGCCCGCGGCCGGCGACACCCCCACCCGCGCCGCGGCGAAGTCGCCGCGTCGTCGCTCCGGCACCGGCCTGTCCGCCATGGTGCTGCCCGAGCTTCAGGCGATGGCCTCCGGCCTCGGCATCAGCGGGACCGGGCGGATGCGCAAGAGCCAGTTGATCGCGGCCATTCAGGAGAAGCAGGGCGTGACGGCGGAGAGCGCCGCCGCGCCCGCCGCCCCCGCGGCTCCGGCTCCCGCCGCCGCGGAACCGGCCGCCGAGCGCCCCGCGCGCAGCCGCAGGGAACGTTCCCGTGCCTCCGCCGCCCCGGCCGAGCCCGTGGCCGAGCAGCCCGTCACCGCACCCGAGCCGGTGGCCGCCGCCGCTCCCGCGGTGGAGGCGCCGGCCGAGACCGGTCAGACCGAGGGCCGCGCCGAGCGCGGCGAGAGCCGCCGTGAGCGCGGCGAGCGTCGCCGTGAGCGCGGCGAGCGCGGTGAGAGCCGCCGTGAGCGCAGTGAAGGCCGCGGTGAAGGCCGCGGTGACCAGCGCGCCGCCGACGCGGGGCAGAGCCGTGGAGAGCGCGGCGAGCGCGGCGAGCGTGAGCAGCGCGGGGACCGCGTCGAGCGTGGAGACCGCGAGCAGCGCGGTGAGCGCGGCGGTGACCAGAACCGCGGCCCGCAGGGCCGCACCGACCAGCACGGCATCGGCGAGGACGACGACCGCCGCGGGCGCCGCGGCCGGTTCCGGGAGCGCAACCGCCGCGGTCGCGACCGCTTCGAGGGCGGCGGCGAGCCCGTGGTCGGCGAGGACGACGTCCTCATCCCGATCGCCGGCATCCTGGACATCCTCGACAACTACGCGTTCGTCCGGACCAGCGGCTACCTGCCCGGTTCCAACGACGTCTACGTGTCGCTGGCCCAGATCCGCCGCAACGGCCTGCGCAAGGGCGACGTCGTCACCGGCGCCGTCCGCCAGCCGCGCGACGGCGAGCGCCGGGAGAAGTTCAACGCGCTCGTCCGCCTCGACACGGTCAACGGCATGGACCCGGAGCAGGCCCGCCAGCGGCCCGACTTCAACAAGCTCACGCCGCTCTACCCGCAGGAGCGCCTGCGCCTGGAGACCGAGCCGAACATCCTGACGACCCGGATCATCGACATGGTGGCCCCGATCGGCAAGGGCCAGCGCGGTCTCATCGTCTCCCCGCCCAAGGCCGGCAAGACGATGGTGCTCCAGGCGATCGCCAACGCGATCACCCGGAACAACCCCGAGTGCCACCTGATGGTCGTCCTCGTCGACGAGCGTCCGGAAGAGGTCACCGACATGCAGCGGTCGGTGAAGGGCGAGGTCATCCACTCGACCTTCGACCGTCCCGCCGAGGACCACACCACGGTCGCCGAGCTCGCCATCGAGCGCGCCAAGCGGCTGGTGGAGCTGGGCCACGACGTCGTCGTGCTGCTCGACTCGATCACCCGTCTGGGCCGGGCCTACAACCTCGCGGCCCCGGCCTCGGGCCGGATCCTGTCCGGTGGTGTCGACTCCACGGCGCTCTACCCGCCGAAGCGCTTCTTCGGCGCCGCCCGCAACATCGAGAACGGCGGCTCGCTGACGATCCTCGCCACGGCGCTGGTCGAGACCGGCTCCAAGATGGACGAGGTCATCTTCGAGGAGTTCAAGGGCACCGGCAACGCCGAGCTCAAGCTCAACCGGGCCCTCGCGGACAAGCGGATCTTCCCCGCGGTGGACGTCGACGCGTCCGGCACCCGCAAGGAGGAGATCCTCATGGGCAAGGACGAGCTGCAGATCGTCTGGAAGCTGCGGCGGGTGCTGCACGCGCTGGACATGCAGCAGGCTCTGGAGCTCCTCCTGGAGAAGATGAAGGAGACCAAGTCCAACGCGGAGTTCCTGCTCCAGGTGCAGAAGACGACGGTCAGCTCCGACCGCGACTGACCCCGCGCGCCGTACGGCGGACGCCCCGGATCCCTCCCGCAGGCGGGGGCCGGGGCGTCCGGCGTCGCAGGACCTCCTCCCTCCCGCTCTCCCCGGGAGGGGCGGGACGGGCGGGGGAATGTCTTGTGGCCTGGGATGGTTGAAGGATCTGGCACACTGGTAGCCGAACCGCAGCGGTTCCGGTTCCCGCCCACTCGCACCTCAGTGTGTTCTCCCCGCCTCCGCGGGGGTGGACCCTGGCGACCCGGCGACCGCGCCTTGGAGAGGACGACAGTCATGAAGCCCGACATTCACCCGGAGTACGTCACCACCCAGGTGACCTGCACCTGCGGCAACACCTTCACCACCCGCAGCACCGCCAAGAACGGCGCGATCCACGCCGACGTGTGCTCGGCCTGCCACCCGTTCTACACGGGCAAGCAGAAGATCCTGGACACCGGCGGCCGGGTCGCCCGCTTCGAGAAGCGCTTCGGCAAGAAGGCCACGGGCAAGTAGCCCAGCTCCCGACGCCGGCTCGGAACCACCCACCGTTCGCGGAGGGTGCGCCCGGGTCGGCGTTCGTGGTGAAGAGGCGGGCTCTGCCAGCGGCCTTCCGCGGCCGAGGGTTTTCCAGAAGGAAGAAGGACGTGCGGTGAACCTCGACGAGCTGCTCAGTGAGTATGCGGAGCTGGAACTCAAGCTCGGCGACCCCACCGTGCACGCGCACCCGACGCAGGCGCGCACGTTCGGCAGGCGCTACGCCGAACTGACCCCGATCATCAACACCCACCGGGAGCTCGAGGGCGTCCGGAGCGACCTGGCCACCGCCAGGGAGCTGGCGTCCGAGGACGAGGCCTTCGCCGAGGAGGCCAAGGAGCTCGAGGCGAGGATCCCCGAGCTGGAGGAGAGGCTCCGCCACCTGCTCGTCCCGCGCGATCCCAACGATGACAAGGACATCATCATGGAGATCAAGGCGGGTGAGGGCGGCGAGGAGTCGGCGCTGTTCGCCGGCGACCTCCTGCGGATGTACCTCCGCTACGCGGAGCGGGTCGGCTGGAAGACCGAGATCATCGACATGACCCACTCCGACCTCGGCGGCTACAAGGACGTCACGGTCGCGGTGAAGGCCAGGGGCGACGAGGGCGTCTGGTCCAGGCTGAAGTTCGAGGGCGGCGTGCACCGCGTGCAGCGCGTGCCGGTCACCGAGTCGCAGGGCCGCATCCACACCAGCGCGGCGGGCGTCCTGGTCTACCCGGAGGCCGAGGAGGTCGACGTCCAGATCGACCCGAACGACCTGCGCATCGACGTCTACCGCTCCAGCGGCCCCGGCGGCCAGAGCGTCAACACCACCGACTCGGCGGTGCGCATCACGCACATCCCGACCGGGGTGGTCGCCTCCTGCCAGAACGAGAAGAGCCAGCTCCAGAACAAGGAGTCGGCCATGCGCATCCTCCGGGCCCGCCTGCAGGCCATCGCCGAGGAGGAGGCCAACGCCGCGGCGATGGCCGAGCGCAAGTCGCAGATCCGCACGGTCGACCGCTCCGAGCGCATCCGCACCTACAACTTCCCCGAGAACCGCATCTCCGACCACCGCACCGGCTTCAAGGCCTACAACCTCGACCAGGTGCTGGACGGGGACCTGTCGGCCGTCATCCAGTCCCTGCTCGACGCCGAGATGGCGGAGAAGCTCGCCGCCCACGCCTAGAACCCCCGCCATGACCTTTCTGCTGGACGAGATCGCCCTCGCCACCGCCCGGCTCGCCGAGGCAGGTGTGCCGTCGCCGCGCACCGACGCCGAGGAGATCGCCGCCTATGTCCACGGCGTACGGCGCAGCGAGCTGCACACCGTGGCCGACGCGGACTTCGACGCGCTCTTCTGGGAGGGCGTCGCCCGGCGCGAGGCCCGCGAACCGCTCCAGCACATCACCGGGCGGGCGTACTTCCGCTACCTGTCCCTGGAGGTCGGGCCCGGCGTCTTCGTGCCGCGCCCGGAGACCGAGGTGATGACGGGCTGGGCCATCGAGCGGCTGCAGGAGATGGACGTCGCCTCCCCGGTCGTGGTGGACCTCGGCACCGGCTCCGGCGCGATCGCGCTGTCCATCGCCCAGGAGGTCGCCCTGGCCACCGTGCACGCGGTCGAGGTCGACCCGGACGCCTACCGGTGGGCCAAGCGCAACATCCTGGAGCAGGGACAGGGCCGGGTGCACCTGCACCCCGAGGACCTCGCCGACGCGCTGCCCGAGCTCGACGGCCAGGTGGACCTGGTGGTGTCCAACCCGCCCTACATCCCGCCGGGCGCGATCCCGCGTGACCCCGAGGTGCGCGACTACGACCCGCACCGCGCCCTGTTCGGCTCCGGCCGCGACGGCCTCGACGAGGTCAGGGCGGTGGAGCGGACCGCGCGCAGGCTGCTCCGGCCGGGCGGGTTCGTCGCCGTGGAGCACGCCGACGAGCAGGGCACCCCGGTCTATCTGATCTTCTCCGAGGAGAACGGCTGGCGCGACGTGCGCAGCCGGCAGGACCTCGCCCGCAGGGACCGCTTCGTCACCGCTCGTTTCGGCCAGGAGTAGGATCCCGGCCGGGAACAGGAAGGAACGCCGTGAGCAGACGCTATGACTGCGCCGACGCCGAGCAGAGGGCGGCGGGCCTGACCGACGCGGCATCGGCCGTACGGCGCGGCGAGCTGGTGGTGCTCCCGACGGACACCGTCTACGGCATCGGGGCCGACGCCTTCACCCCGTCCGCGGTGAACCTCCTGCTGGAGGCGAAGGGACGCGGCCGGGACATGCCGGTGCCCGTCCTCGTCGGCACCGTGCGCGCGGCGAACGCGCTGGTGGAGAACCTGGGGCCGTACGGCCAGGACCTCGTCGACTCCTTCTGGCCCGGCCCGCTCACGCTGATCTGCCGGGTGAACCGGTCGCTCTCGTGGGACCTGGGCGAGACCAAGGGCACCGTCGCGCTCCGGATGCCGCTGCACGCGGTCGCCTTGGACCTGCTCAAGGACACCGGCCCGATGGCCGTCTCCAGCGCCAACCGCTCCGGCGCCCCCGCCGCCACCACGGCGGAGGAGGCCGAGAAGCAGCTCGGCGACGCGGTCTCGGTCTATCTCGACGGGGGCCCCTGCGCGGACTCGGTCCCGTCCACGATCCTCGACCTGACCACGGCCGTGCCCAGGCTGCTGCGCCGCGGGGCCGTACCGGTGGAGAAGCTGCGCGAGGTGATCGGCTACGTGGCGACCGACGCGGATCCGGAGTCCGATGACGGGCCGGGGTCCGGGGCCTGACCGGTTCGCGGCCCGGTCGGAGCGCGACCCGGTCGGCGTCCTGACGGGAGCCGCGTCCGCCCCCGGCCCGCGTTCCGCCGCGCCGAAAGGCCGTCCGGGGCGCGGGCGGTCAGCGCACCGTGTCCACCGCGTTGCCGCTGTCGTGCTCCCGGACGTAGTCGTCGATGCGGTCGTCCTGGATCGCCGCGCTGAGCGCGCGGACCTCGGGCATGTCCAGCAGGACGACGCTCTGGCGGTTCCTCGTGCCGGTGCCCTCCACCGGCATCGTGACGTAGTCGAGGGAGTCGAGACCGGCCAGGTCGAGCATCCGGGACCTGAGCATGCCCGTGGTGACCCCCGCGTCGACGCTGAAGGCCTTGGTCAGGGCGCGCAGCAGGTCGTTGACCTTGACGGGGTTGGTGAGCGTCTCGGCGCTGAGCACCTTGTCGGCGATGGAGTTCAGCAGCGCCTGCTGGCGCTTGATCCGGTCGAGGTCGCCTCCCGGGAGGTTGGCGCGCTGGCGGACGAAGAGCAGTGCCTTCTCCCCGTTGAGATGCTGGCTGCCGGCCTTCCAGGTGACCTTGCGGTAGGGGTCGTGGACCGTCTCGGCGATGTCGACGTCGACCCCGCCGATCGCGTCGACGGCCGCGGCGAACCCCCGGAAGTCGATCGCGGCGTAGTGGTCGATGCGGACGCCGGTGAGCTTCTCGACGGTTCTGATCAGCAGGGCGGGACCGCCCCAGGAGAAGGCGGCGTTGATCTTCGCCTTGCCCTTCCCCGGGACGGTGACCCACGAGTCCCGGGGGATGGAGACCACGGAGACGAGATTGCGGCCCTCGGAGAGGTGGATCAGCATGATCGTGTCGGTGCGCTGCTGCCCCGGCCGCCAGAGTTCCCCCTGCGCGTCCTCGCCGGTCGTGGTCTCCTCGGAGCGGGTGTCGGTCCCGACCAGCAGCCAGTTCTCCCCGACGCCGGGCTCGGGCGGGGGCCGTTCGGACTCGTCGGTGGGCAGCGCGCTGGGCAGGCGGGTGATGTCGCCGTCGAGGCTCACCTGGAACGCGTAGAGCGCACCGGCGCCGCAGACGCCCATCAGGACCACGGCGGCGCCGATGATCAGTAGCAGTCGGCGGGCGCGACGCATCGAGCTGACCCCTATCGAATCCGGTACATCCCGTTATGCACGCATATCGCCGTGCGACCTGCCGACACCCTACGGCCAGGAGGCGCCGCAGGGCACCACCGGCGGACGGATCCGCCAGGACCGCGGCCCGCGTCCATCAGATCCTCCCCAGGGGACCGTCGCCTTCAGGCGAGGGGGGAATCGGGGGCGGGAGGGCCGCCCAGGCCCGAGCGTGCCCTGACCTGTCAGGTCCGCGCATCATGGATGCCCTTCCCGGTTTTACCGACGTCGGCCGAGATCGTGGTGTTATCGTTACCGAACGTGAGGGGAGGTGGGTGTGCGCAGGTCGTTCAAGTTTCTGCTGCGCCCCACCACTCGACAGGCGGCGGCGCTCGCCGCGTGCCTGGAGGACCACCGGCAGCTCTACAACGCCGCCCTGGAACACCGCCGCACCGCCTACGCCAAAGCGGGCGTGAACATCCGCTACGGCGACCAGTCGGCCG